>WHUD01000028.1:39069-39336 GCA_009377385.1 Actinophytocola sp.
GCCAGCGGACCGCGCTGCTCCTCCTCCCGCGTGCTCGCCTTGCGCAACGCCTCGGCGCGCTGGGTGAACGTGCCAGCCGACTGCTCGTCGCCGTTACCGTCCCGGTAGCAGCCCTGGTACTTCCCGCTCGGGAGGATTCGCGTCCAGGCCATCAGGCGTCTCCAGTGTGATCAGCTCGGTGCACGCAGTGACTTCGGCGGCTGGCCGCTCCTCCACGTTCACGCATGTCTCGTCCGGCCCCTGGCCGGGCGGTGGCGGCTCCTCGTC
>WHUD01000290.1 GCA_009377385.1 Actinophytocola sp.
ACCTTGAGCACCAGCCCATCACGGTTGCCCTTACGCTTGCGGCGACGAACCAACCCTTGCCCAGTGATCCGCACCAGATGATGGCTGATCACCACAGTCGCGTTGGCCGGATCGACTTCAGCAGAGTCGAGGGCGAGCAGCTCACCCAGGCGCACGCCGGTCGCGAGCATGGCTTCCATGATGTCCGGCAGATCGAGCCAGATCTGACCGCGCCCACCCAGCGATCGGCCCTTCGCGTCCTGCTGGCGTGACGGCCCATACTCACGAAGCTTGGCCATCAACTCAATGCGCTGCTCCAGGTCCAGCGCGACCACGGTCCGTTCCTCACCGCGCGACATGCGGGCAATCGACCGCACCGGATTGAGCTTCATCGCCCCGTGCCGTACGCCGTAGTCGCAGACACCCGACATCACCGCTTTGACCGTCTTCGCGGTGTCGTAGCTGGCTTTCGCTCGAGCGTTCTTGATCACCTTGTCGCAATTGGCAACCAGCACTTCTCGGCTCTGGAGTTGCCCGAGCGAAGGCAGCACCCAGTTCGACAACGCACCGCGATACAGCCGCACCGTCGTCGGCGACAGGTTGCCAAGGCTAGCTTCCTGCTCCAGCTCTTCCAACCACAGGTCAGTCACGCGCGCGAACCGAGTCGAACCACTGATCGTGTCGCCCTTGACCTCATCAGCCAGCTCAACCAGTGCCGCCTTCAGGCGTGCCACAGCACGAGCCTGCGACGTTGCCTGACGCCGGACCCGCTGGGACGATCCGTCCGCCATCCGAAAGTACGTGCTGGCACGGAACCGCTTTGTACCGTTCTTTGTGGGTGGCAGCTCCTCTACGTTGATCACACCGTACGAGCCGACCGGTGTCGGTGGCCGAGGCATACCCACTCCTTTCTGATCAGAGAGCGTCGAACCAGGCTTCGACAACTTCCGGCCGGTAGCGCAAGTGCTTGCCGACCCGCTTGCAGGCAGGGCCGTAGTTGCGTGTGCGCCAGTCGTAGAGAGTCTTGACCGGCACGCCGAGATAGTGCGCGACATCATCAACGGTCCACAGGCGTCCCATCGGCTTTCCTCCCTTCTCAGCTCGCCAGGGCGTGTTCGATTTCTTCGCGGGCGATCTGTCGTCGCTCACGGG
>WHUD01000291.1 GCA_009377385.1 Actinophytocola sp.
GCAACGTCGGATCAACTACGTCCAGACGTCGGGGCTGCTTACCGAGTGGAAGCAAGACCCCGAGCTTGCGTTCCTCAACGCGGTTTCCTCGGTGCCGCTCCAACAGTCGCTGCGACACCTGCAAACTGCGTTCGCGAACTTCTGGGGCAAACGCGCCAAGTACCCACGGTTCAAGTCCCGCAAACGCGGCAGACAGTCCGCTGAGTACACCCGCTCCGGGTTCCGGTGGCGAGACGGCCAACTCACCCTCGCTAAGATGGCTGAACCGCTGAACATCGCGTGGTCCCGGCCGCTCCCAGCCGGCGCGGAGCCGACGACCATCACCGTGTCGCGTGATCCCACTGGCAGGTGGTTCGTGTCGCTGCTCGTGGAGACCAGCACAACCCACTACACGCCGACCGATGCCGTGGTCGGCATAGACGCAGGGATCACATCGCTGGCCACCTTGTCGACCGGCGAGAAGATCACCAACCCGAAACACGAGAAGCGCGATCGGGAACGTCTTGCCAAAGCGCAACGTCAACTCGCCCGCAAGCAGAAGGGATCGAACAACCGCGCCAAAGCCCGCCGCAACGTCGCCCGCGTCTACGCGCGCATCAGCGACCGCAGGCGGGACCACCTGCACAAACTGTCCACTCGACTCGTCCGCGAAAACCAAGTGGTCGTGATCGAGGACCTGAACGTGCGGGGCATGGTCCGCAACCACTCGCTGGCCAGGGCGATCTCCGACGCGGCCTGGTCGGAACTGCGAAGCATGCTGGAGTACAAAGCCGAGTGGTACGGCCGCGCCATCGTCGCCGTGGATCGGTTCTACCCGTCGAGCAAGACCTGCTCGGAGTGCGGGGCGCTGCAAGACGAGATGCCGTTGAACATCAGGGAGTGGACGTGTCGGTGCGGCGCGACCCACGACCGGGACGTGAACGCGGCCCGCAACATCTTGGCCGCCGGGCTGGCGGTTACCGCCTGTGGAGACGGAGTGAGACCGACCCGGCAATAGCCGGGGACGCATCTGTCGCAATCCCCTTCGGGGAACGGAAGCAGGAACTGTCGGGCGCGAGCCCGGCGGGGAATCCCCCACCTTTGGGCGTGGGGAGGAAGTCAACACGTCCTCATCGTGCAT
>WHUD01000292.1 GCA_009377385.1 Actinophytocola sp.
TTACCAACACGCGCGTTAGTAAGCCGACTTTGATCTTGCGTTCTGCCAAAATGAGGCATGCGCGAAAACGACGGCCGAAAGCTGGATCACCAGACCCTGGAAACGATACGGTTCCGGGCGATTCAGGCGGTGGAGGCGGGCCAGCATCCGGAGGATGTAGCGGCGGCATACGGGCTGCACCGCAAGACCGTCTACGGCTGGATCGCGAAGTACCGCGACGGCGGTCCGCAGGCATTGAAGGCCAGGGCGGTACCGGGTCGGCCGTCGACGTTGTCCGCCGAACAGTTGCGCAAGCTGTACGTGTTGATCACCGGTGTCGATCCGCGTCAGCTGCAGTTCGACTTCGCGCTGTGGACACGGGAGATGATCGCCGAGCTGATCCGCCGCGAGTTCGAGGTGCGGCTGTCGCTGTCCGCGGTGGGCCGCTTGCTGCGCCGGCTCGGTCTGTCGCCGCAGCGGCCGCTGTGGCGCGCGTGGCAGGCCGACCCCGAGGCGGTCGAGAAGTGGAAGACCGAGGACTTCCCGGCGATCCGCGCCCAGGCCAAGAAGGACGGCGCCACCATCTACTTCGCAGACGAGGCCGGGCTGCGCTCGGACTACCACGCCGGCACCACCTGGGCGCCGGCTGGACAGACCCCGATCGTCAAGGCCACCGGCACCCGCCACAGCCTGAACATGATCTCAGCGGTCAGCGCCCAAGGACGGCTGCGGTTCTCCACCTACACCGGCAGCTTCACCGCAGAGCGATTCATCGAGTTCTGCAAGAAACTGCTGCACGACACCGACGGGCCGGTCTACCTCATCGTCGACGGGCACCCCGCCCACAAAGCCAAGACGGTCAAGAAGTTCGTCGCCGAGACCGACGGCAGGCTGAAGCTGTTCTTCCTGCCCGCCTACTCCCCACAGCTCAACCCCGACGAATGGGTCTGGAAGAACGTCAAACACGACCGCGTCGGCCGCACCAGCGTCACCAGCGCCGAGGAGTTCAAAACCAAGATCGTCAGCGCCCTGCGCCGCCTGCAGAAGATGCCGAAGCTTGTCCGCGCATTCTTCGCCGACCCCGACCTGCGCTACATCACCGCATAGGAAGTCGACTTACTTACGATCTCCTTAGTA
>WHUD01000293.1 GCA_009377385.1 Actinophytocola sp.
CGACCTGCGCTACATCACCGCATAGGAAGTCGACTTACTTACGATCTCCTTAGTAGGGGAAATGTTCTTTCTTTTACGGCGGTATTTTCCGACGAATTAAGTGTGTCGTTTTGCCACGAGTCGAAATGGTAAAGAAAGCGAAGAAATGCGTCTTATTAAATGAAATGCATCTTGTATTTTCAGGCGAGAGTGTGTAGAAATAGCTTTGACGCCACTTTGAGGAGGCCTCGATGTCGGAACCCGTTCACAAGACGGTGCGATATGAATCGGCAACCGGCTCGGCAACTGGGACTTCGCCCGAGGCTTCCCTTCATATCGACAAGCGAGATTCCGCGAGCCACTCGGCGATGGCAGGCCAAGACACCGACATCAACCAGGAAGCGCATGAGGACGCGTACCGCGATGACCAGTGGAGCGACTCGGATGATTCGGCTGGTCGGGGGCAATCCGACGTGCCTACGGAGGCGGTTGACGACACCGCTGAGTTCGTGCTGCCCGCGCCAGCTGAGGAGAATCGGAGCTCAAGTCGCCTCGGCCTGGCTTCCGATCGGTTCGCCGCATCGCCTCATGTTGCCGGAATCTGGATTGGTTTCGTGCTGGCAGCGGCAGGGTTCGGTGCGATCTATTTCACGTGGACCAATGTCGCCGCACTGACAAACGTTGCGCAGCAGATGCCGTACCTGGTGTCGGGTGGAATCTCAGGACTGGTTCTCATCATCGCGGGCGCGACGGTGGTCGACATTACCGTGCGGAGACGGGACAGTAAGGAACGCACGGAACAACTGGCTCAAATGACCCGCGCGCTCGCGGAGGTGAGGGAACTGCTTGAGTCCGAGCAGCACCAGAGCGAGGCTGACTAGGTATGGCACTGCCTGAGGTCGGCGTGTCGGCGCAACCGGCGGTTAGCGGAGTCGATTCCGAGACCTTACGGCGCGCCCTCGCCCTCGTCAGGGTATGGCGAGACCCGGCAATGCCCGGGCTCGTATTCCTGCCGCTACTTGCGTTAGCCGGCTGTGTCGCACTAGCCCTGACCTTTCATGGCTGATTGCGAGTGGGCGCCGTGGTGGCCAGGACCGGTCAAATCGGCACAATTTGTGCGTGTGGGTATGACG
>WHUD01000294.1 GCA_009377385.1 Actinophytocola sp.
AGTGAGGTGCCCTTGTATCCGATCGAGCGCAGCACGAGCCCACATTCGATGTCCTCGGTCTCGGCAGTCGCCCGCGCGCCGAGCCTGCCGTCGCCGGAGTCGACCAGCTCGTTGCGCACCACGCGCAGCCCACGCACCCGGTCCTCCCCGGTGATCTCGACCGGGGAAGCGAGGAACCGCAGCAGGACGCGCTTGCCGCTCCCGGTGATCGGTCGCTGGGCCAGCTCGCCGACGAGTTGAGCCTTGAGCCCGGCCATGGCGTGTGGCTCGGACGCCAGCGCCGCCTCGGTCGGCGAATCCAGTATCGCCTCCGCGGGGTCGACGACGACGTCGACCCCACTGGTGCCGGCAAGCCCCAGCAGCTCGGGGCTGGTGAACGCCGCCTGGGCCGGCCCGCGCCTGCCGAGCACGACCACCTCGGTGATCTTGCTGGTCGCCAACGCCTCGAGGGCGTGGTCGGCGATGTCGGTGCGCGCCAGCTCGTCGACGTCACTGGCGAGGATGCGAGCGACATCGAGGGCGACGTTGCCGTTGCCGACGATCACCGCCCGTTCAGCCGACAGGCCGAAGGTGCGGTCGGCGAAGTCGGGGTGGCCGTTGTACCAGGCCACGAAGTCGGTGGCCGAGTGGCTGCCGGGCAGGTCCTCACCGGGTACACCGAGCGTACGGTCACTCGACGCGCCGACGGCGTAGATCACCGCGTGATGGTGGGCCAGCAGCTCTTCGTGGCTGACGTGGTTGCCGACCTCGACGTTGAGGTTGAACTCCAGCCCGCTGCGTCCCGCGGTCCTGGTGAACAGCTTCGTCACGGACTTGGTGTCCTGGTGGTCCGGGGCGACGCCGAACCTGACCAGTCCCCACGGGGTTGGTAGAGGCATCTACACCTGGCGGTCGAGACACCCACCACCGCCCGAAGTGACGGCGAATCCATGGCTGAGCGAGACCCAAGCCTGATCCTGATCAAGCGATACAGCGCCCGATGGGGTGCTGAGCGTGAGCGAACCGGCACCGTGTTATGGGCCGACATGCCGACGAGTCATGGCTGATTCGTCGAGCCGAAGGGACAAACGATGGCGGCGGGCGGCATGGCAACCCGGCACTGTGATCAT
>WHUD01000295.1 GCA_009377385.1 Actinophytocola sp.
CTGGTAGCCGAGGCTTGCGCTGCCGATGGTGGAGGCTCCGCCGAGCACAACCGCGGCCAGGGTGCCCATGTAGAAGGCCGGACCGAGCCGGCGGCCCGCTACCAGGAAGTCTTCCTTGTTCCGGGCCCGCCGCAGGCCCCACCAGCCCGCCGCGAGCATGACGGCGAAATACAGCGTGATGACGATGTAGTCGAGAATCACGACGCCTCCCTGGAGAGGTGTGTCGGGCGATGGGCTCGAGCCGGCGCGAGTGCCGAGATGAGCTCGTAAGCGATGTGTGCGGCGGCGATGCCGGTCACCTCGGCGTGGTCGTAGGCCGGTGCGACCTCGACGATGTCGGCGGAGATAAGGTTCATGCCTGCCAGGCCACGGATGGTTTCCAGCAGTTCCCGGCTACTCATCCCTCCGGCCTCAGGTGTACCGGTCCCCGGGGCGTAGGCGGGGTCGAGGACGTCGACATCGATCGACACGTAGGCCGGCCGGTCGCCGACTCGTTCGCGGATCCGGCTCGCAACGCCATCGACCCCGGTGCGCGCGAGTTCCCGGCAGTGGATGGCCGCGAACCCGCACTCGGCGTCAGCGCTGAGGTCGAGCCGGCTGTAAAGCGGCCCGCGCAGCCCCACGTGGATGCTGGCGGTCTTGTCGATGACGCCCTCCTCGGCCGCCCTGCGGAAGGGCGTACCGTGCGTGACCGGCGCCCCGAAGTAGGTGTCCCAGGTGTCCAAGTGAGCGTCGAAGTGGACGAGGGCAACCGGCCCGTGACACTCGGCCATGGTGCGAAGCAACGGCAGCGCGATGGTGTGGTCGCCGCCAAGCGTGAGCAGTTTCTTGCGGCCCTGGACAAGGGAACCCGACGCCCGCTGGATCTGGGTGATCGCCTCGTCGATGTTGAACGGGTTGGCGGTGATATCGCCCGCGTCCACCACCTGCTGAACCCCGAAGGGCTCGACGTCCAGAGCCGGGTTGTATGGGCGGAGCAGCCGCGAAGATTGCCGGATATGTGCCGGCCCGAAACGGGCGCCGGGCCGGTAACTCACCCCCGTGTCAAACGGCACCCCCACGACGGCCACGTGGTAGGTTGCGATGCCACGCCTTGCGCCGGGCG
>WHUD01000296.1 GCA_009377385.1 Actinophytocola sp.
GATTGGACTGCCCGCCGTGAACCTTCGTCCCCCGTGCCCCCAAGCACCTCTAGCTTGGCCGGTACGTGCCGATAAGGCCATCGACACCACCCGTACGACGCCCTGACAAAACCATGACAAGCGTGATAGCTGGCACGTAACGTCCTAGCCAGTGACGCCGAACCGGGGGTGAAAGGTTCACGCGTCGTGGCAGGGGACCAGCACAGCGCCTTCGGTGACCTGCTGCGCAGGCACCGCCTCGTCGCGGGGCTGTCGCAGCAGGCACTTGCGGAGCGCGCGGGGATCAGCGTGGACGCGGTCGCCGCCCTCGAGCGCGGCCGCAGGCGGAGCCCGCGCGCGTTCACCGTGCGGGTGCTCGCGGACACCCTCGGCCTCGGCCAGGCACAGCTCGAGCAGCTCGTCGAGGTGGCGAAGGCGACCGCGGGTGGCCAGCGCGGGCGCGCGCCGAGGGCGCCGGCGCCCGTCACCCCGCTGGTCGGCCGCGCCGCCGAAAGGGACGCGGTGGCCGCGCTGCTCCGCCAGGACGGCTACCGCCTCGTCACCCTGACCGGTCCTGGCGGGGTCGGGAAGACGCAGCTGGCGCTCGCCGTCGCCCGCCGGGTCGCCGACGACTTCCCCGACGGGATCGGGTGGGCGCCGCTGGCACTCCTGGACGGCGCCGACGCGCTGACCCAGGCGGTCGCATCGGCGTTCGGTGTGCGCGAGAAGCCGGGGAACGCCGTGCTCGACTCGCTGACCGAGCAGATCGCCGCGCGCGACCAGCTGCTGGTGCTGGACAACTGCGAGCATCTCGCGTCGGCCTGTGCGGCGCTGGTGGACAGGCTGCTCGCCGAGGTCGCTGGGCTGCGCGTTCTCGCCACCAGCCGCGAGCGGCTGCGCCTGGCCGCGGAGGTGGTCCGCCCGGTGACGTCGCTTCCTGTACCGCGCGGCCGGCACCGCGACGACCTGGAACACTCCCCCGCGGCTCACCTGTTCGTGCAGCGCGCGAGGCAACTGGTGCCTTACTTCGAGATCGCGCCGGGCGACGAGCCGGCCCTCGTCCGGATCTGTCAGGAGCTGGACGGCCTGCCGCTCGCGATCGAGCTCGCGGCGGCGCGCAGCA
>WHUD01000297.1:0-357 GCA_009377385.1 Actinophytocola sp.
CTCCGAGTGCGCCGAGCGGCTGATGCGTCTTCTGCTGCGGTGGGACCCGACTCTCGCCGACCGCGTTGAGCTGTGCGACGAGCGCACCTGGTGCGGCTGGCGTGCGCGACCCGAGGACGAGTTCAGCGACCGCGCCGGTCAGCTCGCCGCACAGGTGCGGTCCTACCCGCCGAGCAGCACCGATCCCGACGCGCTGGTGCTACCGATGGCCGCTCTGGCCGCCCACGACTGGTCCCCGCTCGACCCGGCTCTACGCGAGGCCGGCTTCGAGCCCGACGACCCGGTCGGATGCTTCGGGGTCCTGGCCGACGCCTTCTGTGCGATGGCTCTGGGATTCCTCCGATACGGAGTCCTACC
>WHUD01000297.1:367-1099 GCA_009377385.1 Actinophytocola sp.
GTCGTCCTCGGCGACGGTGCCGTACGACGCTTCGTCCTGCGCGACCATGACACGCTGCGCCTCAACCCGCGGTGGATGGGCACAGCCGATGTCCCCGACCCGGGGTACCGGGTCGAGCCCGGCGCCCCGCAGTCGCTCATCGTGGCCGATCCGGCCGACTTGCTGGGGTACCTTCAGACGCTCGGCTTCCAGGTGAACCTCTACGGCATCGCCGACGCCCTCGCCCGCCATCGCGGCCTGGACGAACGGGCGCTGTGGTCCCGGCTGCGTTTGGCGGTCGTGTCCTGCCTTGAGCGGCTCGCGTTGCCCGACCACGTGACGCAGACCCTTGAGGAAGCGGTGCTGAAGTCGCCGCGCTGGCCGGCCCGGCAGGTCCTGGGACCGTTGCTCAGCCGCGGCCGATCGTCGAGCGTCAGCATGCCCGCGGCCGTGGGTCAGGTGCCCAACCCGTTCGTCTCGGTGCCGGTGAGTGCGGCGTGATGGGCGAGACGCAGCACCTGGGCCGCACCAGCGTACGGCGAGCCTATTCCGTCTTGTGGTTCGGGCAGTTCGCGGCTGTCGGTGGGCTGACCGTCGTTGTCCCGCTGCTGCCTTTCTATTTGGCGGGACTCGGACTGCGGCCCGACGAGGTCGCCTGGTGGACCGGCCTCGCGCTCACCGCCCCTGCGGTGATGCAGACGCTGACCGCCCCACTGTGGGGGATGATTGGGGACCGGTATGGCCACAAGGCGA
>WHUD01000298.1:0-583 GCA_009377385.1 Actinophytocola sp.
CGAGAGTAGGTACTCCGCTGACGTCGTGCCGGCGGGCTGCGCTGACTCGACCGCTGCCTCGGCGGGGACGTCGTCGGCCGGCTCGCTTGCCGTCTCGTCCACGAGGACCAGGTCGCCAGCGGCGCGGGCGAGGTCGCGGGAGCTGCCGCCTTCCAGGACCTTGACCACCGGCAGCTGCACCCCGAGGTCGGTCTTGATGGCCGAGGTCAGCTCGACGGCCATGAGCGAATCAAACCCGAGCTCGGTGAGCGGCCGGTCGGGGTCGATCCGCTCCGGTGCGCTGCCGAGCACCCGCGCGACCTTGCCAATCAGGTACTGCTCGATCCGTTCCCGGCGCTCCTGCGGCGGGTCGCTGCCCACGAGCGCGAGAGGGGAATCCTGCGCAGCCTGGCCGTCGTGCTCGCCGGCGCGCGCGGCCTCGGCGGCGAACGCCTCGAAGCGCCTCGACGTTCCCAGGCCGGGGCTGCTCTCCATGACCCGCACCCAATCGACGCGGGCGGCGACCACGTAGGCCGCCTCGCGGCGGAGCAGCGCCTCGAGGGTTTGCACCGCCTGCTCGGGCGTGAACCCGTCCAAGCCGCGA
>WHUD01000298.1:593-1093 GCA_009377385.1 Actinophytocola sp.
CCCATGTATTGGGCGATGTCCGGGTGGCGGGCGACGTAGCCGACGTCGTCGACCGCGCCCCAGCCCACGGTCAGGGCCGGGAGCCCACGCGCCCGCCGGTGCGCGGCCAGGGAGTCGAGGAAGGCGTTCGCCGCCGCGTAGTTGCCCTGCATGGGGTGGCCGAACACCGAGGCGACCGAGGAGAACAGCACGAAGAGCTCGACGGGGTCCTCGGCCGTCAGCCGGTGGAGGTTCCACGCGCCCGCCACCTTGGGGGCGAGCACGGTCCGGAAGCGCTCAGGATCCAGGCGGCCGAGCACGTCGTCGTCAAGCACCATCGCCGTGTGGACCACTCCCTTGAGCGGAGGCTGCTCGCCGCGGATCCGCCCCAGCACTCGCGCCACGTCGGCCTCGCTCGCCGCATCCCCCCGCACGACGTGCACCTCTGCCGACGAGGCTCGCAGGGCCTCGAGCGCGCCGTCGTCGTCCTTCGGCTCGCCCGACCGGCTCATCAGCACGAG
>WHUD01000299.1:0-262 GCA_009377385.1 Actinophytocola sp.
TGCATCTCGGTGCAGAACAGCTTGATCTTGGCGGCGTCGACGCCGCTCAGCCTGCCCTCGACGAGCTCGCCGATGCCCTTGTCCAGCATCGCCTGTCCGGCCTCGACCTCCGCGGACATCGCGGCGAGCTCGAACTTCGTGTTCTGCATGCCCGAGAGCGGAGCGCCGAAGACGATCCGGTCCTTGACGTGGGCCGTGGTGAGCTGGATCGCCTGTGCGGACTGGGCGACGGAGCCGACGGCGATCGCGAGCCGCTCCTGCG
>WHUD01000299.1:272-1080 GCA_009377385.1 Actinophytocola sp.
GTAGGAGAAGGCCTCGCCCTCGTCGCCTAGCATGTTCGCCGCCGGCACCCGCACATCCTCGAAGGACAGCTCGATAGTGTCCTGGACCTTCAGCCCGATCTTCTCAAGCTTGCGGCCCTTGGTGAACCCGGCCATGCCCTCCTCGACGACGAGCAGCGTGAGCCCCTTGCGGCGGTTCTCGGCCACCTCGGACGTCCGGGCCAGCACGATCACCAACTCGGCGTTCCAGGCGCCGGTGATGAACGTCTTGGCGCCGTTGAGGACATACGCGTCACCGTCGAGCTTCGCCGTGGACTTCACGCCGGCGAGGTCGGAGCCGGTGCCGGGCTCGGTCATCGCGATGGCGGTGTAGAGGTCGCCGTTCGCGAGCCCGGGGAACCAGCGACCCTTCTGCTCGTCGTTGCACAGCCCGAGGAAGTAGGGCAGTACGACGTCCAGGTGGGTCCGCAGCGCGCCGAGTGTGACCGAGGCACGGGCCATCTCCTCCTGGATCACGGCGTTGTAGCGGTAGTCGTCCTGCCCGCCGCCGCCGAACTCCTCGGGTATCTGGACGCCCATCACGCCGATCTTGCCGAGCTGCCGGTAGACGTCTCGGGGAACGACGCCGGCCTTGAGCCACTCGTCGTAGACGGGTTCGACATCTTTGGTGATGAAGTCCCGGACCAGGGCCCGGAAGTCCTCGTGGTCCTGGGTGTAGATCGTGCGTTCCACAGTGCCTCCGGTTGGTCAGGTGCCATCGAGGACGGCGGTGATCGCCGGGAAGTCCGGCTTGCCGACGGGGGTACGGGGGATGGTGTCGACGACGTGC
>WHUD01000029.1:0-35696 GCA_009377385.1 Actinophytocola sp.
CATCGGGCCGCCCGTGCCCGGTCGTCGTCAGCCTGGCGCAAGCCAACGGCAAGATCAACATCGCGCTTCGGGTGGGTGAACAAAGCGAGACCGTGTACCTCGAACCCAACGACGCCGCACGTCTGATCGTGAACCTCAGGAAGGCGATCGCGGCGGAGTACCACTACAGCTGGCCGTCGCAGCCGCCGTTCGCCAGGAACACCGAGGCCGACCAGCCGGGATACCCGGTACCGACGCGCACCGCCTGAGGACCGCCCGCCGGCGTCATGCGCTGGTCACCCCGCTCAGGAACAGCTCGTGCGCTGACACCCGCTCCCACCACGCGGCGACGCCCTGTTCGGCTCCGGCTTGCAGATCTCCGCGCTGACGCCGGTGTCGCCGAGGTAGCTCATCGCGCCCGAACTGCACCGTCGCAGCCCCATGTCCCACCAATGGATCAACCGCCATCACTTGACGCGAAGAAGAATCCAGTTCCACACTGGTGTTGCGTAGAACACAACCGATGTGCGATACGCAACGCACACAACAGGCCCCGGGCTTCGGCCGCCCTCAGTCTTCACATCTCCCGATCCGGATATCCCAGGCGCAACAGCGAGGTGTCTCCCATGACAGACGTGCTACACCCCTACCCAGCGACGGCGGTGGACCAGCCGGCCGTGATGCTCTACACCCGGCTCAGGAAGTCGCCGTACTTCTGGAAGTCGCGGGCGCACGGCGTCGCCGCGTACAGCGTCTACAACCACACCTATCACCCCCGCCACTACGGCGACCCCATCGGCGAGTACTGGGCGCTGTTGCAGGGCGTGACGTTGTGGGACGTCGGCGTCGAGCGGCAGGTCGAGATCTCCGGCCCGGACGCCTTCGACTTCACGAACATGCTTGTCCCGCGTGACCTCAGCAAGTGCGACGTCGGCCAGTGCAAGTACGTGTTCATCACCGCGCCGGACGGCGGCATCATCAACGACCCGGTGCTGCTGCGGGTCGAGGAGAACCGCTTCTGGCTCTCGCTCGCCGACAGCGACGTCGGGCTCTGGGCGATGGGCCTCGCGAACGCCGGCGGCTGGAACGTCCGCATCCGGGAGGCCGACGTCGCCCCGGTGCAGGTCCAGGGACCGAAGGCGAAGCAGGTCATGTCCGAACTGTTCGGCGCGGAGATCCTGGACGTGCCCTACTACCGGCTGCGGGACTTCACCGTCGACGACATGGACGTCGTCGTCAGCCGCACCGGCTACTCCGGCGAGATCGGCTACGAGATCTACCTCTACAACGCCTCCCGCGACGCCGAACGGCTGTGGGACGCGGTGTGGCAGGCGGGCGAGCCGCACGGGATGCGCCCGATCGGGCCGTGCCACATGCGCCGGATCGAGGGCGGCATGCTCGCCTACGGCAGCGACATCACGCTCGACACCAATCCGCTGGAAGTCGGCTACGACTACCACTGGATGGTCGACCTCGACCAGGAAGCCGACTTCATCGGCAAGGACGCGCTCACCCGCATCAAGGCGGAGGGCATCACCCGCCGCATGGCAGGCGTCGAGATCGACGGCCCCCCGCTGGGCACCTACAACGATGGCTCCATGATCGAGCCGTTCGACGTCTTCGCCAGCTCGACCGAGCCGGTCGGCAGGGTGACGAGCGCCTGCTACTCACCACGGCTCGAGCGCAACATCGGGCTCGCCATGCTGCCGCTTGAGCTGACCGAACTCGGCTCGACCGTCACGGTGCGCACGCCGACCGGACTACGGACCGGCACCGTCGTCGAGAAGCCCTTCATCGACCCGCGCAAGGAAACCCCGAAGGGCTGACGCGGTATGAGCAACCAGCCGCTCCCGAAGGTGCCACGCAAGCGGCGGGCCGTCGCCCCGCTGCTTGCGGCGCCGCGTTACGAAATTCTGCCGCTACCGAGAGCGCGTGAGGCGACCGAGCAACTCCCGGTAGGCTCGGTCGTCACCGTCACGGCATCGCCGCACAAGGGCCTGCACGCGACCATCGACACCGCCGAGGACGTCGCGGCGCAGGGGATGCGGGCCGTGCCTCACCTCGCGGCACGGCAGTTCCACGACAGCGCCGAGCTGTCCGACGTGCTCGACCGCCTCGCCTCGGCGGGCATCGACGAGGTGTTCGTCGTCGGCGGCGACGGTGAACAGCCCGCGGGCGACTTCCCGGATGGCCTCGCCCTGCTGCGCGCCATGGCGTCGCTGGGCAAGCTGCCCGCCGAGGTGGGGGTGCCGTCGTATCCGGAGGGCCACCACGCCATCGACGGCGCGACGCTGTGGACGTCGCTGCTCGCCAAGCAGGAGTACGCCACCTACACCGTCACGCAGCTCTGCTTCGACGCGGACGCCATCTGCCGGTTCGCGGCGGACGCCCAGCGCAACGGCGTCACGCTGCCGGTGGTGGTCGGCATGCCCGGCGTCGTCGACATCACCAAGCTGCTCCGCGTCGGACTGAAGATCGGCGTCGGGGACTCGCTGCGGTTCGCGCGCGGCAACACCAGCGTCGCGGGCAAGCTGCTGCGTCCGGGCGGCTACCGGCCGGACGGCCTGGTGCGCAAGCTCGCCAGCCGAGTCGCATCGGGCGACTGCTCGCTGGCCGGCCTGCACTTCTACACCTTCAACCACGTCGCGGCGACCGCCCGCTGGGTACGGAACACGCACCGGCGGGCGGCTTAGGAGGGGACGCATGCCTACCGACATCGAGATCTCCCGTGGCGCAACACTGAGACCGCTCACCGAGGTCGCCGCCGACATGGGCATCGGTGAGCACCTGCTGGAACCGTACGGCCGCTCGGTCGCCAAGATCTCGCTCGACGCGATCGAGGAGCTTGCCGACCGGCCGCGCGCCCGCTATGTCGTCGTCTCCTCGCTCACGCCGACCCCGCTCGGCGAGGGCAAGACGACGACAACCGTCGGCCTCGGCCAGGGCTTCGGCCACATCGGACACCGCGCGGTGATCGCCATCAGGCAGCCGTCCATGGGGCCGACGTTCGGCATCAAGGGCGGCGCTGCTGGCGGCGGCTACTCGCAGGTGGCGCCGATGGAGTCGGTGAACCTGCACCTCACCGGCGACCTGCACGCCGTGAGCTCGGCGCACAACCTGCTCGCCGCGATGATCGACAACCACCTGCACAAGGGCAACCCGCTGGACATCGACCCGTTCTCGATCTCGTGGCGGCGGGTGCTCGACGTCAACGACCGCGACCTGCGGGAGATCATCACCGGGATCGGCGGCAAGCCGCACGGCATCCCTCGGCAGACCGGGTTCGACATCACAGCGGCCAGCGAGGTGATGGCGGTGCTCGCACTCGCGGACTCGCTGCCCGACCTGCGGACACGGCTGGGCCGGATCGTCGTCGGCTACGACAACAACGGCATCCCGGTCACGGCGGAGGACCTGCGCGCGGCTGGCGCGATGTGCGTGCAACTGCGGGAGGCGCTCAAGCCGAACCTGATGCAGACCATCGAGCAGACGCCCGCGCTTGTCCACTGTGGACCGTTCGGAAACATCGCGCACGGCAACTCGTCCGTCGTCGCAGACCTCATCGGCATCCACGGCGGCGACTACCTGATCACCGAAGCCGGGTTCGGCGCCGACATGGGCGCGGAACGCTTCTTCAACATCAAGTGCCGGGCGTCTGGCCTGACGCCGGACGCCGCCGTGATCGTGGCGACGGTGCGCGCGCTCAAGGCGCACTCCGGCAAGCACAAGGTCGTCGCAGGCAAGCCGTTGCCGGACGAGATGCTCGCCGAGAGCCCTGACGACGTCCACGCCGGGTCGGCCAACCTGCGCAAGCAGATCGCCAACATCAAGGCGCACGGGATCACGCCCGTCGTCGCGATCAACGCCTTCCCCACCGACTACGACAGCGAGAAGCAGGCCATCGTGGACATCGCCGAGTCGGAAGGTGTGCGCGCGGCGGTGTCCTCGCACGTCGCCAAGGGCGGCAAAGGCGCTGCCGAGTTGGCCGAGGTCGTCGCGGAAGCCTGCGAGGAGCCGTCGCACTTCCACTACCTCTACGACGACAGCCTGCTGCTCGAAGACAAGATCGACACCGTTGCGCGGCGGATGTACGGCGCGGACGGCATCGACCTCTCAGCCATCGCACGCAAGCAACTCGACAGCTTCCAGCGCAACGGCTTCGGCTCGCTGCCGGTGTGCATCGCCAAAACCCACCTTTCGCTGTCGGCCGACCCCTCCCGCAAGGGCGCGCCGACCGGCTGGCGGCTGCCGGTGCGCGAGGTCAGAGCGTCGGTCGGCGCTGGCTTCATCTATCCGATCTGCGGGGACATGCGCACCATGCCAGGGCTGTCCTCGCGCCCAGCGGCCGAACACATCGACATCGACGAGACCGGGCAGGTCGTGGGGCTGTCCTAAGGAGTTGATCGACATGAGCACGGATTCATCGAACGTGCCAAGCAGCGCGGACGTCGTCATCATCGGCGCGGGGATCGTCGGGAACTCGGTCGCCTATCACCTCGCCGAGCTGGGCTGGCGCAACATCGTGCTGCTCGACAAGGGGCCGCTGCCCGATCCTGGCGGCTCGACGGGGCACGCATCGAACTTCATCTTCCCGGTGGACCATTCGAAGGAGATCACCGCGCTGACGCTGGAGTCGATGCGGCAGTACGAGAAGCTGGGCACGATCACCACCTGCGGCGGCATCGAGATCGCCCGCACCGCCGAGCGCGTCGAGGAGCTGAAGCGGCGGCTGGCGTCGTCGAAGGCGTGGGGCATTCCGTCCGAGCTGATCACGCCGGAGCGGGTGGCGCAGTTGGTGCCATTCGTCGACCCCAGCATCATCCTCGCCGCGTTCTGGACGCCGTCGGTCGCTGTGGTTGACCCGTTGCAGACCGGGGCGCTGATGCGGGAGCAGGCCATCGCGCACGGCGCGCTGACGGTGTCCGCGAACACCGAGGTCAGCGGCATCAGCACCGAGCGAGGCAGGGTCACGGCGGTGCACACCGACCGGGGCGACATCGCCACCGACCGGATCGTCGTTGCCTGCGGTGTGTGGAGCCCGCGCATCGCCAAGATGGCTGGCGCGCATCTCCCGCTCACCCCGGCTGTGCACCAGATGATGGACGTCGGGCCGATCCCCGAGCTGGCGAGCACCGGCACGGAGATCGCCTACCCGATCGTCCGCGACATGGATGCGCTGATGTACGAGCGGCAGAGCGGCGCCGACCTGGAGATCGGCTCCTACGCGCACCGGCCGATACTGCACGCGCCGGACGAGATCCCGTCCATCGAGGCGGCGGCGCTGTCCCCGACGCAGCTCCCGTTCACCCAGGACGACTTCGACCCGCAGTTGGAGGACGCGCTAGAGCTGTTCGGCTCGATCCTCAACGAGCCGGGAGCTGGGGTGCGGCACGCGATCAACGGCCTGCTCTCGATGACCCCGGACGGCGCGCCGGTGCTCGGCGAGTCGCCCGAGGTCGGCGGGCTGTGGTCGGCGGCGGCCGTGTGGATCAAGGAGGGCCCCGGCGTCGGCAGGATGATGGCCGAGTGGATGACCACCGGCACGCCGGAGATCGACCTGCACGGCGCCGACATCGCGCGGTTTTACCAGCACCAGCGCACGAAGCACCACGTGATCGCCCGCGCCAACGAGGGCTTCAACAAGATCTACGGCATCGTGCACCCGCGCGAGCAGTGGGCGTCGAACCGGAAGCAGCGGCTGTCGCCATTCTATGCCCGTGAGGTCGAGGCGGGCGCGGAGTTCTTCGAGGTCGGTGGCTGGGAGCGGCCGCACTGGTACGAGTCGAACCGGCCGCTGGTCGAGGAGTTCGGCGTGCCGGATCGCCCGCACGAGTGGGACGGCAGGTGGTGGTCCCCGATCACGAACGCCGAGCACCTCGCGATGCGGGAGCGGGCCGCGATGATCGACCTGACCGCGTTCGCGCAGTTCGACGTCTCCGGCCCCGGCGCGCTGGACTACCTCCAGCACATGGCGATGGGGCAGGTGGACAAGGCGGTCGGGCGGCTGATCTACACGCCGGTGCTTGCCCCGAATGGCGGATTCCGCAGCGACCTCACCATCGTCCGGCTGGGTGACGAGCACTTCCGGGTGATCACCGGCGGCGCGGACGGCGCGCGAGATGCGTTCTGGTTCCGCTCGCACCTGCCGGACGACGGCTCGGTGGCGTTCGCGGACATCACGTCGGCGGTCTGCACGCTCGGACTGTGGGGTCCGCGCGCCCGCGACATCCTCACCGCCGCCACCCCGGACGACGTGTCCAACGAGGCGTTCGGCTTCGGCACCGCCAAGCGGATCGTGGTAGACGGCGTGCCCGTGCTGGCGCTGCGGGTGTCCTACGTCGGCGACCTCGGCTGGGAGCTGCACGCGCCGTTCGAGCACGGGCAACGGCTGTGGGACGCCATCGCGGCGGCGGGCAAGCCGCACGGCATCGTCCCGGCCGGCATCGGCGTCTACGGCACCACGGGACGGCTGGAGAAGGGCTATCGGCTGATGGGCGCCGAGCTGGACTCGGAGTACAACGCCGTCGAGGCCGGCCTCGCGCTGCCGAAGGTGAAGTCCGCCGACTTCATCGGCAAGGAGGCGTACCTGGCTGCCCGCGAGTCGGGGCCAGCCGCGACGCTCTGCACGTTGACGGTGGACGATCACACCAGCGCGTCCGGCATCGCGCGGTACCCGCAGGGCGGCGAGCCGATCCTGGCCCGCGACGGTGAGCGGATCGTCGACCGCAAGGGCAGGGGTTCCTACGTCACCACAGCGGGAGCGGCGCCGTCGCTGGGCGCGTACCTGCTGATGGCGTACCTGCCGCCGGAGTACGCCGTCGAGGGCGAGCGGCTGCTGGTGGAGTACATGTCCGAGCAGTACCCGGTGACGGTGGCCCGCGTCGGCCGCACCCCGCTGTTCGACCCGGACGACGAGCGGATGAAATCCTGATCGGAGGTGCGCCATGGAGGTGCTTGTCTGCGTCAAGCGGGTACCGGCGCCGGGCGCGAAGGTGCCGCTGACCGACGACGCGACGGATATCGACACCCGCTACCTCGGCCACACCATCGGGCCGCACGAGGAGTGCGGCGTCGAGGAGGCGGTGCGGATCGTCAAGGCGCACGGCGGTAGCGCGACGGTGCTGGCCGTCGGGCCACCCGAGGCCGACGAGCAGTTGCGCTACGCCATCGCGATGGGCGCCGACCGGGGCGTGCTTGTCGACGTCGGCGCGGCCGAGCTCGACCCGGAGGCCACCGCGGCGGCCATCGTGCACGCCGTCGGCGACACCAGCTACGACCTGGTGCTGTTCGGCACCGAGTCGGCCGACGCCAGCCACTACCAGGTCGGCATCAGGGTTGCCCGCGCATTGGGGCTGCCGATCGTCGGCGGCATCAAGGGCATCGATATCGACGATGGGGCCGCGCGGCTGCGCCGCGAGGTGGCCGACGGCGTCGAGGTGTACCGGCTGCCGCTACCCGCTGCCGCCGCCGTCAAGGAGGGCCTGAACCTACCCCGCTACCCCAGCATGCCTGGCAGGCTCAAGGCCAAGAAGGCGCGCATCGACGTCGTGCCGTACACGCCGGAGCCGGGGGGCCTGCGCAAGGTGCGGCTGCGGCAACCGAACGACGACCGCGAGGAGGCGATCGTGCTCGGCCACGGCGCCGACGCCGCGCCCAGGGTGGTCGACGTGCTGGAACAGATCGGGGTGATCACATGATCCTGGCAGTGTTGGACGACTCTCCCGCCGCGCTGGACATGCTGGCGTTCGCGCAGTCGCTCGGCCAGCAGGTCGATGTCGCGACGTTCGGCGGCGGCGACGTCGACGACCTGGCCAAACGCGGCGTGCGGACGCTGCACCGGATCACGCACGACGAGCTGGCCGACTGCGCCCCCGCCGCCAGTGGTGACGCGCTGGCGCAGCTCATCGAGCACCTGCGGCCGGACGGTGTGCTCGCGGTCAGCTCCGACGCGGTCACCGAGGCGATGGCGCACGCGGCGGCCATCGCCGGGCTGCCGCTGGCCACGAACTGCGTCGAGGTCACCACCGGCGAGCCGTGGCTGCTCACCAGGGTGCGCGGCGGCGGGATGCTGCTCGAGGAGGCCGAGCTGACGGCCACGCCCGCGTTGCTGACCATCGCCCAGGGCGTCTCCGGCGACATCGGAGCGGGTCCGGTGGAGTCCTGCGAGGTGCGGGAGTTCTTCCCAGAGCTGACGACGACGCAGGCCCGTGTGGTGGAACGCGCCAGCCGTGGCGCTGGCATGACGCTGGCGACCGCGCCGGTGATCGTCTCCGGCGGGCGCGGTGTCGGCAGCGCGGACGGCTACCGGGTGCTCGAAGAGCTTGCCGAGCGGCTCGGCGGCGTCGTCGGCTGCTCGCGGGTGGCGACCAACAACGGCTGGCGCCCGCACAGCGACCAGGTCGGCCTCACCGGCACCAAGGTCACGCCCGACCTGTACCTCGCGTGCGGCATCAGCGGTGCGACGCAGCACTGGGTCGGCTGCATGGACTCCAAGGTGATCATGGCGGTCAACACCGACCCTGAGGCACCCCTTGTGCGCAGGGCGACCTACGCCGTGATCGGCGACGTCCACGAGGTGTTGCCCGCGGTTCTGGCGGAGATTAATGCCCGGTCAAAGACGTGATCTTGTGTGGGCCGACATCCGCCCGAGGGAAGTGCCCTAGACTCAAAGGTCGTGAACTCCCCTAATGATGACCGCAAGCCCGGCGGTGTGCAGTCCGTCGACAGGGCGATCACCATCTTGGAGTTTCTCGCACGCAACGAGTGGTCGGGCGTCACCGAGGTGGGAAACGAGCTCGGGGTGCACAAGTCGACCGCGTTTCGGCTGCTCAACACGCTGGAGGCGCGTGGCATCGTCGAGCAGCACACCGACAGTGGGAAGTACCGGCTCGGCGCTGGCCTCGCGCACCTGGCGCGTGGCATCAGCGTCGATCCCGACCTGACCCAGAACGCGCGGTTCGGCTGCGAGTGGCTGGCGCGGCAGACCGAGGAGACCGTCACGCTCACCGTCCTCGAGGAGTCGGTGTGCGTGACGATCGACCAGATCGTGTCGAGTTCCACGGTGGTGAGCCGAAGCTGGCTTGGCAGACAGACGCCGCTGCACGGCACGTCGCCCGGCAAGGTGTTCCTCGCGTTCCTGCCGGAAGAACAGCGCGCCGAGCTGCTGTCCGGCGAGCTGGAGAGGTTCACCGAGAACACCATCGTCGACACAGGCGCGCTGCGTGCGGAACTGGACAGGGTGGTCGAGAACGGCTTCGCCACCACCGTCGAGGAGTTCGAGGAGGGCCTCAATGGCGCGGCGGCCCCCGTCCGCGACGCGGAAGGCACGGTCGTGGCTGCCATCGGCGTGTCAGGCCCCTCGTACCGCCTCGACGAGGACGAGCTGCGCAAGCTCACCCCGGTGATTCGCGAGGCGGCAGACCTGGCGTCGTCCCGGATGGGCTACTTCCATCCGGTCAGCACAGACGACTAACTCAGCCAGCGCAGCTGACTCTGTCCAGTGCGGCTAGCTCAGCCAGCGCCAGCCCTGCGGCGTTCGGCTTGACCCACCGGCACCATGGCCGGTAGCAGGTCGCGCCGCATGCAGACTCTCGGCCACTTGCCGAGGCCGTTGGCCCGCTCCGCCTCGAGGATGGCGAGCAGGCCTGGCGTCAGCTCGGCGAGGTCGAGTTCGCGGAACCCGCAGCGCAGATAGTACGGCGCGTTCCACGGCACGGCGGCGAACGTCGTCAGCGTCAGCGCCTCGATGCCACAGCGCGCCGACGCATCGGCGGTGTGGTCGAGCAGCGCCTTGCCGATGCCGCGCCGCGCGAAGTCGGGATGCACCGAGACCTGTTCGATGTGGGTGTTGCCGTCGACGACATCGGTGATCAGATACGCCATCAGCCTGCCGAAGGGCCCGACTGCCACCCATGCCTCGCCGTTGCGGTGGGAATATGCCAGCTCGGTCAGCGTGGGAGGCTCGTCGTCGGCGATCTCCGCCATCCCGATGTCACGGAAACACCGGCCAGCGGCACGCTCGATGTCCTGCAGTGCAAGCAGCTCGTCGGCACGAGCCGTTCGGATACGCACTCCTCCAGTATCGGCCCCGTCGGCGTGCCGTGCCATCCCCATACTGTGTTCGGCTGGTCGCGGGCGTGATCCGGCCTGCGAGTGGACCATTCGCTATGGCATCATCCTGCTCATGAACATCATTTTCGTCTGTGTCTGTAGATGCCAATCCGACCGTACGCGCACCGACGAGCAATGCGGCGACACGGTAGCCCGTCGGCCCACGTCCGGCCTTCTTGGCATTGCTAACGAGTGACATGGCAACGCTCCTCATGGTGGAAAGCTGGCTGCGCTCGACCGGGCACAGCTTGCCGCCGCTGATCAGGCGGCTTGGCCACGACTACGTCCTGCTGACCAAAGATCCGGCGCTGTACCCGGACTCGTCGTCCGGTACGCGGCATCCGGTGCGCGGCAACGCCAGCGAGATCGTGCGCGCCGACACCAACGACCCGGACGCCGTCAGCGCCGCCTCGCGCGCGGTGGCGTCGCGGCGCCGGATCGACGGCGTGCTCACGACGTGCGACTACTACCTGCCCACGGTGGCGACGATCGCGCACGAGCTGGGCCTGCCCGGCGCGCCGCCGGACGTGCTGCACACCGCGACCCGCAAACACCGGGTGCGACAGGCGCTGGACGCCGCGGGACTGCCGAACGTCGGATTCGCGGTGGCGGACTCCTACGACGCGGCGCGGGATGCGGCGGCGAGCCTCGGGTATCCGCTCGTGGCGAAGCCTGTCGACCTTAATTCGGGCACATCGGTGCAGCGGGTCGACGACGATGCCGCGCTCAAGGACGCCTTTCACGAGATCACGGCCGAGGCGCACAACACGCGCGGCCAGGCGCGCGAGCGTGTGGTGCTGTTGGAGCGGTTGGTCGAGGGGGCCGAGGTCAGCGTCGAGGCCATCGCAAGGGACGGTGAGACCACGATCGTGGGTATCACCGACAAGAGTCTCGCCGGGCCGCCCGCGTTCGTGGAGTCCGGGCACATGTTTCCGGCCGACCTGCCGGCGGCCGACGTCGCCGACGCGGAGGCCTACGTGCGGGACGTGCTCGCCGCGCTCGACTACCGCCACGGCCTCAGCCACACCGAACTACGGCTGACCAGCGACGGCCCGCGCCTGATCGAGATCAATCCCCGGCAGGCGGGCGGGTACATCTTCGACCTGCTGCGCCTGGTGACCGGGGTGCACCCGCTTGAGCAGCTGGTACGACTCAGCCTCGGGCAGCCGCCCAGGGAGCACGAAGCCACGGACGTCGGCAGCGCCGCCGTGTTCTTCGTGATCTCGCCCCGGCCGGGCACCGTCGTCGGGGTCGCTGGCACGGGTGCGCTCGACGTCGATCCGGACGTCGTGCGCTGGCAGCTCTCGGTGCCCGCGCGGGCTGGCCTACCACGCAGCAACGACGCCTACCTCGGCCACGTCGTCGTGTCGTCAGCGTCGCGTGCGGACGCGCGGGCGAAGGCGGAGGCGACGGTCGGGTCGCTGCGGCTGCGGTTCGCGGACGGCACGCACGCCCGGCCGCTCGGCGTCCCGTCCGTGGAGGCGCTGGTGGGTGCGCCTGTCCACAGCTAGCGCCACGCCGCGCTGTCCACAGGTAGATACGCGGCGAGTGCGGCCAACGTGTGCTTTTCTGAACCCGTGGACTTCGATGCCGTTGCCGATGAGCTCTACGGCGGCCCGCGCGAGGAGTTCATCCGCAGGCGCAACGCCCGTGCGGCCGAGGCCGACGACCGGTCGGTGGCCGCACGGATCAAGGCGTTGCGCAAACCGACGCTGGCGGCGTGGCTGGTCAACCGGCTCGCCCGCGAGCGCCCCGACGACCTGGCCGAGCTGGCGGCGCTCGGCCAGGAGCTACGCACCGCGCACGAGGAGCTGGCTGGCGGGCGGCTCCGGGAGCTGTCGGTGCGGCGGCGCGAGACCGTCGACGCGCTGACGCTGGCCGCGCGGGAGATCGGGCGGGAAGCGGGGCTCGGCGTCAGCGACGCCGTCACGGATCAGGTGCACGCCACGCTGCAGGCGGCGCTGGCTGGCGGCGAGGCGGCGGACCTGGTGGCGGCAGGACGGCTCGCGACGCCGCTTGACCCGTCAGACGCGCAGCAGTGGCTGACGGCGGGCACGCTCGCACAGCGGACGCCTGAGGAGCCCGAGCCCGGCGAGCAGTCGTCCGGCGGCGCTCGGCGCACGTCGCGGACGGCGTCCAGCACCCGCGAGGACACCACCCGCACCGCCGTCCGCGCCGACGAACTCCAGCGCAGGCGGGTAGCGCGCAAACGAGCCGAACGGGATGCCGAGACAGCGAAGGCGCGGCGGGACGAGGCCGCCGCGACGCTGGCGGACGCACAACGACGCGCAGGGGAAGCCACCGAGGAGGTCGCCGAGCTGCGCGCGAAGCTCGTCAAGGCGCAGCGGTACGAGAAGCTGGCGCGCAACGCGGTACGGGCGGCGCAGCTGGAACTCGGTACCGCGGAACGGGAGTCCGACCGCACCGAGCGCGCGCTACGCCGTCACGAGCACCCGCACTAGAAGGTTGGAGATGTCGACATGTGGCCCGGTCCCCATAAGGCCACATGTCGACATCTACGCGGCTGGTATCAGCGCACGGTGCGCCGATACCAGGCGCGAGACTCGCCTTCCGGCACGAAGATGCGCGCGAGCAGCGTGGTCAACCCTGCGCCGATCACCAGCCACAGCAAGGCGGCGATGCCCTCGTTGAACAGCACTTCCAGCTTCGCGTTGGCCATGGGGAACAGCGTGCCGAGGCCAAGGTTGACCGACTTCGCCAAGTTGGTGACGAACTGGGCAAAGTCGTTCTGCATGTTGGCCTCGCCGATGACGAGCAGGATGTGCAGCGCGAGCACAACGGCGAACAGGCCGGTCGCAACGCTGATCACGCCGTTGACGACCCGCACGAAGCCGAGCCGCGCGGGCGGCCGCTCCGTCATCATCACCTCGCCGTGCTGGCCACGGCCTGGTTCTGGGTTGGTCGTCATGCACTGTGGATATCCACGATGTCCACCGGGCAAACCCCACGGCTACGGCCGGGAACGGCCGGACCAGGACCAGGCGTAGCCGGTGTCCTCGCAGGCGTCAGCCGCCTCGCCCAGGTCGAGCGGGGCGAAGGTGTCCACCATGACCGCCGTCTCGGCGAAGAACTCCGCGCCGATGGACGCCTCCGCCGCGCCGGGCTGTGGCCCGTGCGTACACCCGGACGGGTGGAGTGACATCGAGCCGATGTCGATGCCGGAGCCCTTCCGCGCCTCGTAGTTCCCGCGCACGTAGAACATCAGCTCGTCGGAGTCGACGTTGGCGTGGTTGTATGGCACCGGGATCGCCAGCGGGTGGTAGTCCACCTTGCGCGGGCAGAACGAGCAGACGACGAAGTTCGGCCCCTCGAACGTCTGGTGCACCGGCGGCGGCTGGTGCACCCGACCGGTGATGGGCTCGAAGTCCTCGATGTTGAACACCCACGGGTACAGGCAGCCGTCCCAGCCGACGACGTCGAACGGGTGGTGATCGTAGGTGAACCGGGTCAGCCCGGCGCGATGCCGGACGAGCACCTGGGTGTCGGCATCGGCGTCAGGGCCGTCAACGACCAGCGGCTCGGTCGGCCCGCGCAGGTCGCGTTCACAGTACGGCGCGTGCTCAAGGAACTGCCCCTTGGCCGAGAGGTAGCGCTTCGGCGGTCCGATGTGCCCACGCGCCTCGAGGGAGAGCAACCGCAACGGCTCTGGGACATCGTGGTCCTGCCCACCACCCCGACTGGCACCCGGCACGACCCGGTACGTCGTTGACGTCGGCAGCACGACGTAGTCGCCGTCGGAGACGTCGAGGGCGCCATAGATCGTCTCGACGGTGCCTGCGCCACCCTGGATGTAGAGCAGCTCGTCGCCCTCGGCGTTGCGGTACAGCGGACTCGGTTCGCTCGCGACGGCGAAGCCGATGGTGACGTCGTTGTTGCCGAACAGCCTGCGCCGCGCGGTGAGGGCGTCGGCGTCCGGCTTGAAGGTCAGGTCCTGCGTGCGGTAGGCGCGGGGCTTGAGCGGGTGGTTGGCTGCGATCGGGCCGCGGTCGTCGTCAACGGGGTCCGAGCCGACGATCGATGTAGGCAGGTAGCGGTGGTAGAGCAGGGCCGAGTCGGAGGAGAACCCCTCGACCCCCATCAGCTCCTCGGCGTAGAGGCCGCCGGTCGGCGACCGGAACTGGGTGTGCCTTTTGGGCGGTATCTCGCCGACTTTCCGGTAGTACGGCATAACGATCTCCAGGAGTACACGCGTCTATGCGGTGAATGACGCTTTCGCTGCGCTCAGTGCAGTGAAGGCGACATTCACCGCAACACAATCTGTCCGATAATCGGAACACTTCGTTCGACTATAGTACGCTACTAGCGTGTCAGTCGTGTCAAGCGCAGTGGAATTCACGCCACCCGGCCCCAGCGGCATCCCACCCCTGTTCACCAGGCTCGTCGATGACTCCGCGCTCTTCCCGCCAGGCACGGCGTCGATGTCAGAAGCGCTGCACAACTACCTCGACACCCGCGCGGGCAACCACTCCGGCGTGCTCGGCCTTTTCCTGTGCCCCGCGTCCCGACTGCCAGAGCTGATCACCGAGATCATCAAGATCAAGCCGGCCACCCCGCTGCCGCTCTCGCTGATCATCGACACCGGCCTCGGCGGCGTGCCGAAAGCGATCTCGATCGTCGAGTCCCGCACCGAGCTGCTCACGTTGCGCATGGTCGAAATGCCCGCTCCGTCCGATGTGGACGAAGTCTGGCTTGAGCGGGTCTCCGAGTTCGTGCCGGAGGACGTCGTCCGCGTCGTCGAGCCAAGGCGCGGCAAGGGCTGGCTCGACGGCGTCCGCAAGGTCATCGAGCACGGGAGCTGGCCCAAGATCCGCTGCGGCGGGCTGTCCGAGGAGAACTTCCCCAGCGTCGACGAGGTCGCGGACTTCTTTTCTGTCGTCGCTGGCGTCACCGGCGCGTCGTTCAAGGCGACCAACAGCCTGCACCGCGCCGTCAGGCACGTCGACTCCGAGAGCGGCTTCACCCACCACGGGTTCCTGAACCTGCTGGTCGCGTCGGGCCGCTGCCTAGCTGGCAAGGACATCCGAGGGGCGCTGGAGTCCACAGACGGCCCCGCGCTCGCGGCCGAGGCCAGCGAGCTGAGCGACTCGGCCGCCAAGGCGGTGCGGGAGCTGTTCGCCTGCTACGGCTCGGCGACCTTCTCAGAGGCCATCGCCGACCTTGAGGAGCTTGGCCTGCTGTGACCGAGAGGCGCCAGCCATGAGCACGGCGAGCTCAGGCAGTTCGCTGACGCTCGACCGCGGGCTGGCGTTGCTGCAGACCGTCGCGGACGCCGAAGGCCAGGCCTGCAGCGTTTCCGAGCTGGCAGAACGCATCGGCGTCAGCAGGGCGGCCGTGTATCGGCTGCTCGGCCCGCTCGTCGAGCGCGGACTGGTGTGGCGGGACGGCACCAAGGTCCGGCTCGGCGTCGGGCTGCTGCGGCTGGCCGACCGGGTGCTGCCGCAACTGCGGGAGGCCGCGACGCCGATCCTGCGCTCGCTGGCCGAGGACGTCGGCGCGACGGCGCACCTGTCCATCGCGGACGGCGACACCGTGCAGGCCGTCGCCGTTGTGGAGCCGTCGTGGACGAGCTATCACGTCGGCTACCGGATCGGCAGCCAGCACCCGATCACCAAGGGCGCCGCTGGCAAGGCCATCACGCTGCGACAGGACGACCCAGAGTGGGTGTCGACGGTCGGCGAGCTACAGCCGGGCGCGTTCGGCGTCGCCGCGCCGGTGCGCAAGGTGATGGGGTTACGCGCCAGCATTGGCGTGGTGTCACTGCATCGGCTCGACGCGGACGAAATTGGCCCGCGAGTGGTGACTTCCGCAGCCGATTTGGCTCGCGTTTTGCGGTGATCTCCCGCTAGGCTGCGTTGGTCCGGGGGCGCAGGGTCATCGGGATGCCGTTGGCGGGACGCAGCGTGACCGCCGTCAGCGCCTGTGGCTGGTGCCCCGGTACGAGATCGAGTTCGAACCGCTGCGTGATCGTGGCGAGCAGCAGCACCGCCTCCAGCATCGCGAAGCCACCGCCGATGCACTGCCGCCGCCCGCCACCGAAGGGGAGATACGCAAGCCGGTGCCGGCCCGCGGCGCCGGGCAGGAAGCGATGCGGGTCGAATCCTTCCGGGTTCGGCCAATGGTCCGGGTTGCGATGCACCAGGTACGGCGGCGTCGCGACGATGCTGCCAGCGGGAACCGGGATGCCGTCGAGCTCATCGGCGTCCCGCGCCTCCCGCTCGATCATCCACGCCGGTGGGTAGAGCCGCATGGACTCGGACAGCACGGCCGACGTCCACTCCAGCTTGGTGACGTCGGCCGCGGTCGCCGCGCGGCCGGAGAGCACATCGTCGACCTCGGCGACGAGCCGGTCGCGCGCGTCCGGATGGCGCGAGAGCAGCAGCAACGTCCAGGCGAGGGCGTTGGCGGTTGTCTCGTGCCCGGCGAGGAGGAAGGTCATCAGCTCGTCGCGGATCTGCTGTTCGTCGAGCGGGTTGCCGTCGTCGTCACGCGCGGCGAGCAGGGCGTCGAGGAGGTCGTTGTCCGCGCGGCCTGGCGAGTCGGCACGGTCTGCCGTTTCGGCGCGACCTGGCGTTTCGGGGCGGCGGCGGGCGATCAGGCCGTCGACGACGCTGCGCAGGTGCCGCTCGGCGCCCCGCGCCCGCAGCCGCAGCCGCGCAGGGGTCGGCCAGCGGTGGTAGTCAGGCACGAACAGGAACAGGGGGTGACGCACCACTTTCACGAATGACTCGAGAACCGTCTCCAGCGCTGGTGCCATCTGGCTGGCCTCGCCGCTGAGGTCGGTGCTGAACAGGGCACGTCCGACGACGTCGAGGGTGAGCGCGCTCATCTCGTCAGCGACGTCGACGACGCTGCCGCTACCGAGTGCCGTCCAGCGGTCCATGGCCGTGCTCGCGGCGTCAACCATGGCGGGGGCGAATGCGTCGATGCGCCTGCGGGCGAACATCGGCTGCACCAGCTTGCGCTGATGCGCCCAGCTCTCGCCCTCGTTGGTGAGCAGGCCGTTGCCGAGCACCTCGGTCAGCGGCCGGTAGGTACGCGCCTTGCGGTAGTTGTCCTGGTTGCTGACCAGCACGTGTCCGACCAGCTCCGGGCGCGAGGTGAGCACGAGCTGGTTGCCACGCGGCAGCGGCACGCGCACCAGATCGCCGTGGGCTCGGGTCAGCTCGGAGATGGCGGTGAGCGGGTCGGCGCGCAACGTGGGCAGCAGCCGTAGTGCTTCTCGTCCGCTGAGCCGTCGCGCCATCGCTGCCTCCCTGCTTCGATGGGACCTTATACAAGCGTCTATCTAGCGTCCGCCGGTGTCAAACGACTGGTGCCCTGTCGATGTCAGGCGAATGTCTGCACGGCTGCGATCAGGGCGAAAACGGCGAACGCCGCGCCGGAGATTCGGTGCAGCAGACGGTGGTCGATGCGGGATCGGACCTTGCGGCCCACCAGCACCGCGATGCCCGCGACCGCGACCAGCGCGGCGAACGAGCCGAGGCCGACGGCCAGCGGCTCACCCCAGCGCGCCGCGAGGCCGACCGTGGCGAGCTGCGAGGCGTCACCCAGCTCGGCGGCGAAGAGGACGCCGAACGACGTCAAAGCGGCCCGGACGAACGACACCGGGCCCGCGCCCTGACGACTGGCGTCCTCCCCGCCGTCGCGCACCGGAGCGAAACCCTCCCGCAAAAGCAGGTACGAGCCGATGCCGAACAGCAGCGCGACCCCGCCGGTCACCAGCGCGCCCGGCAGTAACCGCAGCGCGCCACCGAACAGTGCGGCGACCGTGACGTGCATCGCGAACGCCGCGGTGACCCCGGCGAACACCGGTAGCCCCCGATAGCGCGTCGTCAGCACGAGACTGGCCACCATCGTCTTGTCCGGTAGCTCAACCGCGAAGACCAGCGCGAAGGCGCTCGCGAACGCGAGCAATTCGGCAGTCATCAATTACCTGCATCCCCTTTCCATTCCACGCTATCGGAAAGGGGCTGCGGGGGTCCATATTATTGGAATTGCGAATCGCTATTTTTGTCGCGTGGTCGTCCGATTTTTCGGCGTGCCTCAACCACGATTTCAACGCGACCGTTTTCATTTTTCCGCGCGTCGGCGTTCGATTTTCAGCGTGCCAGCCGCTGCCACAGGAACTCGAACACCAGCGCCCACTTGACCGCCCGCTGCTCGTTGTCCGCAGCGCCGCCGTGGCCGCCTTCGATGTTCTCGTAGTACCGGACGTCGTGGCCGAACTCGCGCATACGCGCTACCATCTTGCGCGCGTGGCCGGCGTGCACCCGATCGTCGCGCGTCGACGTCATCACCAGCGTCGGCGGATACGTCCTTGCTGGCGCCACGTTATGGTATGGCGAGTATTTCAGCAGGTAAGCCGCGTCTTCGACGTCGTCAGGGTCGCCATACTCCGCCATCCAGGACGCCCCGGCTAGCAGCAGGTGGTAGCGCAGCATGTCCAGCAACGGCACGCTGCTGACCACCGCGCCGAACAGGTCGGGGTAGCGGGTGAGCATCACGCCCGTGAGCAGTCCGCCGTTGCTGCCGCCCTCGATGCCGAGCCGACCGGGAGTGGTGATGCCGCGCTCGACGAGGTCGCGCGCGACCGCGGCGAAATCCTCGTACACCCGCAGCCGGTTCCGCTTCTGTACGGATTGATGCCACTGCGGTCCGTATTCACCGCCGCCCCGGATATTGGCCACGACGTAAGTGCCGCCGCGCATCAGCCAAGACCGGCCGATAATTCCGCTGTAGGACGGCGTGAGTGAAATCTCAAATCCGCCGTAACCGGTGAGCAACGTCGGCCCATTCGATTCCGGCGCGCCGACGACGAAATACGGGACGCGGGTGCCGTCGTCGGAGATCGCAAAGTGCTGCCGGACGTCGAGGCCATCGGCGTCGAACCGCGCGGGCGCGCGCTTGAGCGTCTCGAACTCGCCCCCGATCACGCCCCGGTGCAGTGTGGCCGGTTGGGTGAAGCCGCTGATGTCGAGCAGGAACTCGTCGCCGTGATCGGGATCGGTGTCCCTGATGTCCGCCGTGCCCACGTCGGGCACGCCCGCGAGCGGCGCCTTGCGCCATCCCTCGCTCGGCGTGAGCAGGTCGAGCCTGCTCTTGACGTCGGTGAGCGTTGCGACGATCAGGTGGTTGCGGGTCCACGCGTGGTAGCTCAGCGAGGTGTGCTCGTCCGGCTCGAACAGCGCGGTGAACTCACGGTCCCCAGCGAGGAAGTCGTCGAATCGGATGACCAGCAACGCCCCCGAGGGGTGAATGACGTCGCCGATGGTCCAGTCGGAACGGGTCTCGACCAGCAGCCACTCGCGCTCGACGTCGATCTCGGCGTCGTCTGGCACCTCGATACGGGTGAGGCCGCCATCGGCGTCGAGGAGGTAATACTCGGTGCGATAGAAGTCGACCGCGCGGGCCACGAAGTCACGTTCGTAGCCGGGCGTCGGATCGTGGTAGGCGACTACGGCGACGTCGTCCGGTTTGCCCTCGAACACCACGGTTGCCTCGGACAGCGGCGTGCCGCGCCGCCAGCGCTTGGCGATGCGCGGGTAGCCGGAATTGGTGAGCGTGCCATCGCCGAAGTCGGTGCCGACGAAGACGTGGTCGGCGTCGATCCAGCCGATCTGGCTCTTGGCCTCGTCCAGCGCGAAGCCGTCGTCGACGAAGGTCAGCGTGTCCAGGTCGAACTCGCGGACAACGGTCGCGTCCGCGCCGCCGCGCGAGAGCTGCACCAGGCAACGGTCGTAGCCGGGGCGCAGCACCTTCGGGCCCTGCCACACCCAGTTCTCACCCTCGGCCTCCGCGAGCGCGTCGACGTCGATGAGCAGCTGCCAGTCCGGCTCGTCCGCGCGGTACGACTCCAGCGTCGTCCGCCGCCAGAGCCCGCGCGGGTGCGCGGCGTCCTGCCAGAAGTTGTAGAGGTACTCGCCCCTGCGTGCGACGTACGGAATGCGGTCGTCGGCGTCGAGAACAGCACGGATGTCGTCGCGGAGTTCGGCGAAGCGCGGCGTCTCGGCCAGCTCGGTGAGGGTGTCGGCGTTGCGGGCGCGCACCCAGTCGAGCGACTCGTCCCCTGTGACGTCTTCCAGCCACAGATACGGATCGTGTTCCACTCCCGCGAGGCTAGCCGACCCGCGCCGTGTCCCCCGCTCCTGCCGCCGTGTTCGCCGCTCCTGCCGCCGTGTTCGCCGCTCCTGCCGCCGTGTTCGCCGCTCGCGATGTTGTATTCGCCATTCCTGCCGCCGTGCTCGTCGCTCGCGATGTTGTATTCGCCATTCGAGGCGCCGCGTTGCGCGGTGTGCCGCGCCCGTCAGCCGCCCGGCCGGTACCAGCCGTTCAGTTTCACCTGCGCCGCCTGCTCACGCTCGCGCTTGGCCAGCTCCGCGTGCAGTTCGCGCAACAGCTCCCTGTCCCTGTCGCTGAGCTGGGCCTCGGCGTCAGCGGGACGTTGTACCTCCCGCTGCACCGCTTGGGTCGCGTTGCGATCAGCGGCTTCGGCTTCCCGTAGGGCCTGATGGAGCCTCTCTGCGTCGCTACTCGACATCTCCGTCGTGCTTTCCACCGCCGACTCAGGGAAGTTCAGCACCTGGTTGCCACCGGGTGCCTGCGGCTCGACGGGGCTGTCGGCACGGGTCGGCTCAGCAGGATGACCGGTCCGAGGCGCCTCGACCGGCTGCTCAGTGCGAACCTGCTCAGCGACGTGCTCAGTGCGAGACGGCTCGGCGGGGTAATCGGTGCGAGGCGGTTCGGCCGGAGTGTTGACCGGCGGCGCGACGGCGTGATTCCCGCGAGAAGGCTCAGCCGAGTGATCATCGCGGAGCGGCTCGACGACGCTGTCAACGCGAGGTGGCTCCACCGGATGTGTATTGCGGGACGGCTCGACCGGGTGATCAGTGCGCGGCGGCTCGGCTGGCGCCTGCTCGGCGACCGAGTTCGGCCGGAACGCATCGGCGGGCTGCCGATGCGCGCGATGATGCCCGTTGGTCCTGCGCGGCGCTTCGTGTCCGTTGGTCCCGTTCACGCCGTCCGTTGCGGCGTTCGTCGGCGCAGGTTCGCCGTTGCTGAAACCCGGAGCAGAGTGCGCACCAAACGCGGGTTTCTCCTGCGCCGCGAAGAAACTGGCCAACTCGGCGCGCGGTTCCGGCTCGGGCGCCGGCTCCGTGCTGGGCGCGGGTGCCGGCGCATGCGCTTGCCGAGGCCGCTCGCGCGGCGGCGCACTCTCGGCACCATAAACAACGATCGGCACCGCAGCGGCGAGGGCCTGCTGGTGGTAGGTGGTCCACGCGACGTCAGCGGACGCAACCTCAACCGCAGCTCGGATTCCCGCGTTGCGCAGCGCGGCGGCGACAAGGTGCGTCGTCGCGGGCGGGCTGCCCTGCGCGCCGAGTTCGAGCAGCACGAGACGCTGCGGCACCTGGCCTGGCACCCGGCCCGCTGCGGTGTTGCGCCACACCGCGTGGATCGCACTCACGTCCGTGAGCGCGATCTTGACCGGTTCGATGGCCGCAGCGACACCCGCCTCCGGCTGGTCATCGGCTATGAAGGCATGCGTCGGGTCGACGTCGTGTTCACTGACGATCAGCTGATCGAGCAGGGCGGCGTCAGCCCCACTCGCGGCGAAGACCTCACCGAGCTCGTGCCGTTCCCAGGGCCGCAGCGGAATCCCGCCCGCGATCAGCGTTCCCGCGATCAGCTCACCGGCCTCATCGACCCGTGCTCCCGCCGACAGTTGCCTTGCGTGGCCGAGCGCGCCGTCGTCGATCCTGCCGGCAAGCGCCAGCAGCACCGTGTGCAACCGCAGCGGCGCCGACGTCACTGACCCCTCATGATTTGCCACCTTGCGACCTCTCCCTCCAGCTCGCGGGTGGTACGGACACGATCACGCCGTGGCTCCGACCGCACCAACACTGACGGGACGTGAGTTCGCCAGTGCTTCCCGGTGGTATTCGGGCATTTCGAAGTTCGGTGGGAGCACTTCGATGCTCGGCTCGTCGTCGCCGAGCACCCGCAGCACACGTTGCAGTTCACCGGTCAGCCGTGGCCAGCCCGCGACCGCGGTCACCAGCAGCACCCGCTTCTCGTCGTTCTCGCCGCGCCGCCAACTCGCGCGCACCTCACCGACGTCCGGCCTGCCGCGCAGCGCCGCGTCGAGGAGCGCGGACACCGAGTCCGCCGTGTTCGCTCGATCAGATGGGGATTCAGAGAACGTGTAGCGCGGACGGGTGGTCTCGCCTACGCGCAGTGTCGAACTGACCTGATGGAAGTCGGCGCCGTGCGGCACCAGCCCCGTCGAGAGCAGCGCGTGTTCGCGCTGATCAAGCCCAATACCGTGCCTGAGCAACGACTTCGGCAAAGTCCCGGCTAGCACGGACAGCTTGCTCTCGCCGAGCCAGTCGCGGAATCGCCAGAGCGCCACGTCCGGCAACCGACCAGCGAGCAAGAGCAGCAGTTCGTGGCACGCTAGCTCGTCCTCGGATTCCATCGGCCCTCCACATGCACGCTCAGACGCCCGTGACGGCAGCATGCCACAATCGAGATTCACCCGTTAGAGGGGCTCCGAGATCGATTTGTGACTTACCGTATCCGGTTCGACTCCCGACAAATCGACGTCGAACTGCCCATTGGCGGGCGCGCCTTGTCCCCATACTTTGGGGTGCATCGTGATCGTCAGCGTCGAGGAGGCAGTGTGCTTGTCGCGTTCAGTGTGACCCCGCTCGGCGGGGAGTCCGACGGCGTTGGTGAGGCCGTCGCGGAGGCGGTGCGAGTGGTCAGGGAGTCCGGACTACCCTGCGAGACCAACGCCATGTTCACGCTGGTGGAAGGCGAGTGGGACGAGGTGATGGACGTCGTCAAGCGGGCGACGGATGTCGTGCAGCAGCACGCCCCTCGGGTGAGCGTCGTGCTCAAGGCGGACGTCCGGCCGGGCCACACCGGACAGTTGCACGCGAAGCGCGACCGCGTCGAACGCTACTTGGAAGGCGGCGCCTGACTGGGTGTTTCCTCGGCGGACGTTGAGTCGGAAACCTGTGTGAGTTCGATCTCGTACGACGCCGTGCCGCCCTCGACAGCCGTGACGACGACTTCGACCTTGTAGTCGACGCCGTCCGCCGTCATGGTGCACGTGGTGATCTCCGCGATCTGCGCCGTTACCGGACCTTCGCAGTCCAGATCGTCTGGTGCGGTGTTGGCCTTGCGCAGGGCGTCTGCGACGCCTCCCTCCAGGTCCGCGACGGAAATGACGTCCTCGGTGCTCGTTCCGCATCCGCCCGTCGCGAGTACCCCCACGAGCGCCACCGCGACCGCGCCCAACCCCCTACGCACCATCCCTGATCCTCTCTTCCCCGCTCGCCATGTCCCGGCGCCCCACACTAGCGCCGCCACTGTGTCCCCCCGTTCCGGACGCCGTGTTCGTCGCTCCGGACGGCGTGTCGTGCGTTCGGGTCGCCGTGTTCGTCGCTCCGGACGGCGTGTCGTGCGTTCGGGTCGCCATGTTCGTCGCTCCGGACGGCGTGTCGTGCGTTCGGGTCGCCATGTTCGTCGTTCTCGACGGCGTGTCCCACATTCCTGTCGTTTGCCCGGCGCTCACGACGTCGTATCGCTACGGTGTTCTTCGGCTCGCCAACATTGGACGACTTCGAGGGGGACGACATGCACATCACCCGGCCCGCGAAATTCTCAGCTATCCCACTGGCGCTGATCGGATTCAGTGTCACGGGATGCACCGTTGACGTCGAAGGCGGCGTCGATACGTCGCCAGCTGTGCCGCGGGAACGAGTGGAGCAGATCGTGAAAGAACGACTGACCGAGACGGTCGGCAGGAGCCCGGACTCGGTGTCCTGCGAAAACGGTCTCGATGCCGTCGTCGACGCATCTATCCGATGCACCCTCACCGCGGACGGCGAGAGCCACGGCGTGACCGCCAAGGTGACCGGCATCGAAGGTGACACGGTCAAGTTCGACATCCAAGTCGACGACAAGGCGTTCCGGTAAGTCCCGCCAGCGCAGGCCAGGGCAAGGAACGAGCAACACGGCTGCCGGAACGATGAACACGGCGTCCGGGAGACGGGACACAGCTCCCCGAGCGGGGACACAGCGTCCGGAACGGGGGACACAGCGTCCGGAACGGGGGACACGATGCACTCCTCCGCGCTGTACCGGCACGCCGCCACGCCGTACCTGTCCCCGCGCCGTAACCTGCGCGCTACCTGCTTTGTGGGGTTCCTACAACACGCGACCGGGAGCCGGTGAGGCGAATCGCCATTCCGGTACTGCCTAGTAACCGGCATGCTGCACATAGGCAGCGGGAATTGCCCGCTTGACCATGACAGCGTTGTTGTTCCGGCTCCCTTGGCCAACTCACACAGTTTGGCCTTCCACGCGCGTCCCCACTCAGGAGGCTCACCGGTGTTTCGCCGTGTCGTCATCGTCAACCGAGGCGAAGCCGCGATGCGGCTGATCCACGCCGTCCGCGACCTAGCCGCGGAGACCGGCGAACCGATCGAGACCGTCGCGCTCTACACCGACGCCGAACGGACGGCGACGTTCGTCCGCGAGGCGGACATCGCCTACTGCCTCGGACCGGCGGCCAACCGGCCCTACCTCGACCTCGCCGTCCTGGAAAGCGCCCTCAAGGACACCAAAGCGGACGCAGCATGGGTTGGCTGGGGCTTCGTCGCGGAGGACCCCGCGTTCGCGGAACTCTGCGAGCGGATCGGCGTCACCTTCATCGGACCGAGCGCCGATGCGATGCGCAGGCTCGGCGACAAGATCGGCGCGAAGCAGCTCGCCGAAGAGGTCGGCGTGCCTGTCGCGCCGTGGAGCGGCGGGCCGATCGCGGACGCCGACGCCGCGCGGCACGCCGCCAAGGAGATCGGCTACCCGCTGATGCTCAAGGCGACGGCGGGCGGCGGCGGGCGCGGCATCCGCGTCGTGACCAGCGACGACGAGCTGACCGACGCCTTCACCCGCACCAGCGAAGAGGCCGCGCGGGCGTTCGGCAGCGGCGTCGTCTTCCTGGAACGCCTCGTCACGGGCGCGCGGCACGTCGAGGTGCAGGTGATCTCCGACGGCGAGACGGCGTGGGCGCTGGGCGTGCGGGACTGCTCGGTGCAGCGCCGCAACCAGAAGATCATCGAGGAGTCGTCCTGCCCGCTGCTGGACGCCGACCAGATCCACCAGCTCAAGACGTCGGCCGAACGGCTCGCGGTCGCGGTGGGCTACCGGGGCGCGGCGACCGTCGAGTTCCTGTACCAACCGACCGAGCGACTGTTCGCCTTCCTCGAGGTCAACACCCGGCTCCAGGTCGAGCACCCAATCACCGAGGCGACCACCGACGTCGACCTGGTCAAGGCGCAACTGCACGTCGCGTCCGGCGGGAAGCTCACCGGCACCATGCCCAGCGAGGCGGGGCACGCCATCGAGGCACGCCTGAACGCCGAGGACCCCGACCGCGACTTCGCGCCAGCGCCGGGTCGGATCGCGCTGCTCGACCTGCCCGCAGGCCCCGGCGTCCGGGTCGACACCGGCGTCACCGCAGGTGACACCATCCCCGCCGACTTCGACTCCATGATCGCCAAGATCATCGCGTACGGCCGCGACCGCGACGAGGCGCTCGGCAGGCTACGCCGCGCCATCCGCGAGACCACGGTGATCATCGAGGGCGGCGTCAGCAACAAGAGCTTCCTGCTCGACCTGCTCGACGAGGACGACGTCGTCGACGCGACGGCAGACACCGGCTGGATCGACCGGGTGCGCGCCGAGGGCGGCCTTGTCTCCGATCGGTACTCCGGCGTCGCGCTGGCCGCCGCCGCGATCGAGGCGTACGAGGACGCCGAGCACACCGAGCGGCAGCGGCTGTTCAGCACAGCGCACGGCGGACGTCCGCAGGTGCAGCACGAGGTGGACCGCGCGATCGACCTCAGCCTGCGCGGCACCAGCTACCGCGTGAAGGTCGCCAAGATCGGGCCGCACCGGTTCCGCATCGGCATAGGCGCCGACAACACCGACGTCACCACCGTGAACGCCGAGCTGGAGCGCTACGGCTCCGGCGGCAACGGCCAACGAGAGGTCGCCACCGGACGACTGATCGTCAACGGCCACAGCTTCCGCCTTGTCACCCACACCCACGGCCCGGTACACCTCATCGAAGTCAACGGCACCACGCACCGGATCAGCCGCGACGAAGGCGGCGTGCTGCGCTCGCAGTCACCAGCGCTTGTCGTGGCGACGCCGGTCGACGTCGGCGCCGAGGTCGAGGCCGGCTCCCCAGTGATCGTGCTGGAGAGCATGAAGATGGAGACGGTGCTGCGCGCGCCGTTCGCCGCGACGCTGCGGGAATGCTTCGTCTCCGCAGGCAGCCAGGTCGAGACCGGCGCGCCGCTGCTACGGCTGGAGCCACGCGCCGATGACGACGACCAGCCGGCCCCCACGGCCGCACCGGTCGACCTCGCGTTGCCCCCAGCGCCGGACGGCTCCCCCGCCGACCGCGCGCGACGGCACCTTGAGGACATGCGCAGCATCCTGCTCGGCTTCGACGTCGACCCCGACGACGGCGGCAGCATCCTGCGCAGGTACGTCGCCGACCGCGACGCCGCTGGCGACGGCAGGCTGGCGGCCGAGATCGAGCTGCTCGAGCTGTTCGCGGACATCTCCGAGCTGAGCCGCAACAAACCGGCCGGTGAGGAAGAGAAGGCGGAGACCCGCGTGCACAGCGCGCGCGAGTATTTCCACACCTACCTGCAGAGCCTCGACGTCGAACGCGCAGACGTCTCGGAGACGTTCACGACGCGGCTGAAGCAGGCGCTGAGCCGCTACGGCATCGACGACCTCGAACGCACCGACGCGCTGGAGGAAGCGGTGTTCCGCATCTTCCTCGCGCAGCAGCGGGTCAGCGCGGACGTCGAGGTCGTCACCACGGTGCTGCGGCAGTGGCTCACCGACCCGCCGCCGGTCGGTGACGCCCGGTTCACCGCGGGCGAGGCGGTTGAGCACCTTGTCGCGGCGACCCAGCTGCGCTTCCCCGTCGTCGGGGACCTCGCCAGGAGCGTCGCCTTCCGCTGGTTCGCCCAGCCGATGCTGCGCCGCACCCGCGCCGAGGTCTACGCCGGAGTCCGCAAGCACCTGCGCTATCTGGACGAACACCCCGACGCGCCGGACCGCGCTGAGCGGATCAAGGAGATGGTCGCCAGTCCCGAGCCGCTGGTGCGGCTGCTCGGGCAGCGCATCGGCAGACGGGGCTGCGACCTCGGGCCGCTGCTCGAAGTCATGACCCGGCGCTACTACCGGGCGCGCGGGCTGGACGACGTCCGCTGCTTCGAGCGCGACGGCCAGCCGTTCGTGGCGACGTCGTTCGACATCGACGAGCAGCGGCTGCGGCTGCTGTCCACCGCGACGGACTTCGCCGAGCTGGCGACGTCTGCCCGCGCCGTCGCGGAGGTTGCTTCAGAGGACGCCGACGGCACGTCGGACCTTGTCGCCGACATCTACCTGACCTGGCAGGACCAGCCGGTCGGCACGGACGCCGCCGACGTGATGGCCGCCGAGCTGCGCGCGGTGATCAGCGAAGTGCCCGAGCTGGCGCGCGCGCGGCGGGTCACCACGACGGTGGCGGGTCGCAATGGCGGGCACGGGCCGACGATGCACCACCACTTCACGTTCCGGCCGTCCACCACTGGGCTGACCGAGGAGCGTCTGATCAGGGGTATTCACCCGCTTGTCGCACAGCGGCTGCAACTCCAACGGCTGAGCAACTTCGACCTCACCCGGCTGCCTTCTGCCGACGAGGACGTCTACCTGTTCCGTTGCGTCGCGCCGAACACCCCGTCCGACGAGCGGCTGGTTGCGATGGCGCAGGTGCGGGACCTGACGCCGTTGCGGGACAACGACGGCAGGCTGGTCTCGCTGCCAGCGGCCGAGGGCGCGATCGCCGCGTGCCTCGACGCGATCCGAAAGGTGCAGGCGCAGCGCCCGCAGAAGAACCGCCTTGACACCAACCACATCCTGATCTACGCATGGCCGCCGAGCGAGCTGACGCCGGACGAGCTGACCGCGCTTTCCCAGCGCATCGTGCCTTCCACGGCTGGCGCTGGCATCGAGGAGGTCAGGTTCATCGGGCGGCAGCTCGACCACGACACCGGCGAGCTGCACGACGTCGCGGTGCGGGTGTCCTACGACCCGAGCTCCGGGGTGGACGTCGCGGTCGGCGCGCCGGCGTCTAACCCGATCACCCCACTTGACGACTACGCGCAGAAGGTGCGGCGGGCGCGAAGGCGCGGCACCGTCTACCCGTACGAGCTGACCGAGCTGCTGGCTGGCGACGGCAGCGCGTTCACCGAGTACGACCTGGACGACAGCGGCACCCTGGTGCCGGTCGAACGGCCGAAGGGCAACAACACGGCAGCGATCGTCACCGGCGTGGTCAGCACCCCGACCGGACGTCACCCGGAAGGCGTCACCAGGGTACTGCTCCTGGGTGACCCCACGAAGGCGCTCGGTGCGCTGGCCGAACCGGAGTGCGCCAGGGTGATCGGCGCGCTGAACCTGGCCGAGCGGATGCAGGTGCCGGTGGAGTGGTTCGCGCTGTCGGCAGGCGCGAAGATCTCGATGGACTCCGGCACTGAGAACCTGGACTGGGTCGGCCGCACGCTACAGCGCATTGTCCGGTTCACCCAGGACGGCGGCGAGATCAACGTCGTGGTGGCTGGCATCAACGTCGGCGCGCAGCCGTACTGGAACGCCGAGGCCACGATGCTCATGCACACCAAGGGAATCTTGGTGATGACGCCGGACTCCGCGATGGTGCTCACCGGCAAGCAGTCGCTGGACTTCTCCGGCGGCGTGTCCGCGGAGGACAACTTCGGTATCGGCGGCTACGACCGGGTGATGGGCCCGAACGGCCAGGCGCAGTACTGGGCGCCCGACCTCGCCGGGGCGCGGGACGTGTTGATGTCGCACTACGACCACTCCTACGTGGTGCCCGGCGAGCCAGGCCCGCGCCGGGTGGCGACGTCCGACCCGGTGGACCGCGACATCTCGCCGTATCCGCACGAGCTGGCTGGCAGCGACTTCCGCACGGTCGGCGAGATCTTCACCGCGAACCCGGAGCGCAAGAAGGCGTTCGACATCCGCACGCTAATGCGCGCGGTCGCCGACACCGACCACGCGCTGCTTGAGCGCTGGGCGGGCATGGCGGACGCGGAGATGGCCGTCGTCACCGACGCGCATCTCGGCGGGTATCCGGTGTGCCTGATCGGGATCGAGTCGCAGTCGGTGCCGCGCAGGGGCTTCCCGCCCACCGACGGCCCCGACACCTACACGGCTGGCACGCTGTTCCCGCGCTCGTCGAAGAAGGTGGCGCGGGCGATCAACGCCGCGAGCGGCAACCGGCCGCTGGTCGTGCTCGCGAACCTGTCCGGGTTCGACGGCTCGCCGGAGTCCATGCGCAAGCTGCAACTGGAGTACGGCGCGGAGATCGGGCGCGCGATCGTCAACTTCGACGGGCCGATCGTGTTCTGCGTGATCTCGCGCTACCACGGCGGCGCGTTCGTGGTGTTCTCCAAGGCGTTGAACCCGAACATGACGGTGCTCGCGGTCGAGGGGTCCTACGCCTCGGTGATCGGCGGCGCGCCAGCGGCTGCGGTGGTGTTCCCTGGCGAGGTCAACGCCCGCACGGCCGCCGACGAGCGGGTGCGCGCGCTTGAGGAGCGGCTCGCGACGGCGTCCGGCACCGAGCGGGCGGAGCTGACGACCAAGCTCGCTGAGACGAGGGCGGCCGTCCGTTCGGAGAAGCTGGGCCAGGTCGCCGCGGAGTTCGACGCGGTGCACAGCATCCAGCGCGCCGTCGACGTCGGCTCGGTGGACGCGATCATCTCGCACACCCGATTGCGGCCCGAGCTGATCGAGGCCGTCGCGCGCGGCGTGGCGCGCTGAATGGTGCGACTCATCGGCCGCGACGGTGCGACTCGCGCCGCCTGAAGGTGCGACTCGCGGGGGGAGGGCGGCGCAGTGGGCCCCTCCTTTCGGAGCCTTGCCATCGCCTCACGCCAAGGTTAGGCTCACCTAAGAACAGGAGGGAGCGCCATGACCAGCACCGTACGCAGGCGGCCGCCCGCCCCCTCCCCCGAGGCGAAGGCGAAATCGATCGCCACGCGTCGCACGCCAGCCAGGCTCGCGCCCGCGTCCGCGCACGAGCTGACCGGAGCGATCACCGGGGAGGCGATCGGGTCGGGCGACGTCACGACGCCAAGGCTGTGCCACGTGCACGAGACCGGCGGCGCGAGCGTACTGCTCGACGAGAACGATCCCCTCGTCGTCATGACGGCGACCGCGCGGGGCGGCGACCTGCCGGTGCTGCTCGAACTGACCGACGTCGCGCCGGTCGGGTTGCGCGAGCGCACGCGGGGGCTGCTGTGGATCACCGGGTGGCTGCGGCTGCTGCCGTCGAAGGCGGCGCGGCACCGGGCGGTCATGCTCGCTGAGGAGCGTCCAGCGGCCGAGCTGCTCGACGTCGGGCATGACGCGCGGATGGCATGCCTGCACCCGTCGTCGCTGGTGCTCGCCGACAGCGACGGCACCCATCCGCTGCTGCCACACCAGTTCGCCAAGGCGGAGCCGGACCCGTTCTGCGAGTACGAGCGCTACTGGCTGCGCCACCTCGAGGGCGAGCACCCTGACGTCGTCAGCGCGCTGACCAAGCACGTGCCAGCCGACCTGCGGCACGGCAGGATCCGTCCGCTCAGCCTCGACCAGTACGGGCTGCGGCTGCGCGTCGAGTCGGACACCGGCGATCACGACGTCCGGCTGGCGTTCCGGAACCCGGCCGTCACGCCGGAGCAACTGGCCGTCGAGATGCGAAGTCTCGTCGGCTGCCCGTTCCTCGCCGCACATAGCGTGGTCCCCGGCGGCTGAGTAACGCCACCGGGGGCCGAGGTGAATGAACTAACTCGAGGTGCCTGCCGTAGCCTTCGGACCGCCGTCCCCGCCGTTCGGCTCGACGAGTCCTTCCTCAATCAGGTTCTGCGACACGTGCTCCGTGATCTCCTCACGCTGCTGCCTGCGCTGTATTCGCAGCATGATCGCACGTTCCTGCTTGAGTTCCTTCAACGTCGCGACGCACATCGCGAGCATAACGACGCTGAACGGCAGTGCGATCACGATCGCCATCATCTGCAGCGCGTCCAGCCCGCCTGCCAGCAGCAGGGCGATCGCGACGAGCCCCTCCATCGAGGCCCAGAACACGCGGCTCCACGTCGGGGGTTCCGGGTCACCGCCAGAGGCGAGCATGTCGACCACAAGCGAACCGGAGTCCGACGACGTCACGAAGAACAGCACGATCAGGATGATCGCGACGCCCACGATGATCGTCCCGCCGGGCATCGAGTCAAGCACGGTGAACAGCGAGCCCTCTGTGGACACCGTCGGCGCACCATCGGACAGCGTCACGAGGCCACCCGCGCCGAACAGCTCCTGGTACAGACCGGTGCCACCGAAGACGGTGAACCACAGGAACGACAGCGCGGTCGGCACGAGCAGCACACCGGCTACGAACTCACGAATCGTGCGGCCACGGGAGATCCGCGCGATGAACACACCGACGAAGGGCGCCCACGAGATCCACCAGCCCCAGTAGAACATCGCCCAGCTGCCTTGCCACGTGGCGCCGGCCGCGCCTTCGTTGGCAGTGGTGTCGAAGCTCAGTTGCAGCAGGTTCTGCAGGTAGAGCCCGATGTTTTCGACGAAGTCACGGAGCAGGTAGAGCGTCGGCCCACCGATGAGCACGAAGACCAAGAGCAGCCCGGCGATCACCATGTTGGTGTTCGACAGCCACTTGATGCCTCGCTTCACACCGGTGACCACCGAGATGATCGCGACAAGCGTGATGCTGCCGATGAGGATGACGAGCAGCAGGTCGCTCGGCTCGTTGACGATCTCGAGGAAGGACAGCCCTGACGCGATCTGGGTGACGCCGAAGCCAAGCGAGGTGGCGACACCGAACAGCGTGCCGCAGATCGCGGCGATATCGACCGCGTCACCGATCGGGCCCTTCACCCGGTCGCCGAGCAGCGGCTCGAGTACCCAGCGGATCGACACGGAGCGGCCCTTCCTGTGGACCATGTACGCGACCGCGAGGCCGACGACCACGTAGATCGCCCACGGGTGGATGCCCCAGTGCAGGAAGGTCTGCACCATCGACTGCTCGGCGATGTCGGTGTTGCTCACCGCAATGCCGGTCGACTCTGCGCCGCCCTCACCGGCGAACCGCGCCGCATTGGCATCGGCGGAAACGCCCATGCTTGGCTTCGGGTTCGCGAAGTGGTTCAGCGGCTCAGCGACGCCCCAGAAGACGAGACCGATGCCCATGCCTGCCGCGAACAGCATCGCGAACCAGGAACCAAGGCGGAACTCGGGTTCTTCTTCCTGTGGGGAGAGCTTGATGTCTCCGTAGTGGCCGAGCCCGACCCAGAGCGAAAACACCACGAACAGCGAGACGATGATGGTGTAATACCAACCCACCTTCTCGACGATGAATGTCTGGACATTCGTGATGGCTTCGTTCGCCGTGCTCGGGGCAATCACCGCGAAGAGGACAAACCCTGCGATGATGATCGCTGACGGCCAGAACACCGGCCCATGTATTGCTTTGTACCAAGGCTGTGGCCCGCTTGTATCGGGCTCGACAGCTGACGATTGCGCCACGAGACTTATCCTTCCTCTCGGCAGGTCGGGCTAATCCTCATGCGTTATAGGTTGCAGCCCGGACGCTATACCGACGGAATAACAAATAGGTTGCTTAGCTGCGGTTTTACTGCGCTCCGTTAGCATGAGCCGACCGCTCTCACCCCTCTGACCAGGCACTACCTCCTCTACAAGGCGAACGTGAAACGGTGTTAAGCAAAATTCGCGGCTGGCTGGTACCAGCACCTGTTCCCTCACACAACGTGGTCACTGACAACGGACAGCGCAGGGCCATCGTGGTCGAAGTCGTCATCGTCTTCGCCATCACGCTCGGTCTCTCCGCGCTGCGCAGCCTCCTTTCACTGGTCGAGGCGCTACTGCGTGCCGGAGCGTTGTCCGACCAGCAGGTCGCGCTGAACCGCCCGCAGGCCGAAATCGGCACGATCGACCTCCTCATGCAGGTACTCGGCGCCGGTCAGCTGATCGCGTGGGGTGCATTGGGGTTGTACCTGCTCTGGCGGGCCGGGTTCAAGCTCCCCGAGATCGGCCTTCCCCTTCGGATAGGTGGCCGCGACGTCGGCATCGGCGTCGGCCTCACCGCGCTGATCGGCATCCCGGGCCTGGTGTTGTACCTGATCAGTTGGCGGCTCGGACTCAGCGTCGCGGTTGTTCCCTCGCTGCTCGACGAGACCTGGTGGCGGCCGGTTACGCTGACGCTGTCCGCCTTCGGCAATGCCTTCGCCGAAGAAGTTCTGCTCGTCGGGTTCCTCCTCACGCGCCTGCGACAGCTCGGGTTGTCCGCGAACTCGTCGTTGTTGATCTCGTCGCTGCTACGCGGTGCATATCACCTCTATCAAGGCGCCGCCGGGTTTTTCGGCAATATCGTGATGGGACTCATCTTCGGCAGGGTCTGGCAACGGACGAACCGGCTGTGGCCGCTGGTGCTCGCGCACACCCTGCTGGACTTCATCGCGTTCGTCGGCTACGCGCTGCTCAAGCCGTTGCTGCCCTGGTTGCCGTAGCGCGGTTACGCTCACCAAGGTGACCACTGACACCGAACGTCCGCTGGCCCGTGTGGACAGTGAGGTCGGGCGGCTGCGCACCGTGCTGCTGCACCGGCCGGGCGACGAGCTGAAACGGCTCACGCCACGGAACAACGACACGCTGCTGTTCGACTCGATCCCCTGGGTCGCCCGCGCGCAGGAGGAGCACGACCAGTTCGCGGACGTGCTCCGCGCAAGGGGCGTCGAGGTGCTGCTGCTCACCGACATGCTGCGCACCGCGCTCGCCGAACCCGCAGCGCACGACGCCGGTGTGCGGGCCGCGGTCGACCGGCGCAGACTCGGCACCGACCTCGCGGACGTGCTCAGCTCCTATCTGTCCACTGTGGACGCCGCCACAGTCGCGGAGACGTTGATCGCTGGCATGACGTTCGAGGAGCTGCCTGCCGCGGAAGGCGCGTCGCTCGTGCGGAAGATGCACCACCCGCACGACTTCGCCATCGATCCCTTGCCGAACCTGTTGTTCACCCGCGACTCATCGGTGTGGATCGCGGACACCGTAGCGGTCGCGTCGCTGGCCATGCCTGCCAGGCGCAGAGAGACGTCGCTGCTCGACCTGATCTACGACCACCACCCGCGCTTCGCGGACACCGAGCTTGCCTACGGCTCCCACCACGCTCCGGTCGAGGGCGGCGACGTGCTGCTGCTCGCGCCAGGCGTCGTCGCCATCGGCGTCGGTGAGCGGACGACGGCTGCCGGTGCGGAGTCGCTTGCCAGGTCGGTGTTCGCCGACGACCTCGCGCACACCGTGCTCGCCGTGCCGATCACGCAGCGCAGGGCCACCATGCACCTGGACACGGTGTGCACCATGGTCGACACCGACGCCGTCGTGATGTATCCGCTCGCCAGCGACGAGCTGATCGCCTACACCCTGCGCAGCGAGGACGCCGGGCTGCGGGTGGACGGCCCAGCGCCGTTCCTCACCGCTGCCGCCGACGCCATGGGCATCGACCACCTCCGCGTGATCGACACCGGACTCGACCCGGTGACCGCGGAACGCGAGCAGTGGGACGACGGCAACAACACGCTCGCAATCGCGCCCGGCACGGTCGTCGGCTACGAGCGCAACGTCGAGACCAACGCGCGGCTGGAGCAGGCAGGCATCGAGGTGCTGCCGATCACCGGATCGGAACTCGGCTCGGGAAGGGGCGGGCCGCGCTGTATGTCGTGCCCCATTTCGCGCGATTTTTACACCGGGAAAGGAAAGCCTAACTACAGTAAATTGAGCGCACCCTTTCCTAAGTAAGTGTGACACACAATTGACGTAACTCACGGAAATGCGGTGGAAATGCGTTCGGCAATGGGGTTAGTGTCGAATTACTAACGGATTCATAAGTAGGTCGACTTGATTGGCGTGATCTGGCAAGATCCGTGTATGCGCGATAACGACGGCCGGAAGCTGGATCATCAAACGCTCGAGGTGCTGCGGCTGCGGGCGGTTGAGCAGGTTCAGGCTGGTGCGCATCCTGAGGACGTCGCGCGGGCGTTGGGCTTGCACCGCAAGACCGTGTATGGCTGGCTGGCCAAGTTCCGCGAGGGCGGTACGGAGTCGCTGCAGGCGAAGCCGGTACCGGGTCGACCACCGAAGCTGTCCGGTAAGCAGATCGCGCGGTTGTACGCGTTGATCGTGGGCCGCGATCCTCGGCAGCTGCACTTCGAGTTCGCGCTGTGGACGCGGGAGATGGTGCGGCAGGTGATCCGTCGCGAGTTCTCGGTGGCGCTGTCGGCGGTGAGCGTGGGTCGGCTGCTGCGCACGATGGGGCTGTCGCCGCAGCGGCCGCTGCATCGGGCCTATCAGCAGAACCCGGAAGCCGTCGAGCGGTGGAAGGCCGAGGAGTTCCCGGCCATCCGCGCCCGGGC
>WHUD01000029.1:35706-39005 GCA_009377385.1 Actinophytocola sp.
CACTGCTGAATGTCGCCAAGCGCGCGAACGGAAACATGTTCGAGGTCGAGCAGTTCCTCAACCGCGAGAAGGACGGCGGCGGCAGCGATCCCACCATGCCGACGGTCGCGGGCGGCGCGCTCTGACGGAAGACCCACCAGCGCGAACCCTGCGGGCTGCTCTGACGTACGTCAGGGCAGCCCGCAGTCATGTTTGTTGGCCACGAGTGCCAGTTCGCTGACCCGTTCACCGTCGACCCGGAACAGGTAGTAGCCGCCTTTGCCGGTTGGGATCAGATATTTCCCTGGGTCGTCGGCTTCTGCCGCGTCGTAGGTCCGTTCCAGCTCGGCGCGCGTCGAGCCGATGGTGACGCCTTCAGGGGTACGCGCCTTGTTCGCGACGACGGCCGCGAGCCCGACGTTCTCGGACACCAGGATGTGGCGCACCGCGACGTCGGCGCCCGAGAGCCGGTAACGCGCGCAGTTATTCGGCGGGGGGCCGTCCTGGTCGGCGAGCATGCCGGTCGCGCGGATCTCGTCGTAGGACATGCCTAGCCGGAGCGCGCGGTACCCGTCCGGCCCGACCTGGAGCCGCACCGTTGCCTCGTCGCGCGCGTCCAGCATCTCCCGCTGGGCGGTCGCCTTGTCGGGCACGGCGCGCGGCTCCGGCGCGGACTCCATGCGGGCCTCCGCCCCAGCCTCGGCGGTCCGAGGCATCGACGGCGTGTCCTCGGCGAGCGTCGTCCCTCCCTCCGGGTGCTGCGGGCTGACCAGCAGGAACCCGCCGAGTAGCACGCCAGCCACGGCGAGCGAACCACCGGTGACGTAGGCGGCCTCCCTTCGCCTGCGCCGCGTGCGCGCTGCGGCCACGATCGTCTCCCGCGCCGAGGCCGTCGGCGTCAGCGCGAACCGGTCGTCGGAGAGCGACGCGCGCAGGCCGTCGGTGAAGTCGGTGTCGTCCTGCTGGTTCACGTCCGGCCTCCTTTCATCCGTCGCTCTCGATCGGTTCTGCGACCTTTGTCCGCAGTGTCGATATCGCCTTGCTTGCTTGGCTTTTTACCGTTCCCGTGCTTATTCCAAGTGTCTTCGCGATCTCGTTTTCGGAGAGTCCCTCGTAATAACGCAGCACGATCACGGCACGTTGCCTCGGTGGCAATTCCCGTACCGCACGGACGAGTGGTTCGTGCTCGAACGGATCGACGTCGGCATGCTCGCGTTGTTCAGGGGTTTCGGCAACCAGCGTCTCCCGTTTGACGCGGCGCCATCTGCTGATGTGCGCATTGGCCATCGACCGTCTGATGTAGGCCACCGGGTCGGACGTCTTACGCCGGATGCTCGGCCACTTCGAGCCGATCTTCTCGAGCACGGTCTGCACCAGATCGGATGCGTCGTGCGGGTTCCCGGTGAGCACATAGCCGTAGCGCAGCAGTCCAGGCAGTTCGGCCTCGACGAACTCTCCGAAGTCCGCGAGGTCGTTTCTCACCGAAGCCTCCTGGTCAACGGAGCGTGAACTGGCGGCCGATCAGCCCGTCCCGCGCGCGACGTTCCGCCGCGTCGAGCGGCTGGTCCTTCAGGCTCGCCAGCGCGTCCACCAGCCGCTCGCCGAGCTGCTTGGCCGGTTCGATCCACTCCCGCGCGTGCGCGTCCGGGTCGAGGTCCCACACGGGGACAAGCAGGCCATGCGCCCGGAACGACCCCGCGTACCGGGAGTCATCGCCGAGCGCGAGCTCGTCCCGCACCGAGAGCCTCGCCAGCGCCTTGAGGACGTCGTTCTCGTCCTCCTGCCGCACCCAGCGCAGGTGCGCCTTCTCACCGGCGTGCACCCAGTACGCGGCGGGCCCGATGCGCTCGGACGGCTGGATCGCGGCGTTGGCCCGCTCTAGCGACAGCGCGACCTCGCCGGTCGGCTCGGCGTCGGCATCCATCCACCAGGAGAAGTCCTCGTGCAACCGCGGTTCGAGCTCGGCGTCCGCGACGAGCATGTCCTGCAGCCGCTCGTTCTCACCTGGCTCGCTTGTGGTGTCCGGCGCGGCGAGCACCGCGCCCGGCTCGGCGTCAAGCACCCAGCGCAGCGAGCGGCCGATGTCCCTGCTGATGTCGGAGGACCGGGTCTGCACCTGCAACCCGATGAGCCGCTCGCCGTCGTCGCGCACCATCGCGGCCGCCGCGCCGGGCAGCACGGTCGCCAGCGTGACGTCCTTGCCGCCGGAGTCGGCCAGGGTCAACGTCGCGGTCGCGGACGGGACGAACTCCCGGAGCGCGATCAGCTCGGGCTCTGCGGCGAGCCCCTCGAACGGCCTGCCGACGAAGACGTCCCTGACCTTGCGGCGCTTGGTCTCTGCCCTGCGTGCCGTCCGTGCCTTGCGGGAACCCTTGCCCACGTCCGTCCTCCTCGGAAAGTCGTCATCGCGCTGGTGCTCGGGCAGGCCGCCCGTGCGTGACGCTACCCGGCAGCGCCCTGCGCGCACCCGCTGGGCGCGCCGTTCGCAGCTCCGGGTCGGGCGCGCCGCGCACTCCCAGCACACGGAACTGCCTCGGCGGACGCAGCGAGCGCGGCGCGAGCAGTGCCATCACCCTGCGGATCAGCAGCACGGTCAGCACCGCGAGCACAGCGGCCGCGAAGTCAGTGGCCGACGTCATCACCACGGCATCGGCCTGTTGTTGCAGGCCATCGCGGGAACGCCAGATCGCCGTCAGCGCGACGAGCACGCCGTTGCCGACCCACGCCGCCCACCACGCGAGCGCCAGCCACGACGGCCGTGGCCTGCCGCCGCCGTTGCCGAGCGCGGCGTGCTCCAGCTCGACGACGACCGGGCCGGCGAGCGCGAGGCAGACCGCGAGCACGCCGAGCGCGACCACCGGCATCAGCGTCACCGCGACCTGCTCCACCGGAGGTATCAGCGTTGCGACCAGCCACAGCAGGCCGAGCGCGAGCCCGACAGCAGGCCACGGCGCGAAGACCCGCAGGATGACGCTGAGCAGCGAGCGCGGCGGGTCGTAACCGGATCGCCTCGCTGCCGCCGTGCGGGCGAGCAGCAGCCAGGCGAACGTCAGGGTCACGGCGGCGAGCGAGAGCAGCGGCACCGTCGCCAGGTACACCCACACCACGAGGGTGTCGGACGCCTTGACCACGGCGGCGCTCAGGACGTCGTCCCTGCTCCTGACGAGCAGCGCGTAGCGCCACAGCTCGGCGCCGCCCGCGAGCGCGGTGAACGCCGCGAGCGCGAGCAGCACGGCGATCGCGCCCATGCCGATGGTGCGCTGGGCGTCAGCCGCGTCCTGCTTGGTGGTCGCGGTGCCCGGCACCTGGGTCGGCAGCCG
>WHUD01000002.1:0-49591 GCA_009377385.1 Actinophytocola sp.
CCAGGTCGAGGTCGACGAGACGCTGATCGGCGGGAAGAACAAGCCCGGCAAGCGGGGCCGCGGCGCCGAGGGGAAGGTGCTGGTAGTGGGCGCGATCGAACGCGCACCTGACGGTCGTCGAGGGTTCGGTCGAGCGCGCCTGGCGATCATCGCCAACGCCAAAGCCGGGGCGATCCAGGACTTCGTCACCGAGAACATCGCCCCGGGCAGCGTCGTGATCAGCGACGCGTTCTCCAGCTACTCGAACGCGCTCGCCGACCCCGAGTACGAGCACAATCCCATCAACGTCAAGCGTTCCGGGCTCAAGGCGCACCAGCTGCTGCCCGGGGTGCACCGGCTGTTCAGCCTCGCCAAGCGATGGCTGGAAGGCACCCATCAGGGCCGTGTCGAGTCCGACCATCTCCAGTCCTATTTGGATGAATTCATCTTCCGATTCAACCGGCGCACCGCCCGCAAACGCGGGCTGTTGTTCCTGCGGCTGCTGGAGCGAGCCGTCGAGGCCGACCCCATCCGCTACGTCGACATCGTCGCCAACCCGCAGAAAACCGACCGGCAGATCGCCCCGCCCGGTCGGCGGCAGTGGCCCCATACCCTCGCCGGCACCCCGCTCGACCGGCCCTGGCGCAACGCGACGCGCTGACCTGCACAACTGCATCGATATGGATATGCCCTGTGGGGATTTCCGCGCCCGGCACCCATGACGGCCGCCGGTTCGATACCGTGTCCGCGATCGGAGTCGCCGAGTTGAAGAGGGGTCTTTCGGTGAGCACGGTGCAATTCAAGCGGGCGCCACGTATGCAGGCGCCACGTACACCGGGCGGCGAAGTGCACCTGGAGCCGCCACCGGAGATCCCCAGGAACATCCCCGGAAGCATAGTGCAGAAGCTGCTTCCGGTTGTGATGATCGTCGCGATGCTGGGGATGGTCGCGTTCATGTTCACGGCCATGAAGTCAAGCGGCGGCGGGTTCAGCAACCCGATGTTCCTGATGATGCCGCTGATGATGATGATCTCGATGGTCGGCATGCTCGCGGGCGGCGGCCGTGGCGGTGGCCAGAAGAAGGCCGAGATGAACGAGGACCGCAAGGACTACCTGCGCTACCTCGGTCAGATGCGCGAGCGCGCCCGCGAGGCAATGGTGGAGCAGCATGCCGCGCTGGAGTGGGTGCACCCGGAACCGCGCACGCTGTTGTCCATCGTGACCAGCCGCAGGATGTGGGAGCGGCGCGTCAACGACAAGGACTTCCTTCACCTGCGCGTCGGCAAGAGCTCGCACCGGCTCGCGACAAGGCTCGTCCCGCCGCAGACCGGCCCGATCGAGGAACTCGAACCGATCGCCACCCTCGCGCTGCGGCGGTTCACCCGCGCCAACTCGCTCGTCCGCGACCTGCCGACGCAGATCTCGATACGCGGATTCGCGGCGATCAGCCTCAGCGGCGAGCGCGACCGTTGCCGCGCGTTCGCCCGGGCGATGATCGCCCAACTGGTTACTCTGCACAGCCCGGAAGACGTCTTGGTCGCCATCGCCAGCGCCGGCCGTGCCAAGGAGCACTGGGAGTGGGCCAAGTGGCTGCCGCACGCGCAGCACCCCACGCACACCGACGGCATCGGCCAAATGCGGTTGATGTCCGGCTCGCTGCAGCAGATCGAGGAGTGGCTCGCCGACGAGCTCGGCCCCCGGCCGCGATTCCAGCGCAAGGCCCCATACAGCGACGGCCCGCACATCGTGGTCATCCTCGACGAGGCTGACCTCACCAAGGAGGAGCGGCTGATCATCGAGGAGGGCATCGCGGGTGTCACGATGATCGACGTCTCCGGCTCGCTCGGCAAGCTTGCCGCGCGCCGTGGGCTGCGGATGGTCGTCGGTGACACCCAGCTCGGCGCGCAGAACGCGGGCGGAACCGAGTGGTTCGGCAGCCAGGACGAGCTCAGCCTCATCGAGATGGAGTCGCTTGCCCGCCGGATCTCGCCGTTCCGGATGAGCACCAGCGCAGGCGGCGACGAAGAGGAGGAGTCGCCGCTGCTGTCCAATCCGGACATGCTCGAGCTGCTCGGCATTCCTGGCGACCCGATGTCCTTCGACGTCCAACAGGCGTGGCGGCCCCGGCCGATCAGGGACCGCTACCGGGTTCCGTTCGGCGTCGGTGAGCACGGCCAGCCGGTGTCGCTGGACATCAAGGAAGCCGCCGCGGAGGGCATGGGGCCGCACGGACTGTGCATCGGCGCGACCGGTTCCGGTAAGTCGGAGTTCCTGCGCACGGTGGTCCTCGCGATGATGGCGACGCACTCGTCGACGTCGCTGAACTTCGTGCTGGTGGACTTCAAGGGTGGTGCGACGTTCCTCGGCCTCGACCGGGCGCCGCACGTCTCGGCCGTCATCACCAACCTGGCGGACGAGGTCACGCTGGTCGACCGCATGCGGGACGCGCTGGCCGGTGAGATGAACCGGCGGCAGGAGGCGCTCAAGGACGGCGGCAACTTCAAGAACGCCTGGGAGCACCAGAAGGCGTGGGAGAACGGCGCCGACCTCGACCCGATGCCAGCGCTGTTCATCGTGGTCGACGAGTTCACCGAGCTGCTCACTGCGAAGCCGGACTTCATCGACCTCTTCGTCGCGATCGGACGTCTTGGTCGCTCGCTGCAGATGCACATGCTGCTCGCCACGCAGCGGCTGGAAGAGGGCAAGCTGCGCGGGCTGGACTCGCACCTGTCGTACCGGATCGGCCTCAAGACATTCTCCGCGGCGGAGTCGCGCGCGGTGATCGGCGTGCCGGACGCTTTCGAGCTGCCCTCCCGGCCCGGTGGTGGCTTTCTCAAGTACGACACCTCGACGCTGGAGCGGTTCCAGGCGCTGTACGTGTCCGGCCCGTACCGGCCGTCCGGCGTCAAGGCGGCGGGGACGGCGACCAGGGTGGTCAGCGCGGACAAGCGGCCAAAGCTGTTCGTGCCGGACTACATCGACCCGCCGCCGCAGCCGGCAGCAGCCCCGGAGCCGGAACCGGAGCCCAAGAAGGAAGAGGAGTCCGAGGGCGACGAGCCGACCGTGCTCGACACCATCGTGGACCGGCTGGTCGGCCAGGGGCCGCCGGCGCATGAGGTGTGGCTGCCGCCGCTGAACGAGCCGAACTCGCTGGACACGCTGCTGCCGAACCTCAACCCCACGGAGGAGCGCGGGCTCTCGCCTGTCGGGTTCTTCGGCAACGGCAAGCTCCAGGTGCCGATCGGCATCGTCGACCGCCCGTACGAGCAGCGCAGGGACCCGCTGTGGGCGGACTTCTCCGGTGGCGCTGGTCACGGCGCCGTCGTCGGCGGCCCGCAGGCCGGCAAGTCGATGATGCTGCGGACCATCGCGATGTCGCTGGCGCTGTCGCACACGCCGGAGGAGTTCCAGTTCTTCGCCGTCGACCTCGGTGGTGGCTCGCTCGCATCGCTGGAACGGCTGCCGCACTGCGGCGGCGTGGCGGTCGCCCGCCGCGAGCCGGACAAGGCGCGCCGCGTCGTCGCTGAGCTGAGCACGCTGATCACCGAGCGGGAGAGGCGGTTCGGCGAGCTGTCGGTCGACTCCATGGCCGACTTCCGGACGATGAAGCGCCAGGGCCGCATCACGCGCGAGCAGGACCCGTTCGGGGACGTCTTCCTGTTCGTGGACGGCTGGAAGGCGCTGCGGGACGACTTCGAGGAGCTGGAGGGCCCGATCACCAAGCTCGCCACCCAGGGCCTCGGCTTCGGCGTCCACGTCGTCGTCGCGAACAACCGCTGGGCCGACATCCGGCCCGCGATCAAGGACATGCTCGGCACCCGGTTCGAGCTGCGGCTCGGTGACCCGAGCGAGTCGGACATCGACCGCCGCGTCGCGGTGAACGTGCCTGGCGGGCGGCCGGGTCGCGGCCTGACCAACGACAAGCTGCACTTCCTCGCCGGGCTCCCGCGCATCGACGGCTCGAGCGACGACCAGACCGTCGGTGACGGCGTCGCGGACGCGGTCAAGCGCATCAACGAGGCGTGGACCGGCCCGCACGCGCCGTCGGTGCGGCTGCTGCCCGACCTGGTGCCGTACGACGAGATGCTGGCCCAGGACGGCTACCGCGACTCGAAGCTGGTGCCGATCGGGCTCAACGAGGACGAGCTCGCCCCTGTCTACCTGGACTTCAACGCGGACCCGCATTTCATGGCGTTCGCCGACGGGGAGTCGGGCAAGACGAACCTGCTTCGGCAGATCGTCCGGGGCATCACGCAGCGGTACACCCCGCAGGAAGCGCTTGTCATCCTGGTCGACTTCCGGCGGACCATGCTCGGCTTCATCGATGGCGACCAACTGCTCGGCTACGCGGTGTCCACCAACCAGCTCGGTGGCATGATCAAGGACGTCGTCGCTTCGATGGAGAAGCGGCTGCCAGGCCCGGACGTCACGCAGGAGCAGCTCAAGAACCGCTCCTGGTGGAAGGGGCCTGAGCTGTTCGTCGTCGTCGACGACTACGACCTTGTCGTCACCCAGAGCGGCAACCCGCTGCAGCCGGTCGCGCCGTTCCTCGCGCAGGCCAAGGACGTCGGGCTGCACATGATCGTCGCGCGGCGCACCGGTGGCGCGAGCAGGGCGATGTTCGACCCGATCATCGGGAAGCTGAAGGAGATCGCGGCGCCCGGCATCGTCATGAGCGGTTCGCGCGACGAGGGTCAACTGCTCGGGAACGTCCGGCCGTCCCCGTTGCCGCCCGGTCGAGGCACCGTGATCAGTCGCAAGATCGGGAAGCAGTTGATGCAGGTGTCGTGGATCGACCCTGAATGAACGCCCGGACCTTGCGGGTCGCCGTCGACTTCGGCACGTCGAGCACCTGCGTCGCGGTCTCACCGAGAGGCGACGACCCGCAGGTCGTCGTCATCGACGGGCAGCCGCTGCTGCGGTCAGCGGTGTACGCCGCGCCGGACGGGACGCTGTTCGTCGGGCAGGAGGCCGAACGGCAGGCCGCGGTGGACCCCTCGCGGTACGAGCCGCACCCGAAGCGCAGGGTGGACGAGGGCGAGCTGCTGCTCGGCACCCAGGTGCTTTCGGTGCGGAAGGCGTTCCGCGCGGTGTTGAGCAGGGCGGTGTCCGAGGCGCGCCGGTTCGCCGGAGGCGCCGAGGTCGTGCTGCTCGTGCTGACGCATCCTGCCGACTGGGGCGTTGTCCGGACGCGGACGCTGCGGCAAGCAGCCACGGGGCTCGCGCGTGAGGTGACGCTGCTGCGGGAGCCGGTGGCGGCTGCGGTGTTCCACACCTCGACGTTCTCCCTGAGCAGTGCCAGCGGGGGCGGCAACGGCGCGGCGAACCCGACCGCCCTTGCGGTGCTCGACCTCGGTGGCGGCACCGTCGACGTCAGCGTGGTGCGCGGGGACGGTGACGAAGCGGCCGGTGGGTTCCGGGTGCTGGCCACCAAGGGCGATCCCGGTTTCGGCGGCGCGGACGTCGACCAGGCGCTGCTCGAGTTCATCGGTTCGCGGGTCTCCGAGGAGAACAAGGACGCATGGCGCGCGCTGATGGAGGGTCGGGAGCTGTCGGACCGGCGGCGGCGCAGGGTGCTGCGGCAGGACGTGCGCGGTGCGAAGGAGACGCTGTCCCGGCATGCCTACACCGACGTGCCGATGCCGCAGCCGTTCGCCGACGCGCACGTGACGCGGCAGGACTTGGAGCGGCTCATCGCGGAGCCGCTCGGCAGGGCGGTCGCGCTGACGGCGGCGGCGATCAACGAGGCGGGGCTGCGGCCGAACCAGCTCAGCGGCATCTTCCTCGTCGGTGGGTCGAGCCGGATTCCGATGGTCGGCAGGCTGGTCCACGAGCAGTTGGGCGTGGTGCCGACGACGCTGGACCAGCCGGAGACGGTCGTGGCGCGCGGCGCGATGTTGTCGGTGCTGGCGAGGCAACGGCAGCAGGCCGCGCCGGTGCAGGCTCCTGCGCACGCGGCGCAGGCGGGACCGGGCGTGGCGGGGCCCCCGGGCCCCACACATCCGGGGACACCGTGGCACAGTCGCCCGGGATACTACCCGCAAGGACCTGCCGGGGGTGTCGCGCACCAGGTGCTGCCAGGCCAGGAGCCACAGACGGCCAAGAAGCGGGTGCTGCCGTGGGTGCTTGGCGCGTCGCTGGTCATCCTGATCGCGCTGGTCGCCATCGTGGCGCTGTGGCCGACGTCCTCGCGGCAGCCGTTGGCGGACGCGAGGGTCGCGCAGTTCAGTTACCAGTTCGACCATCCGCAGGACTGGGCACAGACCGACCTCATTCGCGACGAGAGCCGCGTCGTGGTGCGCCCGTCAAGCGCGCCGGACGGTACCGACCTCATTTCGGTGCAGCAATTCTGGCTCAGCTACGACTTCGCCAACCACCGGAAACGATTCCTCCGCGAACTACGGACCGGGCTGGACGAAACGGGACGGGATTACTCCGAGTTCAATCCCGATTTCGTTTTCGTTGGCCGTTCCGTCATTCATTACACCGAGCAGACGGACGACAGCACGGTGGAATGGTTCGTCGTTGGCGCCGATCAGGTTCAGGTGAGCATCGGCTGTCGCTGGACGCCGGAAGCCAAGGACGTCGTGGAGTCGGCGTGCGAAGAGGTCGTGCGGACACTGCGGATCACCGAGCCGCGCACGCCGTCGGAATCGCGTGGGTGACCCACGAGCGGTTCTTCGCGAGCGCGAACGCCTGAGGGTGGAACCAGCAGAGCGCCCGAGAAACTGCAGGTCAGCAAGGCTGTCATGAGTGCGCCCGCTCGTCGTGGCGCCCTCGGTTCCACGCGGCGGCGTTCACGCCTGCAACTACTTCGGATGTCCGCGAGACAGGGTGGAACCAACCGTGGCAAGGTCATCGTCGTAATCCGCGTACGAACCGAATGACGTACGACGACGCACGAACGAAGGGGGTTAATCCCACATGAGTGGTTTTACCGGTGAGGTTGCCGAATTTACTCGGATTCACCAGTCGCTGACCGGTGTGAACAGCGAGCTGAACTCGACGTTCAAGAGTCTGCAGGGAAACATGGAGCAGGCGCTCGCATCCTGGAAGGGGCCTGCCGCCGATTCCTTCCGCAGGCTTATGGAGCGTTTCAGCGAGAACGCGATCAAGCTCAACGACTCGCTGCAGGGCATTTCGGATCTCCTTGAGTCCGCTGGGAGCAAGTATCAGGCGCAAGAAGACGAAGCGTCGAGCACCTTCAGCGGTGGCGGCTTCTCCGCGCTGGACGGCTGACCGACCCGACCGCAATCCATCCACAGCTAACGCAGGCATACACAGGGAGATCACATCATGATTGAAGTTAATTACGCCGCGCTTGAGCAGTGCGCCGACGACGTCAACAAGGCGCAGTCGCAGATGACCGGCTCGCTGGAGCAGGTAGAGCAGGACGTGAAGCGGCTGTGCGGCACCTGGACTGGTCAGGCCCAGGAGGCCTACTCGGTGCAGCAGAAGAAGTACGACGAGGCGCAAGCCGAGCTGATCAAGGTCCTGGCATCGATCGAGACGGCGATCATGGACACCAAGACCCGCTACATGGAGGGTGACCAGGGCATCGCCAACAGCTTCGGCGGCTGAGCGCACGCCTCTGACACGACTCTGCGACGGTGGCCCGGACACGCACGTCCGGGCCACCGTGCTGTGCGCGTATGATGTGCCCTGCCGGGTTGTGCTGCCATGCGTCACCCGGTAAGGGACCCCGGTTCCGGCGCCGCTCAGGTCTCCGGGTATCTTGGTATGTCGTTGTGCGCTGTCGTGCGACTTTGCCAGGACGCGCGAGGACCGCACCCCAGTACCCACAAGCCATGTCGATGATGAGGTAGTGCCTTGCCTACGTACAGCCCGAAACCCGGCGACATCACGCGCGCCTGGCATGTGATTGACGCCGAGGGCGTTGTCCTCGGCCGTTTGGCGACAGAGGTCGCGACTCTGCTGCGCGGCAAGCACAAGGCGACGTTCGCGCCGCACGTGGACACCGGTGACTTCGTCATCATCGTCAACGCCGACAAGGTCGCCCTGACCGGCAACAAGCGCGAGCAGAAGTTCGCCTATCGCCACAGCGGCTACCCCGGTGGTCTGCGCAAGCAGTCGTTCGGCGAGCTGCTGGACCACAAGCCCACCCGCGCTATCGAGAAGGTCGTCAGGGGCATGCTCCCCAAGACCAAGCTCGGCCGCGCGCAGGCGAAGAAGCTCAAGGTCTACGCGGGTCCCGAACACCCGCACGCCGCGCAGCAGCCGAAGCAGTTCGAGATCGCCAAGAAGATCGCGCAGGTGAACGCACAGTGAGCGAGGAGCAGCCTGTGATGACCACAGAGACCGACGAGGCCACCGAGGCCGTGACGACCAGCGAGACCCCCGCTGCGGCGAAGCCGTCCCGCGCGGCCGGTGGCAGCGCCCACGCGATCGGCCGCCGCAAGCAGGCCGTGGTGCGGGTGCGGCTGCTCCCCGGCAGCGGCGGGTTCACGCTCAACGGCAAGAGCCTCGAGGACTACTTCCCGAACAAGGTGCACCAGCAGCTCATCCGCGAGCCGCTCGAGCTGGTCGAGAAGCCCGACTCGTTCGACATCAAGGGCAACCTCATCGGCGGTGGTAGCTCCGGGCAGGCCGGTGCGCTGCGGCTCGCCATCGCGCGTGCCCTCGCCGAGATCGACTCCGAGGACCGTCCCGCGCTGAAGCGCGCCGGCTTCCTCACCCGTGACTCACGGGCCAAGGAGCGGAAGAAGTACGGCCTCAAGAAGGCCCGCAAGGCTCCGCAGTACAGCAAGCGCTGATCGCGCGAAGCGGCCCATGCGAAGGCGCCCGCCCGTTCTCCGGGTTGGGCGCCTTTCGCATGTGATACCAAGCAGACCGGACGTAAGCGGACGTGCCATCCTGGCTTGCCCTGCACGTTCGCTTACGTCCGGTCGAATAGGTATCTACCGGCACCGTAGGCCGCCTGAACCGGGTCATACGGGACTCGCTAGGTTGAAGCAATTCACCCGAAGGAGGTCCAGGAAGATGGCACGGCTTTTCGGCACGGACGGGGTGCGTGGCCTCGCCAACGCCGAGCTCAGCCCGACTCTCGCCCTCTCGATCGCCGCGAGTGCGGCCCACGTGCTCGCCGCGCATGACCGATCGCACCGCCCGGTCGCCGTCGTCGGCAGAGACCCACGGGCGAGCGGCGAGATGCTGGAGGCCGCCGTCGTCGCTGGGCTGGCCTCGGCTGGTGCCGACGTCCTGCGCGTCGGGGTGCTGCCGACGCCTGCCGTGGCCTTCCTCGTCGCTGACACCGGGGCCGACGTCGGCGTGATGATCTCGGCGTCGCACAACCCGATGCCGGACAACGGCATCAAGCTGTTCGCCAAAGGCGGCCACAAGCTGCCCGACGGCATCGAGGACGAGATCGAGTCCGGCCTCGACAACCTCGGCACCGCGCCGACCGGGGCCGAGATCGGCAGGGTCACCGACGTCGACGACGCCCTTGACCGTTACGCCGATCACCTGCTGCGGTCGACACCGCAGCGGCTGGACGGGCTGCGGGTCGTCGTGGACTGTGCCAACGGGGCGGCGTCGACCGCTGCGCCGGAGGCGTACCGGAGGGCAGGCGCCGAGGTGATCGCGATCAACGCTGCGCCTGACGGCATCAACATCAACGACGGCTGCGGGTCCACGCATATCGAGGGCCTGATGGCGGCCGTTGTCGAGCAGGAGGCCGACCTCGGCATCGCTCACGACGGCGATGCCGACCGGTGCCTCGCCGTGGATGCCGATGGCCAGTTCGTCGACGGCGACCAGATCATGGCCGTGCTCGCGCTCGCTATGTCCGATGCCGGTGAGCTCGCGGACAACACCGTGGTCGCCACGGTGATGAGCAACCTCGGGCTGCACCTTGCGATGCGCGACCACGGCGTGACGCTGCGCACCACGGCGGTGGGCGACCGGTACGTGCTCGAGGAGCTGCGGGCGAGCGGGTACTCGCTCGGCGGGGAGCAGTCCGGCCACGTGGTGCTGCCCGGCTACGCCACCACCGGCGACGGCTTGCTGACCGCGCTGCGGCTGATGGGCAGGGTGACGGCGACTGGGAAGTCGTTGGCCGCGCTGGCCGGGGTGATGCGGCGGCTGCCGCAGGTGCTGGTGAACGTCCCGGTGGCGGACAAGGTGGCCGCCGCGGAGTCGAAGCAGGTGGCGGATGCGGTCCGCGACGTCGAGGCTGAGCTGGGCGACACCGGGCGGGTGCTGCTGCGCCCCTCCGGCACGGAGCAGCTCATCCGGGTGATGGTCGAGGCCCCGGACCACGACGTCGCCCAGGCCGCGGCCGACCGCCTAGCAGGCGTAGTCTCCGTCGCGTCCTAGCCCCGGCTGGGGCGGTCGTACGGCCGGGCGGCGCGGGGCGGTCGGCCGGCCGGGCGCGGTGGCGTGCCGGGGCCCGTTGCGTCGTGTCCCCCGCTCCCGACGCCGTGTTCGCCCTCCAGGAGGCCGTGTTCGTCGTCCGAGACGCTGTGTTCCGCACTCCGGACGCCGTGTCCCACGCCCAGAGCTTCGTGTTCGTCGCTCGCGGCGTCGTGTGCCCACCCGGAAGCCGAATGTGCCCGAGCAAACGTCGCGTACCACTGCAGCTCGTTGCGGCGGGCCGGTAGATTCGACGTGCCCTAAAGATGACGTCGAGGACGTCGATGGCACCGATGGCGGTTCTCGCCCGTCGTAGGTGGCAGGTGACAACGGAGACAGCGGCTTCGACAAGGGGGAAGCAGATGTCCGGCGGCTTTACAGCGGATCCGGGAAAGCTCAACGCCGTTGGTTCGGCCTACCGCAGCGAAGGCAGCGAACTCGTGAGCGCGGCGTCGTCGGTCGAGGCCGGGGTTGGCAGCGGTAGCGTCGGCAAGGCATGGTCCGATGTCGCGAAGCCGTATGCCGATGCCATCACACGCCTTCGGGAGACCATCACCTCCTACGGTGACGCCGCGACGGAGCTGGGCAACACCCTGTCCAGCGCGGCGGATGGTTACGAGAGCGGCGAAGACGTCGGCGCGACGACGTTCGCGAGAAAGGGCTGATCATGTCGGAGCCCACGACGACGCAGCAGAAAATGGAACTCTTTGGCGATCCTTTGCTGCCACGAGACGATAAGGTCCGGCTGCTTGCCGAGCTGGTGGAAGACGGCGCGCTGACTGTGGAGCGGGCGGCAGAATCGGGAGCGCTGTACGGCATCACCGAGAGCGAGGTGATGGACGCCGTTGTTAAACACGACGGCCCAGCTAGCGGAAAGGCTGACCAACACACCACCGACGATATCGAGGCTGGAAAGCACCTACTCAGGGCCGAGAGTTTCTCGAACTCGGATCTCATCATTGACGCTGCTCTTCCTGGTCTGCGCATCTTTGACAAGTTCTATCCGTACTATGAGGACGCGAAAACCGCCATTGGCGCCCGGGAGGAAACATCCTCGACCGGACCGGTCGTTCCCGAACAAGGGGATCTCGGTGGTTCCGCGGGGACCTATAACCACTCGGCTGTGGACCCGAATTCTCTGCGTGCCGGGTTGGACGAGTTCAGAGGTATCGAGTTCACCGCATTCCGCGCCGACGCCGATATGCTACGTACGGCGGGGAAAACGGTCTACGACGCAACCGGGCAGATGGACAATGCGTGGTCGAAGAACCTGGGCGACTGGTCCGGTGATGCCGCCGGAGCTGCCCGGCAGCGCAAGTCGCACGTCGACAAGGGGGCGGCGACGGTCTCGCAGGCGTTGCAGTCCGGTTCGGACGCCATCACGACAACCGTTGACGGCTATCTCCAGAAAAACGTGTCCGACTTCTCGTCTCGTATTCTGGACATGTACGGCGATGGCAGGATGGCTGGCCTCACTCCGAAGGACGTCAATGGGCTACTGATTGCGCTGCGTGAGCTTCCTGGAGCGATCGAGAAAGTCAACCAGACAATCCAGGAGTTGAACGACAGAAACCTGCTCGATCGAGCTGCTAATTGGGTCACTGAAAAGCTCAGTGGGGTAGTTGGCTTCGTTCTCGGTGGGCCAATGATGTTCGCTGCGGCCAACGTGGGATTGCATCTTCAGGAGATAACTGAAGACAACATCGTCGCTGAACGTGATAAGTATGTGAAATTGCTCGAAACGAGCAATACAAAACTGGCTGACTTCGTGCGGGAATACACGACGCGCGCCAACGAAGTGCACTCGCAAGCCGCCGAATACGTTGCCGCTATCCAGAAAAGCTATGTGGCCCTGATCGAGTCGCTGAAATCCGACATCGCTGAGAACCCCTTCGCGGTGGCGCCTGCTGGCGGGCAGTCGCAGGGTTCGGGTGGCAGCCCCGCTGGCGTTGCCGGAGGCAGTGCCGGCAGCGCACCCTCGCCTGCCGTCGGCGGTGGCGGCGGCGGTGCACCCTCGCCGGGCGCTGGGGCGGTCGGTGGCGGTGGTGCTGTTGGCGGCGCATCTGGCGGCGGCTCGTTCGGACCGCCGTCGATGACGCCGAGTGCGGCCGACTCGCCGATGACGCCGAACCCCATCACCGGTAAGCCGCTTGAGGTGGACTCGGAGACCGGGCGGCCGTATCCGATCGACCCGGAGACCGGCAAGGCGGTCAAGGAACCTGAGGCCGATGTCGACACGATGACCGTGCGTTTCGGTGGCAACAAGATCGACATCACGGAGCCGGACAGTTCGGGATCGATGGCGATCACGATCGACGACGGGTCCGGCGTGGCCAAGCAGCACCGGCTCGACTTCAGCGCCGATGGTCCAGCGGCAGGCGGCCAGCGGGCGGGGCCCGGCGGGATCGGTCCTGTCGGTGGCGATGCGTCGGGCTCTGTCGGCGGGCCCGGAGCGAGCCCTGTCGGTGGCGACGCAGCGGGGCCCGCAACTGGCCCTCGGGCCGACGCTCAGGGCGTTCACACGCCGGGGGACGACGGGGCGATCCGCGTCAGGGACGGCGAGTTGACGATCGTGGCTGAACGACCGCTCGGGCCGGACGGTGCCACCGTCGTCACGATCGGCGACGGCGAAGACGATCGGCAGACGTACGTGCTCGGTGACGAGAAGGCGGTGGCCGCGTACAACCGGCATCTGGCTCAGGAGGAGACGTTGCTCGCGGGGTCAGGACCGGCGGACGGACTGCAGGGCGCCGCGCCAGGCACCGCCCACGATGCTGTGCCTGGTCCCGCGCAGGGCACCGGGCCGGGCGGTGCGCACGGCGGAGCAGCGGCGGGCGCAGGGTCGGCGGCATCCGCAGCCGCCACACCCGCACCGACGCCCCCACCGACGCCCCCACTGCCGGCCGCGCCGTTACCCGCCGATGCGCCGCCGCATGATGTCGGTGCCACCCAGGAGCCGGGAGCCACCGCTCCTGCCGCTGATGGCGACGTCAGCGTCCAGCCAGCGTCGGTCGGCGACCCCGTGCCGGACTCCGTCGAGTCCGGCACGGGCAAGGACAGCGCCTCCGGGATGCTTGACTCGGTCTTCGGCGTCGATCACGGCGTCGCGGATGATGCCTTCCGGGACAAGGCGGACGACGGAATCGGCGGATCGGACGCCTTCGAGGGCGCACGGGACGGCGGAGGACCCGGACCAGCACCCGGCGGCGCTGGCGTCGGCGTCGCTCCTGGCGGGTCAGCTGCGGACGCGCCTGCCGATGCGTCGGCGGCGTCCGGTGCCAGCAGCGCAATGGGCGCCCCCATGACGGGCGGCGGCATGGGCGCCATGGGCGGCGCCGGCGTCGGTAGCGCAGGCGGCGACGAGCAACGCAGCGGGAGCACCTTCCAGCTGGACAGCGGTGGCCTGTTCGAGCCCGACGTCGCGGAGGGACCGTTCGGCGTGGCCCGCATCAGCGGCAGCTTGGACGACGATGACTAGCCGGGTGCAGGCCTGGCCAGCGAGCGGAGGTGGTGTGTGATGGCGCCAGAGACCAACCCGGAGCTTCGGGATCGGCTGGAAGCGGTCAGGGCGAACCTGCGGCACCGCACGTCGGCCATCGCGGAGCGCACCGAGAACGTACGGCGCGAGGTGGCCGAGAGAGGGGCGCGGTTGCGGGAGCAGAACGAGCAGTTCTCCCGTGGGCTCGAGGAACGTGCTGCAAGGCAGGAAACGGCTGAGCCCAGTCCGCACGATCGCACGGCCGAGATCGAGGCCGGCCGGGTGCGCTCCCTCAGCTTCGTGGAGGACAACGACGTCGCAGCGGAGCAGCCCGCGACGGCCCCTCGGTTCTCCCCGGCGCCGCCGGCAGCGCCATGGGGCGACGTCGCCGCTAGTACACAGCAGTTTCCAACGGCCGGTAGTGGCCAAGCGCGGCAGGCAGGCAGCGTGGACGACGACGAGGACTTCGACGCCAACGGCTGGGTGCGGGGGTAGGACCCTACCGCGCTGCGGCGGCCTCGCGTTCGAAGTCGATCGGGGCGCGCTTGACGTCGGCGTCGAGCAGCGGCTGGTACTTCTTCTCCCCGGCGAGGTGCGTCAGGAAGAACGCCGTGAGCAGCGCGTACACCAAGCGCTGGCTGGCCCGATGCGGCTTGCCCTGCATCAGCAACTGCGTCCAGTGGAAGCCCTCGGTCACCGAGAGATGTGTCGACTTCTCGATCGTGCGTAGCTGCACCGGACCGCCCCAGGCGTAGGCGATGGCCTTCGCGTGGCCGGTCGGCGGCGCGACCAGGTCGTGCTCCGCCGCCAGATGCAGCGACGGCATGCGGAGACCCTTGGCGGCCTCGGACGCGGACGGCACCGTCTGCGCGGGCGCGACGGTGGCGACGGCGCCGACCTCGATCGGCCGAGGGTGTCCCTCGGCTTGACCGGCACCGGCACCGGCCGCAGCGGCGGCAGCGGCCAGCACGGCGGACCCGGCTCCGGTCGAGTGGCCCGCGAGGCCCAGGCGTGCTGGGTCGACGCTGATGCCGTTCTGCCCGAGCCGGACGTTCGCCACGGCGTCCAGCGTGTCGCGTAGGTTGGCCGCGAAGATCCGGTGCGACGGGAACGGCCCGAGCTGCGTCGAAGGCGCTGCGGCGACGATGCCCCACGACGCAAGGTGGCGCAGCAACCCACGGTAGCGGAACACCGGCTGCAGCCAGCCGTGCCCGAACGCGACGGCTGGCAGGTTCCGCCCCTCCCTCGGGGCGAACACCATCCCCGGCGTCCCGACAAGCGCAAGGTTGCCCCTGAGGACGTCGTGCGGTCCCGGGTAGGTCAGCTCCTCGAGCAGGGCCTTGGGCTTGCGTGCCATGGTCATGACCGTATACCAAGCAGGCCGGAAGTAAGTGGACGTGCCACCCCGGCTTGGCCTGCACGTTCCTTACGTCCGGTCGAATTGGTATCTACCGGCACCGCACGCGCCCGCGTTGCGCGCGTCTATCCCGCCCCACCCAGACATCCCGAAGCGACACGCGCCAGTAGTCTCCCTTTCGTGTGCGGAATCGTTGGTTACGTCGGACATCGGCAGGCGCTCGACGTGGTACTCGGCGGGCTACGCCGACTGGAGTATCGCGGCTACGACTCGGCGGGCGTCGCGGTGCTCGACGGCGCCGGTGCGCTACGGGTCGAGCGCAAGGCGGGGCGGCTCGCCAACCTGGAGGCCCAGCTCGATGCCGACGGCAGGCAGTCGTTCGCTGGCACCGCTGGCATGGGCCACACCCGGTGGGCCACCCACGGGCCGCCCGTCGACCGCAACTCCCACCCGCACCGAGACGCCTCCCAGGCCGTCGCCGTGGTGCACAACGGCATCATCGAGAACTTCGCCGAGCTGCGCGCCGAACTTGAGGCGGACGGCGTCGAGCTGACCAGCGACACCGACACCGAGACCGCGGCACACCTCATTGCGGGCGCCTACGCCGACGGCGAGACGGCGGGCGACTTCGAGGCGAGCGTGCGGGCCGTGTGCCGCAGGCTGGAGGGCGCGTTCACGCTGGTCGTGACGCACGCCGACGTCCCTGACAAGATCGTCGCGGCGCGCCGGTCGTCACCGCTGGTCGTCGGGGTTGGGGAGGGCGAGCACTTCGTGGCCTCCGACGTCGCGGCGTTCATCGAGCACACGCGCGAGGCCGTCGAGCTGGGCCAGGACCAGGTCGTGGTCATCACTCGGGATGGCTACCAGGTCACCGACTTCGCGGGCGAGCCCGCGCAGGGCAAGCCGTTCACGGTGGACTGGGACCTCTCCGCCGCCGAGAAGGGCGGCCACGACTACTTCATGCTCAAGGAGATCGAGGAGCAGCCGGACGCGCTAGCCAACACGCTGCGCGGGCACTTCCACGGCGGCCGCATCACCCTCGACGAGCAGCGGCTCTCCGACCAGGACCTGCGCGACGTCGACAAGGTGTTCGTCGTCGCGTGCGGCTCGGCGTACCACTCAGGGCTGGTCGCGAAGTACGCCATCGAGCACTGGTGCCGCCTGCCGGTCGAGGTGGAGCTGGCCAGCGAGTTCCGCTACCGCGACCCGGTGCTCGACAGGGACACGCTTGTCGTAGCCGTCTCGCAGTCCGGCGAGACGGCGGACACCCTTGAGGCAGTCCGACACGCGCGCGAGCAGAAGGCGCGGGTCCTCGCGGTGTGCAACACCAACGGCGCGCAGATCCCGCGCGAGTCCGACGCTGTGCTCTACACCCACGCCGGGCCGGAGATCGGTGTCGCGTCCACCAAGGCGTTCCTGGCGCAGATCGCGGCGAACTACCTGGTCGGGCTGGCCTTGGCGCAGGCGCGCGGCACCAAGTACCCGGACGAGGTCGCCCGTGAGTTCGCCGACCTCGCGAGCACCCCGGCCGCCGTGCAGAAGACGTTGGCGACCACCGAGCAGGTGCGCGCGCTCGGCCGCGAGATCGGTGACTCCAAGGCGGTGCTGTTCCTCGGCCGTCACGTCGGCTACCCGGTCGCGCTCGAGGGCGCGCTCAAGCTCAAGGAACTCGCCTACATGCACGCCGAGGGCTTCGCGGCAGGCGAGTTGAAGCACGGCCCGATCGCGCTGATCGAGCAGGACCTGCCGGTTGTCGTCGTGATGCCGTCGCCGAAGGGCAGGGCGGTGCTGCACTCGAAGTTGGTGTCCAACATCAGCGAGATACAGGCGCGCGGCGCCCGCACCATCGTCATCGCCGAGGAGGGCGACGACGCGGTGCGGCTGTACGCCGACTCGCTGATCGAGATCCCTGCGACGTCGACGCTGCTGCAACCGCTTGTCGCGACGGTGCCGTTACAGATCCTGGCCGCGGAGATCGCCCGCAGCAGGGGCTACGACATCGACAAGCCGCGCAACCTGGCGAAGTCCGTCACGGTGGAGTAGGAGCCGCGATGCGCGAGGTGTGGACGACCAGCCGGATCAGGGCGGCCGAGGACGTCGTCATGGCGCGGACACAGCCCGGCGCGCTGATGCGGCGCGCGGCGTTCGCGGTGTCGGTGCACGCCGCGCGGCTGCTGCGCGATCGCACCGGACGGGTCGCTGGCCGCCACGTGACGCTGCTGGTCGGCGCGGGCAACAACGGCGGCGACGCGCTGTGGGCCGGGGCGTTCCTGCGCAGGCGCGGGGTCGGCGTGACGGCCGTGCTGCTCGCGCCAGACAAGGCGCACCCGGAAGGACTCGCCGCGCTACGCCGAGCGGGCGGCAGGGTGGTCACCGACGGCGGCGACTCCGACGGCCATGACGGCGGCCCCGACCGCACCTGCGACGCGCTCGAGACCGCCGACCTGGTCATCGACGGCATCGTCGGGCTCGCCGCGCGCGGCGGGCTGCGCCCGGACGCCGCCGCGCTGGTCGAGCGGGTCACCGCGCCGATCCTCGCCGTCGACCTGCCGAGCGGCGTCGACCCGGACACCGGTGCCGTCCAGGGTCCAGCCGTCACCGCAACGGTCACGGTGACCTTCGGGGCGTACAAACCGCTGCACGTGCTCGCCCCCGCCGCCAGCCGCTGCGGCGAGGTGCACATCATCGACATCGGCCTGCGTCCCTCGCTTGGCGAGCCGGACCTTCGCGTGCTGGACGCAGACGACGTCGCCGCGCGGCTGCCGCTGCCTGGCCCCGCCGACGATAAGTACACCCAGGGTGTCGTGGGTGTCGCAGCGGGCGGCAGCACCTACCCTGGCGCCGCCGTGCTCACCACCAGCGGGGCGGTGCTGACGAAGTCCGGCATGGTCCGTTACGCCGGCAGCGCCGCCGACGTGGTGCGCGCCCGGTGGCCGGAGGTCATCGCGACCGGCTCGCTGTCCGACGCCGGTCGGGTGCAGGCGTGGGTGACGGGGCCGGGGCTCGGCACCGCCAGCGACGCGCGGGAGACCGTGCGTGAGGTGCTGGCCGCAGGCGTCCCGGTGTGCGCGGACGCCGACGCCGTGAACCTGCTCGCCGCGTCCCCCGACCTTTGGGACGCCCGCGAGCCGGGCACGCCCCTGGTGTTGACCCCGCACGAGCGGGAGTTCGCCCGGCTGGCGGGGGAGTTCGGTGACGATCGGGTGACCGCCGTCACGGCCGCCGCGAAGCGGTACAACGCCGTCGTGCTGCTCAAGGGCCACAGCACCGTCATCGCCGACCCCGACGGCCGCGTGCTTGTCCACTACACCGGCAGGGCTTGGCCAGCCACAGCTGGCTCCGGCGACGTGCTGTCCGGCATCATCGGCGCGCTGCTCGCGGCGGGGGTTGAGCCGCTGTTCGCTACCGGTTGCGCCGCATGGCTGCACGACAGCGCCGCCGCGATCGCGGCATCGGGCGCGCCCGCCTCGGCGAGCAGCATCGCGGAGGCCATCCCCGCAGCGATCCGCGCGCTGGCGCCGAGAACGTAACCAACGACACGGCGACGGCCCCCCACCAACCCATGCGACCATGCAACCGTGAACCAGGCGCGCGCTCCCCGCGCAGAGGCCGTCATCGACCTCGGCGCGATCCGGCACAACGTCGCCCTGCTCAGCGGCAAGGCCGCCGAGTCGGGTGCGGCGACGATGGCCGTCGTCAAGGGCGACGGCTACGGCCACGGCGCGCTGCTCGTCGCGAAGGCCGCGCTGGCTGGCGGGGCGACCTGGCTCGGCGGCTGCTCGCTGGCAGAGTCGCTCGCGCTGCGTGACGCCGGGATATCCGCACGCATCCTGAGCTGGCTGGACACCGACGACGTCGACTTCGCGCCTGGCATCGAGGCAGACATCGACATCACGGCCAGCTCCCGGCGCGAGCTGGCGCGCATCGTCTCCGCTGCCCGCACCACGGGCCGCACCGCGCGGGTGCACCTCAAGATCGACACCGGGTTGTGCCGCAACGGCTGCCCTGACTACGAGTGGCCCAGTCTCGTCACCCACGCCGCCGAGGCCGCGCGGTCGGGCGCCATCGACGTCGTTGCGATCTGGTCGCACTTCGCCTGCGCCGACGAGCTGGGCCACCCGTCCATCGCCGCGCAGGCCAAGCGGTTCGACGAGGCATACCAGGTCGCGCGGGAAGCTGGGCTGAACCCGCTGCGGCACCTGGCGAACTCGGCGGCCACGCTGACCCGCCCCGAGTACCACTTCGACCTGGTGCGCACCGGCATCGCGATCTACGGCTGCAATCCCGTGCCCACCGACGACGACCTGGTGCCCGCGATGACGTTCCGCTCGGCCGTCGCGCTGGTCAAGCGAGCCAAGGTGGGGGAGGCGGTGTCCTACGGCCAGATCTGGACCGCTGAGCGGGACACGACGCTGGCGCTGGTGCCGGTCGGCTACGCCGACGGCGTGCCGCGCACGCTGTCCGGCAGGATGAGCGTCTGGCTTGACGGGCAGCGCAGGCCGGTCGTCGGCAGGGTGTGCATGGACCAACTCGTCGTTGACTGCGGTGACCACGAGCCGGAGATCGGCGCCGAGGTGGTGCTGTTCGGCACCGGCCGCGACGGCGAGCCGACCGCCCGCGAGTGGGCCGACACCATCGGCACCATCGACTACGAGATCATCACCGGCATGTACCGGCCGCGCGTGGTGCGTCGCTACGTCGGGGAGGTGACGCCGTGAAGCCGTCCCACAAGCTCATGGGCGTTGTCGGCGGGATCGGGGCGGCGGCGACCGGCGCCGCCGCGACGGCACTCACCCTGGCCAGCAGGCAGCGCAAACACCGCGACCCGTACGCGGACGAACCGTTCGGCCAGCTCGCGCCCGACAGGGTGTCGACCGTCGCCGCCGACGATGGCGTGCCGCTCTACGTCGAGGAGATCGACCCAGCGGACGGCGGCGTCCCCGACGTCACGCTGATCGGCGTGCACGGCATCGCGCTGTCCACCAAGAGCTGGCACTTCCAGCGGCGCGACCTCGCCGCGCTGACACTGCCCAGGGTGCGGCAGGTGTACTACGACCACCGTGGCCACGGCCAGTCCGGACCGGCCACCCACGAGACCGCGACGCTGGAGCAGTTGGCGCACGACCTCCACTCGGTGATCCGCGCGGTCGCGCCGGAGGGCCCGATCGTGCTGATGGGGCACTCGGTCGGCGGCATGACGATCATGGCGCTCGCCGAGGAGGACCCCGAGCTGTTCGCCGAGCGGGTGTGTGGCGTGTCGTTGATCGCCACGGCTGCGGGCGAGGTCGGCGGGCGCGGTCTGCCGAAGCGGGTGCTGTCCAAGTACAGCCCGGTGAGCTGGGGTGTCGGCGGGATCGGCGGCATCGCGCAGTGGCAGCCGGAAGTCATCGAGTTCGTCCGCGCGGCGAGCGGTCAGCTCACCAAGCGGGCGGTGCGCAGACTCGCGTTCGGCGACGATCCGAGCCCCGCCGTTGTCGAGTTCCTGCTCGAGATGCTCGACGTGACGCCGGTGTCGGAGCTGGTGAAGTTCGTCGGCACCGTCGACAGCCACGACCGGTACCAGGTGCTCGCCGGGCTCAAGCACGCCCACGTGCAGGTCATCGGCGGTGACGCCGACCTGATCCTGCCGTTCTCGCACTGCGAGCGGATCGCCGATGAGCTGCCGGACGCGCAGTTGGTGCGGGTCGCGGGCGCGGGGCACGTGCCGCAGCTGGAACACCCCGAGGTCGTGACCAGTTATCTGATCGACCTGGTGCAGACCGCGTGTGACACCAAGGGCAAGGTAGGCGTCAGGGTCGGGCTGCGCGACGAGCCGTTGCGCGGATTGCTGCGAAGGTGGTTTCAGTGAAGGTGGAGCTGACGACGCACGAGGGCACCGTCCGGTTCGGCCGCACGCTGGGTGAGCTGCTGCGTGCGGGCGACCTGGTGCTGCTGTCCGGGCCGCTCGGCGCGGGCAAGACCGTGCTGACCAAGGGCATCGCCGATGGCCTCGGCGTCGCGGGCAGGGTCAGCTCGCCGACGTTCGTCATCGCGCGGCTGCACCCGGCGGGGGAGCGCGGCGTGCCGCTGGTGCACGTCGACGCCTACCGGCTCGGTGGTGACCTGGCGCAGCTCGACGACCTCGACCTGGACACCGACCTCGCCGACGCCGCAGTCGTCGTGGAGTGGGGCGAGGGCGTCGCGGAGCGGCTGTCCGAGGACCACCTGCTGGTGCGGCTGGAGCGCGAGGCGGACGACACCCGGATCGCAGAGCTTGAGCCGCACGGGGCGTGGACGGAGCGCGCGCTGCCCGCGTGAGCTACTCCGGCAGCAACACGCCCTCGGCGACACCGAGCTCGACCAGGTCCTGTGGCCGGATGCGGAGTTGGTCCGCGATGACGGGAGCGTCGTCCCGCTCCCGTTTGAGGATGGCCGTCGCCGCCTCGGGGCCGATCACCGAGAGGTAGCCGTCCGAGGTGATCCAGGTCCTGCCGGGCGCGGCGAAGGCGAGCGCACCGCCTGACCCACCCTCACCGATCACCAGCGTCGTCACCGGCGTCCCGCTCGCGGCGATCGCCTCGAACAGCTCCGCGATCGCCGCGCCCGCCCCTGCCCGTTCCGCTTCGGGGTCGTTGGCGGCGCCAGGCGTGTCGACCAGGGTCAACACCGGGATGCCGAGCCGGTCGGCCAGCCGCACCAGCCTTGCCGCCGTCCGGTAGCCGGCTGGCGTCGTCGCGGTCCCGCACTGCGCGGCGTAGGCGATCGTCCTGCCCCCTCGGCGGCCGAGCCCGCAGCGCACGCCAGGGTCGACGGCGCCGCAGCGGTCGCCGCTGATGTCCTCCCGCCAGTCGAAGTAGGCGTCGAGATACGCCTCGGCGCGCGCCCGCTCCGGCGCGCGAGCCCGCTCAACGGCATCCCAGCCGGCCTCGGGCAGCTCGCGTCGCTGCCCGAGCGTGCGGGGCGGCTCGGCTGGCTCGGACGTCGCCGAGGTCAGCAGGGACAGCCACCGGCCAAGCGCGGCTGGCAGGTCGTCGGGCGCGAGCACCTGGTCGACGTGGCCGGTCTCGAACTGCCCCTCGGCCGTGTAGGCGCGCGTGTCGCCGCCTTTGATGCCATTGCGCACCCGCGCGCCCGCGAACCCGACCTGCGCCCCGGCGAGCGCGAGCGTCACGTCGGCGCCTGCGCCGATGGTGGCCCACCCGCCTCCCGTCGTGGGGTCACGCAGCACGGCGAGTTGCGGGATGCCAGCCGCGCGTGCGGTCGCGTTCGCGCGTGCCATCCGATGCAGCTGGGACAGCGCCGCGACGCCCTCTTGCATCCGGCTGCCACCGGTCGCGATCAGCGAGACCACCGGTAGCCGGTGTGCGGTCGCGTGCTGGAAGGCCGCCTCGATCAGCAGGCCGGTCCGCTGACCGACCGAGCCGCCGAGGAACCCGAACTCGAAGGCGAGCAGCACGACGTCGGTGTCGCCGACACTGCCGGTGCCGCACACCACCGACTCCCGCTCGCCGGTGCGCGCGGCGGCGGCCGCTCGCGCGTCGCCGTAGCCGTCCCAGCCGATGGGCCCGTCGTGCGCACCAACCGGCAGGTCGACGGCCAACTCGGTGAACCCCCGCGCCAGCTCGTCGACCAGCTCGCGGGCAGGTTTCTTGTCAGGCATGCAGCGCTCGCTTGGTGACCTTGCCCAGCTCGTTGCGCGGCAGCGATGTGACGAACCGCACGATGCGGGGGCGCTTGTGCGGCGAGAGCAACCGCGCCACGTGGTCGGCCAGCTCCGTCTCTGTCGGACGCGCGCCGGTCGGCACCACCCACGCCACGATGCGCTCCCCGAGGTCGGGGTCGTTCTCACCGGTGACGGCAACCTCGGCGACGCCGGGGTGCTCGAGCAGCGCGTTCTCGATCTCGCCTGCGCCGATCTTGTAGCCGCCGCTCTTGATCAGGTCGGTGGCCTTGCGGCCGACGATGCGCACGAAACCTTCTGCGTCCATGGTCGCCATGTCGCCGGTGCGAAACCAGCCGTCGGCGAAGGCGTTGGCGGTGGCGTCGGGGCGGTTGAGGTACTCGGTGAACACGCTCGCGCCGCGCACCTGGATCTCGCCAATTGTCTCGCCGTCACGGGCGTCGATCACGCCGCCGGTGTCGTCGACGAGCCTGAGGTCCATGCCGGGCAGCGGCACCCCGACCGTGCCGGGACGCCGTGGACCGTCGACGCGCACGCTGGTGTTCATCAGCGTCTCGGTCATACCGTAGCGCTCGATCACCTCCTGGCCGGTCGCCCGGGTGATCCGTTCGTGGTCGGCGAGCGGCAGGGCGGCCGAGCCGGAGACGAGCAGTCGCGCCGAACTGACCGCCTTGGCCAGGTCCTTGTCGTCGTCCAGGTGCTCGGCGAGCCGGTGGTACATGGTCGGGACGCCGAACACCATCACAGGGCTTTCCGCCGTTGTCTCGGTCAGCGCAGCCCCGAGCGCCGATGGCGCGAACCGGCCGAGGTGGTACACGCCGCCGCCGCGACGCAGTGGTCCGAGCGTGCCGAGGACGAGCCCATGAACGTGGAACAACGGCAGTGCGTGCATCACGACGTCCGCGTCGGTCCACGCCCATGCCTCGGCGAGCGCGTCGAGCGTGCCCGCGATGGCGCGGCGGGGCAGCACGACGCCCTTCGGCGGGCCGGTCGTACCCGAGGTGTAGATGATCATCCCGGCGGTGGCGGCGTCCGGTTCGTCGAGCGCGACACCCTCCACCGGCTGCCGAGGCTCCACCCTGACGTCCTTGCGGTCGAGGTCGTCGAACGCGGCGGGCAGCGTCGTCTCCTGCGCGCAGAGCACGAGGCTGGGCGTGCAGTCGGAGAGGATGTGTGCCAACTCCCGCTCACCGGCCTTCGGGTTGACCGGCACGACGGGCACACCGGCCAGCAACGCGGCCACGACGGCGACGCTCGTCTCCAGCGTCGAGCTCGCCCAGACCGCCACCCGTGGCTGCCCGCCAGACCACGTCGGCAGCGCGCGCAGCTCGCGGGCGAGCGACCCGGCGACATCGGCCAGTTCGCCGTAGCTCAGCGCACGGTCACCGAAACGCAGTGCGGTCTTGGCCGGCGCTCTTCTCAGTGCCGGAAACAGCGCGTCCACCTGATCTCCTTCACTCCGTCAACCGCTGAACATCTGGTTTGGCAGCCAGGTGACCACCCCCGGAAAGAGGACGAGCAGCACGATTCCGAGCGCGAGAACCCCCACGTAGGGCAGCGCGCCGCGCAGGACGTCCCGCAACGGTATTTCCGGGGCGATTCCCTGGACAACGTAGAGATTTAACCCTACCGGCGGCGTGATGAGTCCCATCTCCATGTTGAGCGTCATCACAACGCCGAACCAAATCGGATCGAAGCCGAGCTCGGTGATGATCGGGAAAAGCACCGGCATCGTGATGAGAATGATCGCGACCGGCGGGATGAAGAATCCCAGCACCAGAAACAGGAGGTTGATCGCGAGGAATATCAGCCACCGGTTGACGTCGAGCGTCCCGACGAACTGTGCCAGCTCCTGTGGCACGCCCAGGAAGCTCATGATCTGACCGAGCACGGCGGAGAACGCAACGATCAGCAGGATCATGGTGCTCGTTCTTGTCGCCTCGAGGGCGGCGTCCATGAGCTTGCGGACGGTGACGGAACGGTAGAGCACGCCGACGAGGATGATCGCGAACAACGCGCCGAGCCCCGCCGCCTCGCTCGGCGTCGTGATACCCGCGTACAGCGCGACAAGGATGCTCGTCATCAGCGCGACGAACGGGAGCACCTTGACCAGCATGCCGAACCGATGCCGCCAGGTGTTGTCGCTGATCTCGAGCGCCGTCGACAGCGCATCCTTCGCCGACGACCGGTCAGTGCCGCCGTTCACCGGGGCGCCAGCCCCGACCAGCTCCCTTGCGCGGCTCCGCTGGTGCAGCGTCACCGCTACGAAGATCCACACCGCGAACAGCACGGTGACCATCACGCCAGGACCGACGCCGCCGAGGAACAGCCTGCCGATCGACTGTTCGGTTGCGATGCCGTACAGGATCAGCGTGACGCTCGGCGGGATCAGGATGCCGAGCGTTCCTCCCGCCGCGATCGCTCCCGCCGCGACGCCGCCCGGATAGCCGCGGCGTAGCATCTCGGGAATGGCGATGCGGCCGATCGCGGCCGACGTCGCCGGGCTCGAACCGGTCAGCGCGGCGAAGACGGAACAGGCGACGACCGAGCTCATCGCGAGACCGCCGCGCAGCTTGCCCACCCACGCGTTTGCCGCTTCTAGCAGGTCCTTGCTTGCCTTCGACTGGCCGAAGATCGACCCCATCAGGATGAACAGCGGGATGGCGAGCAGCGTGAAGCTGTTCAGTGAGTCGAAGACGAGCGTCGAGAAGTAGCCGAGCTCCGCGCCGGTCAGGAACAGCACGACCGAGATCAGAGCGGTCAGGCCGAGCGCGAAGGCAACCGGAACCCCCAGACCGAGGAGAACGAACAAAATCGCGCCGATGATCGCGCCGATCAGCAAAGGATTCATGTTGGTATTCCCTCTTGCTCGGGCTTGCGATCCTGCCGTCGCGTTCCGGTTTCGGTGTCACCGTGCCTGATTTCCTGAACGATCCCCGCGATGACGGCGAGGTACTGCAATGCCACCAGCGTCATGCCGAGTGGCAGAACCGCGTGGGGAAATGTCAGCGGCACATTCCACGCCGAGCTGGACGTCCTGCCCTCGGTGGTCGATTCCCACCACATGTCGAATGCCATGACCGCGATCGCGACGACGAAACAGAAACCGAGAATCGCAGCGATGAGCCGCACGATCCGCCGTGTCCGTTGCCCGAGCCGGTCGACGACGAGATCGATCTTGACGTGGTCGCCGTGCCTGAGGCCGTAGGCCGCACCGCAGAAGGCAGCGAACATCAGCAGGTAGGTGACCAGTTCCGTCTGCCATATCGTCGATGCGCCTACGACGTAGCGCAGCACGGCGGCGTAGGAGATGACCAGCATGGACACCAGCACCAGCGCCGCACTGATGTAGCCGAACCAGGTCGATACGCGCTCGACGATACGCAGTGGCGCCGGAAGTCGTCGTTCCGGCATGGGCTCACCCATAGGGCTGACACCTGTTCTCTGTAGATGGCCGGCGGCAGGAGCCGCCGGCCATGGCCGATCTACTCGGAGACCTGGCGGGCGAGCTTGATCAGCTCATCACCGTCCTTGACGTTCTTGGCGAAGTCATCCCACACCGGCTGAGCTGCCTTGCGCCACTCTTCGAACGCCGCGTCGTCCATGGGCGTGACGTTGACGCCAGCCTTCTTGAACTCCTTGTCCACGCGTGCGTCGTCCTTCTCGGACGCCTCGTAGGCGAAGTTCTGCAGCTCCTTGCCGACGTCCTCCATGATTTTCTGCTGTTCCGGCGTCAGTTGGTCGAACTTGTCCTTGCTGATGATCAGCGGCTCGAACATGAACCAGAAGGTGTTGCCGCCGCTCGGCGAGGTGTAGGACTTCACCTGCTCTTGGAGCCGGTAGGAGCTGAACGACGACGTCGAGGTGACGGCGCTGTCCAGCACCCCGGTCTGCATGCCGTTGTAGATCTCGGACGAGGACATGCTTGAGATCCCCATGCCCTGTCGTTCCAGCATCTTCTCGACGTACGAGCCGGCCGCCCTGGTGACCGAGCCCTTCTTGACGTCGTCAGGGGACTCGATCGGCTGCGGGCTCTTCGCCCCGATCGCGCCCGCGTTCCAGACCCATGTCAGCACCTTGATGCCGTTGGCCTCGGCGATCTCGTCGATCCGCTTGCCGATCTCCGCGTTCTCCCACTGCTGCGCGTCCTTGTGGTTGCGCACCATGGTGGGCATCAGCGTGATGCTGAACTGCGGAACGTCGCCCGACGCGTAGTCGAGCGGGTAGACGGAGAGGTCGACAGTCCCCTTGGTCATCGCCTGGTACTGCGCCTCGGAGTCCTCGATCAGCGAGTCGTTCGGGTAGAGCTGGATGTCGACATCGCCGTTGGTGCGCTTGCGTACCTCGTCGGCGAAGCGCTGCGCCAGCACGGCGCGGAAGTCGCCTCCGCCCTGCTTGTTGACGCCAGGCCACTGATGTGACAGCCGGAGCGTGACGTGCTCGCCACCGCCGCCCTCGCTCGCAAGGTTGCATGCGGAAAGGGGGATGGCCAGCGTTACCGCGCACACCGTTGCGAGGAACCGCTTCTTCTGAACCACGTTGTCCAGTCCTTTCTGTGCCTCACGCGCCGGCGGGCTTGCTCCGCGCCAAGTGCCTCTTGTCGCCTGCGGCGCGGCGCCGGTCGCGCGCTTCTTGGCTCCGGTGCTTCCCGGTCGGCCGAGCTATGGCCGGCTCGGTAGCGCAAGAATTGGTTTAGTGGACTAGCCTCTAGGAGAGTTACAGTGCTGTCAACCCCAATCATTGCGGTCGACCCCGACACCGAGGAGGGCGTATGTCTCGCGAGCGGCGGGCTTCGAAACCGCTTCGTCCCATCGCGCGGCCTCGTTTGTACGAGCAGCTCGTCGAGCAGCTGGTTGAGCACATCGATGACGCGGGACTGCGTCCTGGTGACCGGTTGCCGCCGGAGCGGGAGCTGGCGGCGCAGCTCGGCGTCAGCCGCGTCTCGATCGGTCAGGCCCTTGTCGCGCTCGAGGTGCAGGGGATCATCGACGTCAGGCACGGGGAGGGAGCCGTGCTGCTCGAAACCCGCCCCGAGCAGCAGGTGATCGCGGCGCTGCGTGCGCACCGGCGGCGTCTCCCAGAGATCATCGAGGCTCGCGAGGCGCTCGAGGTGAAGCTGGCCGAGCTGGCGGCGCAGCGTCGCACGGACAAGGACATGGCAAGGATCGACGACGCGCTGGCGTTCATGGCGTCCGAGATCGAGGACGGCGGTCGCGGCGAGCAGGGCGACGAGCGGTTCCACGCGGCTGTCACGGCGGCGGGCCATTCCGGCCTGCTCGCCGACCTGATGAAGGAGCTGTCACCGCTGATCCTCGAGTCGCGGATCGAGTCGCTCGCCCAGCCGGGGCGTCCCAAGGATTCGCTCGCCGGGCATCGCGAGATCGCGGCGGCCATCCGCGCAGGCGACGGTGACGAGGCGGGGAAGGCGATGCTGGCTCACCTCACGCTCGTCTCCGACGTCGCCGTGTTGCGGTGGGACTCAGACGAACCCGAGGCGTCGGCCACCTGAGGCTCCCGGCGGAGCGGCACGACCTGGTCGTAGGCTTAGGAGCTGTGTTACTCCTCGCGCTTGACACCTCGACGCCCGCCGTTACGGCAGGCGTTGTCTTACTCGATGTCTTACTCGATGAGAGCGCGCTCGACGAAACGTCGGGCGCGGTGGACGTGCTCGCCGAGCGCGTCACCATCAACCCACGCGCCCACGGCGAGCTGCTGACCCCGCACCTGACCGCGGCCGCCAGCACCGCCGAGGTGGCGCTGAGCGACCTTGACGCCGTGGTGTGCGGCATCGGACCAGGGCCGTTCACCGGCCTTCGCGCCGGGATGGTCACCGCGGCATCGCTCGCCCACGCGCTCGACATCCCCGCGTACCCGGTGTGCAGCCTGGACGCCATCGCCGCCGAGGTGGGCGCCGGAACCCCGCTGCTGGTGGCGACCGACGCGCGCAGGCACGAGGTGTACTGGGCGCGCTACGCCGCCGACGGCACGCGCGAGGCAGGACCCGCCGTTGACCCGCCCGCGGACATCGACGTCGGCGACGCGCGGGTGGTCGGCCAGGCGGGGGTGATGGTGTCCGACATGGCGCGGGAGCCCAGCTACCCGACCGCCAACGGCCTCGTGCTCGCCGCCGCCAGGGCCGTCATCGCGCGGCAGGAGCCGGCACCGCTCACACCGCTGTACCTGCGCCGCCCGGACGCCGCAGAGCCCCGCGAGCGCAAGCGCGTCACGGAGGTGCGGCCATGACGGCGAGCGAACGCGCCGCCCAGCCCACAACGCTGGCGCCGCTGCGGCGTTCGGACATCCCGCGCTGCGTGGAGATCGAGCACCTGCTGTTCCCCGGTGACGACCCGTGGAGCGCGGCGGCGTTCCGGGCCGAGCTGAGCTCCGGCGCGTACTACCTCGGCGCGTACGACGGCGACGGCGCGCTGCTCGGCTACGGCGGGCTCGCGATCCTCGGCACGCGCGGCAACTACGACACCGAGGTGCACACCATCGGCGTCGTCCCGCAGTGGCAGGGCTATGGCATCGGCGCCGCGCTGATCACCGGGCTGCTCGCCAAGGCGGACGCCCTGGATGCGCCGGTGTTCCTCGAAGTCAGGACGGACAACGACGCCGCGATCGCGCTGTACGAGAAGAACGGCTTCGTGCGGATGGGTGTGCGCAAGGGCTACTACCAGCCATCCGGCGCCGACGCCTACACCATGCGCAGGCCGCCGGTGTCACGGAACGAGGTGGACCGGTGATGTCGAGAATCATCATGGGAATCGAGACGTCGTGTGACGAGACCGGCGTCGGGCTGGCCCGGCTCTCCGGCGACGCGACGGAACCTCGGGTCGAGCTGCTTGCCGACGATGTCGCCTCCAGCGTTGAGCTGCACGCCCGCTACGGCGGTGTGGTGCCCGAGGTGGCCAGCCGCGCGCACCTCGAGGCGATGGCGCCGACCGCGCGCAGGGCGCTGGCGACGGCGGGCCTTTCGCTGTCCGATGTGGACGCCATCGCGGTGACGGCTGGGCCGGGACTCGCCGGTTCACTGCTTGTCGGCGTCGCCGCAGCGAAGGCGTACGCCGCTGCTTTGGATGTGCCGCTGTACGGGGTGAATCACCTTGCTGGGCATGTCGCGGTGGACACCCTTGAGCACGGGCCGCTGCCGAGGCCCTGTCTCGCGCTGCTTGTCTCCGGCGGGCACACCCAGCTGTTGCGGGTGGACGACGTCGCAAGCAAGATCACCGAACTCGGGTCCACAGTGGACGACGCGGCTGGCGAGGCTTACGACAAGGTCGCGCGGATCGTCGGGCTGCCGTACCCCGGCGGGCCGCCGATCGACAAGGCCGCGAAGGAGGGCGACCCGGAGGCCATCGCGTTCCCCAGGGGCATGACCGGGCCGCGCGACGCGCCGTTCGACTTCTCGTTCTCCGGGCTGAAGACGGCGGTGGCGCGCTGGATCGAGGCCGCCGAGCGGCATGGCGAGCCGATCCCGGTGAACGACGTCTGCGCCTCGTTCCAGGAGGCGGTGGCCGACGTGCTGACAATGAAGGCCGTCGCGGCCGCACGGGAGTACGGCATCCGCACCATGGTGATCTCTGGCGGGGTCGCGGCGAACTCCCGGCTGTCGGCGCTGGCGCGGGAGCGCTGCGAGGCGGCAGGGATCGAGCTGCGGGTGCCGCGGCCACGGCTGTGCACCGACAACGGCGCGATGATCGCCGCGCTTGGCGCGCACGTCGTGGCCGCCGACCTCCCGACGTCTCCGTTGGACTTTTCCGCGACTCCCGCACTGCCGGTCAGCACCGTGACGGTGCGGTGAGCAGTGCCACGAAGGGCATCTTACTGGCGCCAGACGCCAGTAAGATGCCCTTCGTGGCACCTCGACGGCGTCACCCCGCCATTGGGTCCAGCCCCGGCTTGCGGTCGTGGATGCGGAACGACGCGCGGGTGGACACCTTGCCGTTCGGCTCGGTGACCTTGTCCAGCACGCGGAAGTCGACGTCCATGGCGTCCGGCGTGATCCGGGTGCGGACGTAGCCGCGCTGGGCGTTGCGGAACTTGATGTGCGGGTTGCGTTGCAGGTCCGGGTCCTCAGACGGGTCGGAGTCGGCGCCGTTGCCGCCGGATGCGATCGACGTCGTCACCAGCTCGGTGCCGATGACGTCGGAGTCAGGGTCGGCGTAGTTCGCCTTGAGCTCGCTCGCCCAGTGGGTGTGGACGTCGCCGGTGAGCACAACCGGGTTGCGCACGCTTGCGGCGACCCAGCCCTCGCTGATCCGCTCCTGCGAGCCCCGGTAGCCGTCCCAGGCGTCCATGCTGTTCGCGCCGGACGCGCTGTTGCGCCTGGCGAAGAACACCTGCTGGCCGAGGACGTCCCAGCGCGCCGTCGATGAGCGGAAGTTGTCAAGCAGCCACGCCTCCTGCTCGTCGCCGGTGATGGTGCGCGCCGGGTCCTTGGCGTCCTCGCACACCTTCCAGCCGTCGTCGCACGCCTGGTCGTCGCGGTACTGCCGAGTGTCGAGCATGTGGAACGTCGCAAGCGACCCCCACGACACCGCGCGGTAGAGCCGCATCGCGGAGCCGTCCGGCTTGCTGCGGGTGCGCAGCGGCATGTTCTCGTAGTACGCCTTGAAGGCGTTCGCGCGGCGCTGGATGAAGTCCGGCTGCGGGTACTCCGGCTTCTCGTAGACGTCGCCAGCCCAGTTGTTGTCGACCTCGTGGTCGTCCATGACGACCAGCCACGGCGCGACCGCGTGCGCCGCCCTCAGGTCGGCGTCCGCCCGGTACTGGGCGTAGCGCTGCCGGTACTCCGCGAGCGACTCCATCTCGGGGCCGACGTGGTCGCGCACGTTGCCGTCGGGGGAGACGTAGGTGTTGGCGGGGTACTCGTAGAGGTAGTCGCCGAGGTGCAGCACCAGGTCGGGCTCGTCAGCGGCGAGGTGCCGGTAGGCGGTGAAGTAGCCGTGCTCGAACTGCGAGCAGGACGCGAAGCTCATCGCGAGCGCGGACCCGAGCGTGCCAAGCGCGGGCGCGGTGCGGGTGCGGCCGGTCGGCGAGACGTACTGGCCGACCCGGAACCGGTAGAAGTACTCCCAGCCCGGCTGGAGCCCGGCCGCCTCGACGTGTACCGCGAACCCGGCGTCGGGGCCGGTGGTGACGCGGCCGCGCCGGACGACGACGGCGAACCGCTCGTCGGTGGCGAGCTCCCACAGCACCTCGACGTTGCGCCGCGGCATGCCGCCGAAGCCGTCCTCGGCGAGCGGGCGGGGCGCGAGCCGGGTCCAGAGCACGACGCTGCCTGCGTCCGGCTCGCCGGAGGCGACGCCGAGGGTGAAGGGGTCCTGGGTGAGCGGGCGGCCAGCGCCGGGTGCGGCCAGGGCGGGCAGCGTCGTGCCTGCGCCCATGGCGGCGGCACCTGCGGAGGCTGCTCCGATGGCGGCTGCACCGGCGGCGCCGTACCGCAGGGCGGAACGGCGGGTAGTCGTTCTGGGGTTGCTGTCACTCGACTCGGTCATGTGGTGGTCTCCCCACGGGTGATCGACAGTCAGGGCAGCTTTAGGTTGATCGCCCGTGGTGAGCGGAACCGTCCCGATCGGGTGACTAAGGGATGAACTGTGGATGCCCGCTCCGGAAGCGTTGTTCGGGCGAAGCGCGGCGGGCGTCCGGTACCGCGTCCACCCGCGCAGCACCATTTCGTGCCCGATTTGTCCGGCCTGATTGACGCCGGGCGAGTGGAGACACCGCGCCGAGGGCGTCTTTCACCCGAAGCGGAGCCCCTTGGCGGCGGGCCACGAGAAGCACTTGGCGTGGTCAGGCCGATGACGCCGGGCTGGAGCAAGCACGGAACCGCCTCGGACGAAACCCCCGTTTGGGGCACTGCGAAAAGCGCGCTTCAGCCGATCGGAGAGAACCCCAGTTGCACGGCTAGCACTCGCATAGCTAGAGTGCTAAGCGCATGCGATGAACACGCCCGGCACCCGCGACGACGGGGGTGGGAGTCGTAATCCCTTATCCGATCCGACGCTTATGCGACCGTGGAGGTCAACCCGGTGAGCGTGAACATCAAACCGCTCGAGGACAAGCTTGTTGTCCAGACGAGCGAGGCCGAGGAGACGACGGCTTCCGGCCTCGTCATCCCCGACACCGCGAAGGAAAAGCCCCAGGAGGGCAAGGTCCTGGCCGTAGGCCCGGGCAGGATCGACGACAAAGGCAACCGCATCCCCATGGATGTAAAGGAAGGCGATGTCGTCATCTACTCGAAGTTCGGCGGTACCGAGGTCAAGTACAACGGTGAGGAGTACCTGATCCTGTCCGCCCGTGACGTGCTGGCCGTCGTCAACTGACGACAGCACCAACGCACGACACTTCGATGCCCCGGACCCCGCATCGCCGGGGCCGGGGCATCGGCTTTTCCCGCGTGCTCATACGACACTGAAAGGTGCGTAGGCGAAACCATGCCTAAGCAGATCAACTTCGACGACGAGGCGCGCAAGGCCCTTGAGCGCGGCGTCAACAAGCTGGCCGACGCCGTCAAGGTGACGCTCGGCCCGCGCGGCAGGCACGTCGTCCTCGGCAAGAAGTTCGGCGGGCCGACCGTCACACTCGACGGCGTGACCGTCGCGCGTGACGTCGAGCTGGACGACTCCTTCGAGGACCTCGGCGCGCAGCTCGCCAAGAGCGTGGCGACCAAAACCAACGACGTCGCCGGTGACGGCACAACGACGGCGACCGTGCTTGCCCAGTCGCTGGTCAGCAGGGGCCTGAAGAACGTGGCCGCCGGTGCCAACCCCGCCGAGCTCGGGCAGGGCATCGACGCTGCTGCCACCAAGGTCGTCGACGTCCTCAAGGAGAAGGCGACGCCGGTCAAGGGCCGCGAGGCCATCGCCCAGGTGGGCACCGTGACGTCGCGTGACGCCAACATCGGCTCGCTGCTCGGCGAGGCCGTCGAGAAGGTCGGCGAGGACGGCGTCATCACCGTCGAGGAGTCCTCGACCATGGCCACCGAGCTGGTCATCACCGAGGGCGTGCAGTTCGACAAGGGCTTCCTGTCCGGCCACTTCGCGACCGACCCTGAGCAGCAGCGGGCCACCCTGGAGAACGCGCTGGTGCTGCTGCACCGCGAGAAGATCTCCTCGCTGCCCGACCTGCTGCCGCTGCTTGAGAAGGTCGTCGAGGCCAAGAAGCCGCTGCTGATCATCGCGGAGGACGTCGAGGGCGAGCCGCTGTCCACCCTTGTGGTCAACTCGCTGCGCAAGACGCTGTCCGTCGTCGCGGTGAAAGCCCCCTACTTCGGCGACCGCCGCAAGGCGTTCCTGGACGACCTGGCCGTTGTCACCGGCGCCGAGGTCATCACGCCTGAGATGGGCCGCAAGCTGTCCGAGGTCGGCCTCGAGGCGCTCGGCACGGTGCGCCGCGCTGTCATCACCAAGGACGAGACAACCATGGTCGACGGTGGTGGCTCCGATGAGGACCGCAAGGCGCGGATCGCGCAGATCAAGGCCGAGATCGATGCGTCTGACTCCGACTGGGACCGCGAGAAGCTGCAGGAGCGGCTGGCGAAGCTGTCCGGCGGCGTCGCGGTGATCAAGGTCGGTGCCGCGACAGAGACCGAGCTCGCCGAGCGCAAGCACCGCATCGAGGACGCCGTCGCGTCAACCAAGGCCGCCGTCGAGGAGGGCATCGTGCCAGGTGGTGGCTCCGCGCTGGTGCACGCCGTCAAGGAGCTTGATGGCAACCTCGGCTACGAGGGCGACGTCGCGACCGGCGTGCAGATCGTGCGGGAGGCGCTCAGCGCGCCGCTGCTGTGGATCGCGAACAACGCCGGTTTCGAGGGGCCCGTCATCGTGTCCAAGGTCACCGACCAGGACTGGGGCCAGGGCTTCAACGCCGCGACCGGTGAGATCACCGACCTCGCAGGCGCTGGCATCGTCGACCCGGTGAAGGTCACCCGCTCCGCGGTTGGCAACGCCGCCTCGATCGCTCGGATGGTGCTCACGACGAACTCCTCCGTCGTCGAGGCGCCAGAGGAGGACGAGGACGACGAGGACTGAGTCCGGCGTCTACTCACACGAAGGGCGGCCACTCCCAGCCGGGAGGGCCGCCCTTCGTGTGTCGTGCCCGTTCAGGTGATGGTGAGCGCGAGTTGTCGTTTGCTCGCCTTGATAATCGCTTCGCGTTCCGATTCTGAGAGCCCGCCCCAGATGCCGTAAGGTTCGTGCACCTTGAGGGCATGCGTGCGGCATAGCTGAAGCACGGGACAGCTGTGGCAAATCGCTTTCGCTTTCGCCTCTCGTCGTGCCCGTGCCGGGCCTCGTTCCCCGTCGGGATGGAAGAAAAATGCGCTATCCAGCCCCCGGCAGGAGCCCTCCAGTTGCCAGTCCCACACGTCCGCGTTGGGGCCAGGAAGCCTTCGCGTGTCTGCCATGGGTTTCCGCCTTCACCAGTGTGCCGGTGGGTCTTGGGTTCGTACTACTTGATGACCAATGGATTGCTCCATTTGGTGCAACGGCCGTAACGTTAGAACCGCGCCAATACTTGTTCAAGAGTGCCGGGGTGATTCATTCAATAGATATCCCCTGCTTGAGTGATGAATTCGATGATCGACTTGGCATTGGGGACGACATGTCAAGCCAGGACGGCGAATTACGAAACTGATTCACTTTATTCATGTGGGTGGCGCTCCGGTTGCTGCCGCCAGGCCCCGCCGGGATATTGGGTGACGTGCGAGCCGGGACCTCCCCGAGACGGGAACGGGACACCGAGCCCGCGGCCGAGACGGCGCGATCGGCTGCGGGTCGAGCCGGCATCGCCGCCTCCGCTGTGGACAGTGTTGTGGATAACCCGCCGAATGGGGACAACTCTGGGGATAAGTCCACCGAAATGGAGCCAACGCTGCCGGTGGCGGCCGTCGCGCGCAGGCTCGGCGTCGCACCGGCGACGCTGCGGACATGGGACCGGCGCTACGGCCTCGGCCCGAGCCGCCACACCAACGGGAAGCACCGCCGCTACTCGCCGCGCGACATCACCCGGCTGGAAGTCATGCAGCGGGCGCTGCTGTCTGGCGCGTCGACGGCGGAAGCGGCCAGGTACGCCCTCGACAGCGGCGACAGCGCGGCGAGCACAGAGCCCGCCGCTTTCGACGACCCCGCGCTCGAACTCGCCGGTGCCGTTCCGACCCAGCAGGCCGGCCGCCACGAGCCGTCCTACGCCGGATACCAGGCGCGGGAGGATGTCGGTCACACCCGGCTCGCGCGACGGCTGAGCGCGGCGACGATCGCCGTCGACGTTCGCATGGTGCAGCAGGTTCTCGCCGAGGCGATCGGCAGCCACGGGCCGCTGCTCGCGTGGGAGCACGTGGTGCGGCCGGTGCTGTCCGCGCTCGGGTTCGGCTGGCACGGCGGCCGGTCGAGCACCGAAGCCCGCTACCTGCTGGCCGAACTGGCGCTCGGGGCGTTCACCAGGGCGGCTCCGCTCGTGGAACGGCCGCGCAACCATCATCCGGTGCTGCTGGCGTGCCCGCGCCCGGAAGGTGCCGGCCTCGCGGTGCACGTGCTCGCAGCCGCGCTCGCCCGCAAGCGCATCGACACCCTGGTCTACAGCGTCGCGCTGCCCCCGGACGTCCTGGTCGCGACGGTGCGGCGCACGATCCCTGCCGCCGTTGTGCTCTGGGCGCAGCGGGAGGGCGTGACCGATCCGGCGCTGTTCACCCGGCTGACAAGGGGCAAGCAGCGCAGCAGGCTGTTCGCGTGCGGTCCCGGGTGGGACGGCGCGGGCCTGCCTGCCACGGTGGAGCTGCTCGACGGGCTGCCTGCCGCGGTCGAGCGCGTCTCCTACGTGCTGCCGGGCGCTCCGTAGCGCGCGGACCATCCGGCCCCTCCCGACCCATACTGGCCGGGTGAGTGACATCGAGGCCCGGCTGCGGGCCGCCGCGTTCGGCACCGACCTCGCCGTCCCCGACGCCGTGCTGGCAGATGCGGCGGCAGCGGGACCGCTGCCGCGCTGGCTGGCGGCCGTCGTGCTCGGCGGGCGGGGCGACTACGCGCGGGCGGCGGCGCTGCTCGAACCGTTGCTCGGCTGCCGGGACCGCGTGTTCGCCTCACTCGCGGCGAGCACGCTCGCCTCACACCGCAGGCAGCTTGGTGGGCACGCCAACGCGCGGGTGCTCGACGCCGCCGCGCTGCGGGCCGTCGCCGGGGCGGATCGCGGCACCGGGACAGCCGACGTCGCCCCCGACCCCGACGGCATCGACGTCGCGGGCGCCCGTGCCGACGCCCTGCTCGGGCTCGCCGCCGACGCGCTGGCGCTCGGCCGCCAGCGGGAGGCGCGCACGCTGCTGGCCAGGGTCGCCGACGCTGAGCCAGCAGTGGAGTCCTGCTGGCGCACAAGGGTCCGGCACGCCTGGGTGTCGGCGGAGGTGGAACTCGCCGCAGGGGACGCCGCTGCCGCGCGTCCGTACGCGGAGCGGGCCGCCGCCGTCGCAAGGGAGCACGGCGGCAGCAGGCACGTGCTCAAGTCCGATCTAGTGCTCGCGGCGGCGCTGGGGGTAGCAGGTGCCACACCGGACGCCCTCGCGAGGCAGGTGCGCGATCACACGCGGAAACTCGGTTTGTATCCGCTAACATGGCCCGCAGCGTTGCTCCTTGCGGACGCGACAGGCACCGACGACGCTGCCGCTGCGAGCGAGCTGCGGCAGGAGGCCAGCAGCATCGTGCACGCACTGTTACGGCGGGCTGACCCGCTGGGTAGGAACCTGGCGAGCGCCTCGCCGTGGGTACCTAATGTCGACTGAAAGCCCAGGTGAACACGTCTAACTGGCCCCCGGTGCAGACATATGGGCGAAGATCTTTAAAAAAAGGCCACCGGATCGTGTCAAGGTTAGGCCCGTAGCGTCCGATAGGGGTTATGGAACGTCACCCGGCTGCAGGAAGGAAACCCCCGTGACGACGGTCTTGATCTGCGACGACCGACGCAGTGTGCGCGAAGGGCTCACCCGAGTGATGTCCGCTGTGCCCGGTGTCAGTCGCATTGACTGCGTAGCACACGGTGACGAGTTGCTCTCCCGGTTCTCGCGGCAGCCGGTCGACGTCGTGCTGGTCGGTACCCAGCGCGCCGTGCCAACCGGGGTCGAAGCGACCCGGCGACTCGTCTCAGCGAACCCCCAGGCGAACGTGATCGTGTTCGGTGCCCCTGACGATGCCGGGAGCATCGCCGCGGCGATCGCCGGTGGCGCGAGGGGCTACCTCCGGTGGGACGCATCCCGTCCCGAGCTGGTCGCCGCGCTCGCGCACACCCTCGCGAGCACATCGGTGCCGTCGCAGCGGCAGCCATCCGATCCCGGCGTGCAGCTCACCGAGCGCGAGCTGCAGGTGCTTCGTGGCATGAGCCAGGGCAAGAGCAACGGTCAGATTGGGCGTGAGCTATATCTCTCCGAGGACACGGTGAAGACGCACGCGCGTCGGTTGTTCCGCAAGCTCGGCGTGCGCGATCGCGCGCAGGCCGTGGCGCACGGCTTCCGTCGCGGGCTGGTGTCATAACCTGCCTCTGACCACCTGGTCATCGAAGGGTCCCGCCACACGTGGCGGGACCCTTCGCTTTGGTTGGGGTAACGTTCCCTCGTGGGTGCCGCCAGGTACGGTGGTCACCGGCGCGAGTGATCGCCGAACGGCCTCGCGCTGTACTCTTTGTCCGCCTAGGAGTAACACCAGAACCCTTGTCTGCGATGGCCAATATGGGGGACGGACTGGATGAGTCAGTCGCCGCCGCTGTAGAGGGCGAACCTCACGCGGTCGAGCGGCTGCTCGCTGCTATCCGTCCTCTGGTAGTGCGGTACTGCCGCGCTCGTGTCGGTAGACAGGAGCGATCGTTCGCCTCGGCGGACGACGTCGCGCAGGAGGTGTGTCTCGCGGTGCTTACGGCGTTGCCTTCGTACCGGGATCAAGGGCGCCCCTTTCTCGCGTTCGTCTACGGGATCGCTCAGCACAAGGTTGCTGACGCGCACCGGTCAGCCGCGCGGAACAGGTCCGAGCCGGTTTCGGAAGTCCCTGACGAGGTCGAGAACGACATCGGCCCGGAACAGCACGCCCTGCAAGGCGAGCTGAACGAGCGGATGTCGCGGCTACTGCAGGTCTTGCCTGAGAAGCAGCGCGAGATCGTGGTGTTGCGCGTCGTGGTCGGGCTCTCCGCCGAGGAAACGGCCGAGGCGGTCGGTTCGACACCCGGTGCCGTCCGGGTGGCCCAGCATCGTTCGCTGGCGCGGCTGCGGAAGGCGCTGGCCGCTGAGGAGGTGGTCTGAGTGTCGACGAGCTTCGGTCGCGATAACGATCGCGACCACGTTGATGTTGATCTGTCCCAGGTGTGGGCGGACGACGCGCTGCTCGACGCGCTCGGCGGTGCTGATCCGAAGTTGGCTGACGAGCTCGGCGAGGCCGAGCTCAACGCCCTGCTGCTGTCGTGGAGCAGGGAAGTCGACGGCGAGCCGATGCCGGAACTCGTCAGTGTGGACAGCGCCGTCACGACCATCACATCCGCCGCAGCCGACAAGAAGAGCGTGCGCCGCGAGCAAAAGCGCAGGCTGCTCATCCCCGTTGCCGCTGCGGCGTCTGTCCTCGTCATCGCGTTTGGCGGCGCCAGCGTCGCCGCCAAGGAGGCCATGCCGGGCGACACCCTGTGGGGTCTGACCCAGGTGCTCTACACGGACAAGGCGAACTCCGTCCAGGCGTCCTTCCAGGTGAAGGCCGAGTTCAACCGGGCGAGGTCGGCCATCGTCGATGGTGAGATCGATGCTGCCCGCGAAGCGCTCGACAAAGCGGGGGCCACCCTTGAGTCGGTCCGCGCTGAGGAGAACCACGACGAGCTGAGCAGGGAACACCAGGAGCTGATGACGCAGCTCAGGGAAAGCGACGGCACACCTGCCGATGACGACGAGACCACGACGACGACCGAGGACCCGTCCTCGCCGTCGACGTCAGAGCCGCCGTCGTCGACGTCAGAGCCGCCGCTGATCGAGCCCGCACCGGAGGACAGCGAGTCGACCTCCCCGAGCAGTTCCCCCAGCGAGGAACCGGACCCTAGCGAATCGTCGTCGAGCACGACGACGAGCAGCTCGACGGACAATGCGTCGGCGTCCGATGGCAGCAGCACGTCGGAATCCAGCGCCGAGATGCAGTCGGACTCGGCAACCGTCGGCTAGCGACCCAGCCGCCGGGGCTCAGTGCGCGGTCTCGTTCGCCCTGATGCCGTCGGCGAAACCCCGGCAGTACTCCCAGCTCACGTAGTCCATCGGGTTGGGCGCGAACGCGGGCTCGTGCGGGCGCATCTTGCCGTCGCCGAGCAGCTGTTCCAGGCTCGCCCGCAGCAGGTGCCAGTCGTGATAGTGGGGTTCCTCACAGTCCGAGCAGTCGACGACGATGCCGCGCACGCCGCGCGGTTCCAGCAGCTTCTGATAGAACGCCAGGTCAGCGAGGTCGGCGAGCAGTTCGGCGCGCTCCGATTCGCTAATCGGCTCGCCGGGTTCATCGTGCAGCTCGTCCAGGTCTTTCGCGGGATCGTGGGGATCGTCCGCGAACGGATCTGGCGGCAACTCCTGGTTGGTCACGAGTCGCACGGTACCGCCTCGTGCCGACACCGTGTCCAGATACCATCGGTTCAGGAGGCATAGGTCGCATTCCGGGTCGGCGATGCCGACAGCGGGAATGCTGCCGAGTCGCTCATCGTTTGTTCACCACAGGCAGCGCGTAGGCCAGGCGGCAAGGAAGGTCCAGTTATCCGATGACCAGCGAGTCGGGTGCCCAGCACAGCATGGCGACAAGCGATGCGTTCCTGCCGAGCAAGTTCGCCTCGCTCGGCCTGACCTTCGACGACGTCCTGCTGCTTCCCGCCGAAACGGACGTGCAGCCAAGCGCTGTCGACACCGGCGCGCAGCTGACGCGCAACGTCTCGCTGCGGGTGCCGCTCGTCTCCGCCGCGATGGACACCGTGACCGAGTCGCGGATGGCGATCTCGATGGCCCGGCAGGGCGGCATCGGCGTGCTGCAGCGCAACCTCGCGATCGAGGACCAGGCGTCGCAGGTCGAGGTCGTCAAGCGCTCCGAGGCAGGCATGGTGACCGACCCGATCACCTGCTCACCGGAGGACACGCTGTCCGAGGTCGACGCGCTGTGCGCGCGGTACCGGATCTCCGGCGTGCCGGTCGCCGACGCCGACGGCTCGCTCGTCGGCATCATCACCAACAGGGACATGCGGTTCGAGGCCGACCACTCCCGCCCGGTCAGCGAGGTCATGACGCGGCAGCCGCTCGTCACCGCGCAGGTCGGCGTTTCGGCCGACGTCGCGCTCGGCCTGCTGCGCAGGCACAAGGTGGAGAAGCTGCCGATCGTCGACGGCGCTGGCAAGCTGCGTGGCCTGATCACCGTCAAGGACTTCGTCAAGACGGAGCAGTACCCGAACGCCACCAAGGACACCGACGGCAGGCTGCTCTGCGCCGCCGCGGTCGGCGTAGGGGAGAGCGGCAGGAAGCGGGCCATGGCGCTCGCCGACGCCGGGGTCGACGTGATCATGGTCGACACGGCGCACGGCCACTCCCGCGACGTCATCGAGACCGTCACCGCGCTGAAGAAGGAGCTGGGCGCTTCGGTCGACATCGTCGGCGGTAACGTCGCGACCAAGGCAGGCGCCGAGGCGCTCATCGAGGCAGGCGCGGACGGCGTCAAGGTGGGCGTCGGGCCAGGGTCGATCTGCACGACGCGGGTCGTCGCGGGCGTCGGCGTGCCGCAGATCACCGCGATCTACGAGGTCGCGCGGGCCTGCCGCCCCTCGGGCGTGCCGGTCATCGGTGACGGCGGCATCCAGTACTCCGGCGACATCGCCAAGGCCATCGCCTCCGGCGCGTCCACCGTGATGCTCGGCAGCTTGCTCGCTGGCACCGCTGAGGCCCCAGGCGAGCTGGTGCTCGTCAACGGCAAGCAGTTCAAGACCTACCGGGGCATGGGCTCGCTCGGCGCGATGCAGTCGCGCGACGGCGGCAAGACGTACTCCAAGGACCGCTACGCGCAGGACGACGTCCTCTCCGAGGACAAACTGGTGCCGGAGGGTATCGAGGGCAGGACGCCGTACCGGGGGCCGCTGTCGACCGTCGTGCACCAGCTGGTCGGCGGGCTGCGGTCGGCGATGGGCTACACCGGTGCACGGACCATCGCTGAGCTGCAGGACGCGCAGCTCGTGCGGATCACGGCGGCCGGGCTCAAGGAGAGCCACCCGCACGACATCACGATGACCGTCGAGGCGCCCAACTACACCGCGCGCTGAGCGATTAGGCTGCGCTGGTCGCCTGACACGGTTGCGCTAGCCGCCTAACGAAGGGACTTCACGTGCGGGACATGGTTGAGATCGGCATGGGGCGCACCGCGCGCCGTGCCTATGACCTCGACGACATCGAGATCGTGACGTCGCGGCGCACCCGGTCGTCCAAGATCGTGTCGACCGCATGGCAGATCGACGCCTACCGCTTCGACCTGCCGCTGGTGACGCATCCGACCGACGCGATCGTGTCGCCGTCGACCGCGATCGCCGTCGGCGAGCTCGGCGGGCTCGGCGTGCTGAACGCCGAGGGCCTGTGGGCTCGGCACAGTAACGTCGACGATGCGCTCGACTCGGTGATCGCGGCGGCCGACGACGTCGACGACGCCGACGCGATCGTCCGCAGGTTGCAGACGCTGCACGCGGCGCCGCTGCGGATGGACCTGATCGCGGAGGCGATCAAGAAGGTGCGCGATGCCGGTGTGACGGTCGCGGTTCGGGTGAGCCCGCAGCACGCCGCCGAGCTGACCCCCGACCTGCTCGCGGCCGGTGTCGAGGTGCTTGTCGTGCAGGGCACCATCGTGTCGGCGGAGCACGTGTCCAAGGACAGCGAGCAGCCGCTCAACCTCAAGGAGTTCATCTCCGAGCTCGACGTGCCGGTCATCGCCGGTGGCGTGAGCGACTACCGCACGGCGATGCACCTGATGCGCACCGGCGCGGCGGGCGTGATTGTGGGGCATGGCTACTCGCCAGGCGTCACCACCACCGACAGGGTGCTTGGCATCGGCGTCCCGATGGCCACCGCGATCATCGACGCCGCGGCCGCGCGGCGCGACTACCTCGACGAGACCGGCGGACGGTACGTGCACGTGCTCGCCGACGGCGGGGTGTCCTGCAGCGGCGATCTCGCCAAGGCCGTCGCCTGCGGCGCGGACGCCGTGATGCTCGGCGCGCCGCTCGCCGCGGCCGCCGAGGCACCTGGGCAGGGGTTGTACTGGACGTCGGCCGCCGCGCATCCCTCGCTGCCGCGTTCGCGGGTCGCCGCGGGGCCGGACCTCGAGGTCGATCTCAAGACGTTGCTGTACGGCCCGTCGTCCGACGCCGACGGCACGGTGAACCTCTTCGGCGCGCTGCGCCGCGCCATGGCGAAGACGGGCTACTCCGACCTCAAGGAGTTCCAGAAGGTCGGGCTGAACGTCCGGCGGTGACCTGCCAGTAACTTACCTCTGGTCAGGGCTGCGCCGGGGGGCTATTCTGTCGCGTGTGACTGCGCGTAACACGAACGAGCCCGACTACGACGTCATCGTCGTCGGTTCTGGATTCGGCGGCAGCGTTGCCGCGCTCCGGCTGACCGAGAAGGGCTACCGGGTAGCCGTCATCGAGGCGGGGCGCAGGTTCACCGACGACGAGTTCGCGACGACGTCATGGGATCTCCGCAAGTTCCTGTGGGCGCCCGAGCTTGGCTGCTACGGCATCCAGCGGATCCACATGCTGCGAGACTGCATGATCCTGGCAGGCTCCGGCGTCGGGGGTGGCTCGCTGGTGTACGCGAACACGCTGTACCGGCCGCTCAAGCCCTTCTACCAGGACAAGCAGTGGTCCCACATCACGGACTGGGAGGACGAGCTCGGGCCGCACTACGACCAGGCGAGCCGGATGCTCGGCGTTGTCACCTGCCCGCTGGACACCCCGCACGACGCCGTCATGCGCAAGGTCGCCGCCGACATGGGCATCGCGGCCTCCTACCATCCGACGCCGGTCGGTGTGTACTTCGGCGAGAAGGGCAAGACCGCGCCCGATCCGTACTTCGGTGGTGCCGGTCCGGAGCGCACCGGCTGCGTCGAGTGCGGCAGCTGCATGACCGGCTGCCGCCACAACGCCAAGAACACGCTGGTCAAGAACTACCTGTACCTCGCGGAGAAGAACGGCGCGAAGGTCATCCCGATGACGACGGTGACCGCGCTGCGCCCGCGCGGCGACGGCTCGTACGAGGTCGACGTCCGCAAGACAGGCAAGCACTCCCGGCGCTTCCGGCACACGCTCACGGCGGGCAAGGTCGTGCTCGCGGCGGGGACTTGGGGCACGCAGAAGCTGCTGCACCAGATGCGCGACACCGGCACGCTGCCGAAGCTTTCCGACAAGCTCGGCGTGCTGACAAGGACGAACTCCGAGGCGATCATCGGGTCGTCGCGGATCACCGTCGACCCTGACCGCGACTTCAGCACCGGCGTCGCGATCACGTCGTCCATCCATCCCGACGAGATCACCCACATCGAGCCGGTCCGCTACGGCAAGGGCAGCAACGCCATGGGGCTCCTGCAGACGCTGGCCACCGACGCTACGCAAAAGACGTCGCGGCTGCGGCAGTTCTTCAGCTTCCTCGCTCGCAACCCGGTCACCACCGCAAAGCTGCTGCGCACCTACCGCTGGAGCGAGCGGACGATGATCCTGCTCGTGATGCAGAGCCTGGACAACTCGATCACCACGTACACCAAGAAGGGCGTGTTCGGGCGGCGTAGGTACACCTCGAAGCAGGGCCACGGCGTGCCGAACCCGACGTTCATCAAATCCGGCTACGACGCCAACCAGCTCGCCGCGAAATACATCGACGGCATCGCGGGCAGCACATGGAGCGAGTTGTTCAATATCCCGCTGACCGCGCACTTCATCGGCGGCTGCGCGATCGCGGATCGCCAAGAAGAGGGTGTGATCGACCCGTATCACCGGGTGTTCAACTACCCGGACGTTTCCGTTGTGGACGGCGCCGCGATCACCGCGAACCTCGGCGTGAACCCGTCGCTGACCATCACCGCGCAGGCGGAGCGGGCGATGTCGTTCTGGCCGAACAGGGGCGAGGCCGATCCACGTCCGGCGCAGCGGGACGGCTACCGGCGCATCAGCCCGGTCGCGCCGGGTGCGCCGGCGGTGCCCGCCGACGCCCCTGGCGCGCTCCGGCTTCCCATTGCTGAGGTGCGCTGAGGACGCCGTCGTCGGTAACTCCTGGTGCTTCGCAGCGACTATCTCGGTAGGCGAATGCAGTCATGCCGATGGGGGACGCGAACCTCATCGTGCTTGCGCGGACGGTCATGCGGAAATGGCGTGCTGGCACCCCAGTGCCGCCATCGGTTCGCCCCAGGGCGGCGGCCGGTCCGCTAGGAGCATGACGCGCTCGCCGCGATGCAGGCGTCGGCGGCAAGGGAGCCGATCAACCTCCAGTCGTCGAACATCGACGCGGGCGGCAATAGCTCGTTCAAGGATGTGTTCACCGTCCCGGACGACAAGTGGCTGGTGCTGGAGTACGTCTCGTTCCGGGCCTTCGTCGGCAACGATCGAGACCGGCTCGTGTCGCTTCGGGTGATCACCACCGTCGGTGACAAAACGGTCGACCACCGCATCGACCCGACATCCCTGGTCAGCACCGAGATCCCGGAGCAGGAGGGCGGCAAGCTCGTCAAGATCTACGCGCAGCCTGGCAGCACGCTGACCTACATCGCCGAGCGCGGCTGCTGTGGCGACGATCGACCGTCGTGAACGTGGCGTTCTCCGGCTACTTGACCGAGCAGCCCTGATCGACTCGTCGGGAGCCCGTACACCGTCGCGCTCGCCAGGCCCGAACCCGGTGTGGCGGCCGTCGCCTGGGATGATGGGGACAAGGCCGTGTACGCAGGAGGTTCGCCGGTGGCCAATCCGACAGGTCCCGTTCTCGTCGTCGACTTCGGCGCGCAGTACGCCCAGCTCATCGCGCGCCGGGTACGGGAGGCGCAGGTGTACTCCGAGGTCGTGCCCCACACCTCGGACGTCGACGACCTGCTCGCCAAGGACCCGGCTGCGATCGTGCTGTCCGGCGGCCCGTCCAGCGTCTACGAGGATGGCGCGCCCGGCATCGATCCCGCGGTGTTCAGCGCGGGTGTGCCGGTGTTCGGCATGTGCTACGGCTTCCAGCTCATGGCCCGCGCGCTCGGCGGCACGGTTGAGAACACCGGCGGCCGCGAGTTCGGCCGCACCGAGCTGAACGTCACCGGTGACGGCGGCGTGTTGCACGGCGGCCTGCCAGCGCACCACCCGGTGTGGATGAGCCACAACGACGGCGTCACCAAGGCGCCGGAGGGCGCCACGGTCACCGCGACATCGCCCGGCGCCGACGTCGCTGGCTTCGAGGACACCGAACGTCGCTACGCCGGAGTGCAGTACCACCCCGAGGTCGCGCACTCCCCGCACGGCCAGGAGGTGCTGCGCCGGTTCCTGCACAACATCGCCGGTATCCGGCCGAAGTGGACGACGACGTCGATCGTCGACGAGCAGATCGCGACGATCCGCGAGCAGGTGGGCGATGGCAGCGCGATCTGCGGGCTGTCCGGCGGGGTGGACTCCGCCGTGGCGGCAGCGCTGGTGCAGCGCGCCATCGGCGACCGGCTGACCTGCGTTTTCGTCGACCACGGCCTGCTGCGGGCTGGCGAGCGCGCCCAGGTGGAGCGGGACTTCGTCGCCGCGACCGGCGTCAACCTGGTCACGGTCGACGCGCGGCAACGCTTCCTCGACGCGCTCGCAGGCGTCGGCGATCCCGAGGAGAAGCGCAAGATCATCGGCCGGGAGTTCATCCGGGTCTTCGAGCAGGCAGAGCGGGACCTCAAGGCCCAAGGGGACTACCGGTTCCTGGTGCAGGGCACGCTGTACCCGGACGTCGTCGAGTCAGGCGGCGGCTCGGGGACGTCCAACATCAAGAGCCACCACAACGTCGGCGGCCTACCGGAGGACCTGCAGTTCGAGCTGGTCGAGCCGCTGCGACTGCTGTTCAAGGACGAGGTGCGCCGGGTGGGGCTCGAACTCGGCCTGCCGGAGACGATCGTGCACCGGCAGCCGTTCCCCGGCCCCGGCCTCGGCATCCGCATCATCGGTGAGGTCACGGCGGACCGGCTTGAGACGCTGCGCGCCGCCGACGCCATCGCCCGCGAGGAGCTGACGGCGGCGGGCCTGGACCGCGACATCTGGCAGTGCCCGGTCGTGCTGCTCGCGGACGTCCGCAGCGTCGGGGTGCAGGGCGACGGCCGCACCTACGGCCATCCCGTCGTGCTGCGGCCGGTGTCAAGCGAGGACGCCATGACTGCGGACTGGACCCGGCTGCCCTACGACGTCCTTGAACGCATCTCCACCCGCATCACCAACGAGGTCGCCGAGGTCAACCGGGTCGCGCTCGACGTGACGTCCAAACCGCCGGGCACCATCGAGTGGGAGTGACGCTCACTGGCCATCGCGGCCGAGCGAGCTGGCGAGCAGCGAGATCCCGATCGCCGCTGCGGCGCCTGCCAGCACCCAGCGCAGGTCGACGTCAGGCAGCCACGACGCGCCGTCGCTGAGGACGTACCCCGCGACGAGCAACGTCCCGATGCCGCTGATCAGCGCGAACAGGTCGACTCGGCGGGCGCTGTGGTTGTGCTGCTCAGCCACGCTCGATCACCACCGATCCCATCCTGCTCTCGACGTCGAGGTCGATCTGCTGCCCGCCTTCGCCGTCGTCGCCGTAGTCCGTTCCGGACACCGGCCCCCTGCCCATGCCCTCGTGCGCGTCGCCGAGGCAGTCGACCGAGCCCATGGCGGACTGGCAGGTGAACGTCACGTCGGCGTCGGCGGGCACGGTGACGACGGCTTCGCCCATGCCGACGTCGACCTTGGTCTCTATCGGCTCGCCTGCAGCGTCGAGTTGGGTGAGGTCGAGTCGGACCGAGCCCATGGTGCTCTGGTAGAGCGGTTCCAGCGTGTCCAGTGACGTCGGGGTCTCGTCGACCTCGCCCATGCCGCCGCCGGGCAGCTCGTCGAACGGGATCGCGGTCAGCACGATGCCAGCGGCGGCGAGCGGTATGGCGAACAGCACAAGACCGCGACCGGCCCCCGCGAACGAGGCGGCGACCATGCCGAGGCCGAGCACGCCGAGGGTGAGGCCGATGACGTGCGCCGCGCTGAACCAGTTCACGCCCGCCAGGCCGAGGGTCAGCCCGACGCTCGCGGTGAGCAGCGCCAGGCCCGCGAAGACGTAGCTGATCCGGGACTTAAGCCGCGGGCGGGCGACGGGCATGGTGGACGCAGTGGACATCGACGACATCGCCGACACCGTGGGAGTCGCTGGTTGCGACGGCTGCGGCGCGGCGTCGGGGCCGGGCAGGTCCCAGCCGAGCGGCGCGGCACCGAGCGGATCCCACCCGCCTGGCGTGCTGACGTCGTCAGGGACGCCGGTCGCGCGGAGGTCGCCGTAGCCGGGGCCGGGCGCATCGGTATCTGCGGTGGCGGTGTTGCTCTCGGTGTCCGGCGTGCGGGCGGTGAACGTCGCGGGACCGGCCTCGCTTGGCGCCGGTATCGGCCGGTGCTCGTGACCGCGCTTGCGGTGCAGCGCGTAGAGCCCCAGCAGGAACAGCGCGAGCAGCACGAACCCGCCGCCGTGCATCCAGCCGCCGCCGAACGCGCTGCCAACGGCGGGGAACAGCAGCAGGCAGAGCACGATGGTCAGCCCGGTCGACATCGAGCTGCGCCCCTTGCCGAACAGCGCCTCCGCACCGGAGACCTCGTCGCCTTCCTGCGGCAGGAACAACCAGCCAAGCAGGTAGAGCAGGACGCCGAAGCCGCCGACGATCGTCGCGATCACGAAGCCGACCCGCACAAGCACGGGGTCGATGCCGTACCGGTTGCCGATGCCTGCCGCGACGCCAGCGATCTTCCTGCCGTTGCGTGGCCGCCGTGGTCTCGATGACCAGAAATCCTTGGCCGTGTCCTCGATGCCGTCCCGCGTCGATGGCCGGCCGCCTGCTGCTGAGGTCATGGCCCTATCCTGCGCCGCACTCGGGGTCGCACACATCCGGGATCAACCCTGAATTGTGTTCTCAGGGCCTTCCCTGATGCGCGGCACAGCCCCGACATGTGAGCATGAATCACGTGCAGGACAAAGCGCGATCCGGAGCGCGAAGAAACCACGGGCTCCGGCGCCACGGCGTGCGGCGACACCGCTCGCCGTGCCGTCACGCGCGCGCCCGTGAGCGCCATGGCGCGACGACAGGGGGGATGATCGTGACGGCACCGGCTGGGGTCCGGGTGCCAGCGCGTGCGGCGGGAACGGCCGTGACCGAGCCGGAGGCAACGGCGAATCTGGCCAAGATGACCCGCCGCAGGGGGAGCGTGCTCGCGGGTGTCGCAGGTGGCATCGCTGACCACCTCGGTGTCGACGTCTTCAAGGTGCGGCTGCTGTTCGCCGCGCTCTGCGTGCTCGGCGGTGCCGGGCTGCTCGCGTATGGCCTGCTCTGGGTGTTCGTGCCGCAGCGAAGCGCGGAGGAGGAGTCGCCGGGTTCGGCGCGGGAGCGGCGGCAGGCCGTCGGTCTGGCCGCGCTCGGCATCGGCCTCGCCGTCGTCGGCAGCTCGCTGACCGGAACCTTCAGCGGGTGGATCACCGGGCCGCTCGCGCTCGCCCTCATCGGCGCCGTCGTCGTCT
>WHUD01000002.1:49601-88207 GCA_009377385.1 Actinophytocola sp.
GATCGTGGCTGGTGTCGCGCTCGTCGTCACCGGCGTCGGCGTCGTCACGCTGCGCGGCGGCTCGTTCGACCAGGTGCAGTTCGCGCTGATCGCGGTGTTCGCGACGCTGGTCGGCGTCGCGGTGCTTACGGTGCCGTTCTGGCTGAAGCTGGTGCGCGACCTCGGCGAGGAGCGCACGGTCAGGATCAGGACGGAGGAGCGCGCCGAGATCGCCGCCCACCTGCACGACTCCGTGCTGCAGACGCTCGCGTTGATCCAGAAGCAGTCGGAGTCGCCGAAGGAGGTCGCCCGGTTGGCGCGCGGCCAGGAGCGGCAGTTGCGCACCTGGCTCTACGGCGCGGCAGGCTACGGCGTCGACGGGGGCGACGGCAAGGTGCCAGCGGCGCGACTGTCCGATGTGCTCGGTGATGCGGCAGGCGAGGTCGAGGACACCTTCGCGGTGTCGGTGCAGCACGTCGTCGTCGGTGACGCCGACCTGACGCCCGCGCTGACCGCGCTGGTGCAGGCGACGCGGGAGGCGATGGTCAACGCGGCGAAGCACGCCGGGGTCGATGAGATCAGCGTCTACGCCGAGGTGGAGCCGACGATGGTTTCGGTGTTCGTGCGGGACAGGGGCAAGGGCTTCGACCCGGACAGCGTGCCTGCGGATAGGCATGGCCTCGCCGACTCCATCAAGGGCAGGATGGAACGCAACGGCGGGAGCTGCACGCTGCGCACCGCGAAAGGGGAAGGCACGGAAGTCCGGCTTGAGATGCCGGTCGCGACGACGGAAGGGGCGGCGCGGTGAGCGCTGAGAACATCGGCAGCCAGGCGGGTGAACCGGTCACGGTGTTCCTCGTCGACGACCACGGGCTGTTCCGCGCGGGAGCACGCGCCGAGCTGGAGAGCCTTTCGGACGACGTCACTGTCGTCGGCGAGGCGGGATCGGTACGGGAGGCCGTCGTGGGCATCACGCGGACGAAGCCGCAGGTGGTGCTGCTCGACGTCCATATGCCGGACGGCGGCGGCGCCGAGGTGCTGCGGCAGATCCGCCCCGAGCTGCCCGACGTCGTTTTCCTCGCGCTGTCTGTCTCCGACGCTGCTGAGGACGTCATCGCGGTGATCAGGGGCGGCGCGCGCGGCTACGTCACCAAGACGATCTCCTCGCGGGACCTGGTGCGGGCCATCATCCGGGTCGCAGACGGCGACGCGGTGTTCTCGCCGAGGCTGGCCGGGTTCGTGCTTGACGCCTTCGCCGACCGGCCCGGCGCGCCGCCGATCTCCGACCCGGAGCTCGACCTGCTCACGCCGAGGGAGCGGGACGTGCTGCGGCTGCTCGCGCGCGGCTACGCCTACAAGGAGATCGCCTCCGAGCTTTTCATCTCGATCAAGACGGTCGAGACGCACGTGTCAAGCGTGCTGCGCAAGACCCAGCTCTCCAACCGCTACGAGCTCTCCCGCTGGGCCTCCGACCGCAGGCTGGTGTGACGGTCCGCGTCGCGGTCGTTGCGCTGCGCTGATAGGTGAAGCACCCTGGTCTGGCGGATTTCGATCTGGTCGCGCATGATGAGTCAGCACGACACGGGGCGATGACGACTGGCGCAGCGCACCCCTGGGCTAGGTGTAAGGGAGGCCTGCAGGTGGACCATGAACTGCTCGTGCACCTGATCACCATCCCGCTGTTCACCGGCGTGATCGGCTATATCACGAACTGGACCGGCGTGCTGATGCTCTTTCAGCCGCTGAAGTTCCACGGTATCCGGATTCCGGGGTTGAAGATCCTTTTCCCGTTTCTGCCGCGCAGGGTGCAGGTCATTCCCGCGATTACGAGCGAAGGCAGGTTCGGCTGGCAGGGGATCGTGCCGTCGCGGGCCGCCAAGATGGCCAGCATCGCGGTGGACAAAGGGCTCGCCAAGCTCGGCAGCATTTCCGACTTCTACCGGGAGCTGGAACCGGACAAGATCGCGGAACGGCTGACCGAAATCGCGGAGGTGGAAATCCGCGAGGTGGTCGAATACATCATGATGCGGGAGGAACCGCAGCTGTGGGGCAGCCTTCCGCCGCAGGTCAAGGACGTCGTGCACGCCAGGGTCATGGAGCGCCTGCCTTCACTTGTCCGGCAGTTGACTGACGAGATCGGTACGAACATCGATCAGTTGCTCGACGCGAAGCTGATGGTGATGCGCCACTTGGAACAACACCCGGAACTGCTCAACGACATGTTCCGCAAGGTGGGCAAGAAAGAGCTCACCTTCATGCAGAACTTCGGTTTCTATTTCGGCTACCCGATGGGTTTCGTGCTGGTGTGGATCGTGGAGATGGTGCCGCAGTGGTGGGTGCTTCCTGTCGGCGGGGTCGTCATCGGTTACGTCGTCAACTACATCGGCATCATGATGATTTTCGAGCCGGTGCGGCGCACGAGGTGGGTGCCGTGGAAGCAGGGGCTTTTCATCAAACGCAAGGACGAGATCGCCGACGTCTACGCGAAAATCATCTCGGACAACGTGATCACCATTAACAACGTCGGCAACGAACTGCTGCACGGGCCGAGGTCGGACCGCACCCATCGGATGCTCGAGCACCTGCTGCGGCCCACTATCGACAAGGCGGTCGGCCCTGCCAGGCCCGCCGTGCGGGCGTTCGTCGGCGGGCGTAGCTACGACCGCATCAGGCAGTCGGTCGCCACCGAGTCGACGCGGTTCGCGCCGCGCGCCTTCGGCGACGAGGAGTTCAATGTCAGGCAGGCGAACAAGATCTTCCGTTTCGTCGCTGACCAGATGCGCAGGATGAGCCTCGACGACTTCAACGAGCTGCTCCGCTCGGCCATCAAGCAGGACGAGTGGCTGCTGTTCGTGCACGGCGCCGTGCTTGGTGCCGGCGCGGGTTTCCTGCACCTGGCTATCTTTGGCGTATGAGGGGGCAGCGGCCCTGCACCGGCTTGCGAAAAGGAACAGTGACATGGCTGAGGACGCCACGGACGACAGGGATGTGCCCGAGAGCGGCAGGAACCTGCCAGCACGCGCGGACGAGGCAGGCGGACTGCTCGACGGTGTCTCCGGTCTCGCGCGGGTCGCTGCGACCGGCTGGTGGCGCGCGACGTCTGCCGTCGTCGAGACAACGGTGAGCACGAGCACCAAGATCGTGAAGTCCGCGCTGAGCGGCGCGTCACCGGCGGCGATCGTCGACGAGACGGCGTCAGAGCTGCGCTCCATCGCGCAGCGCTCGCTCGGCTTCGGCGGGCACGACACCGAGGACACCGGCTCGTCGCACCACCAATGCTCGGAGAAGGAGCTGAAGGAGCGGGGCGCCGCGCTGCTGCAACGCTCTGCCGATGTCCGCTGGAACGACGACATGCACCCCGCGTACGAGCGCATCCTCGAGGAGATCGCGCCGGACGAGGCGCGCATCCTCAAGTTCCTCGCGCTGAACGGCGCGCAGCCGACCGTCGACGTCCGCACCACCCGGCCGTTCGGAGTCGGTTCCGAGCTGGTCGCAGAGCGGCTGTCGATGATAGGGGAGGAGGCGGGCTGCCGCCACCTCGACCGCACCAACGCGTACCTGAACAACCTGTTCCGGCTCGGGCTGCTGTGGTTCTCCAAGGAGAAGGTCGAGCCGTCGCGGTACCAGGTGGTCGAGGTGCAGCCGATCGTCCAGGACGCGATGAAGCGGGCTGGGCGCTCGCCGAGCACGGTGCACCGCAGCGTGCACCTGACGCCGTTCGGCGTCGACTTCTGCAAGACCTGCCTGCCGCTCGACTCGCCAGGCTACGGCGGGCCGATCGTGTTCTGACGCTCAGACGAACAGGAGCTCGGTGAACAGGATGCCGATCATCGCGGCGGCGATGACGGCGATGGCGAGCAGTGCCCGCACCGCCGCCCTGTTCTGCGACAGCGGCGAGGCCTGCTGCGCGGTGTTCCCAGGATGGATCGCGGACGGCGGCATCGGCTGGTGCCAGCCTGGCCCGTGCGGCGATGCTGACGCCGCCATCGGCGGGGCGGGGGCTGGCATCGGTTGCGGCGCGGACGGCACCCGAATGGGCGTCGTGAGATGCTGCTGCGTTGGCGGGTCCGCCGGGGCGGGCGGTGCGGCCTGCTGCGGTGCCGCTGGGGCGGCAGCAGGCGACTGAGCGCCGGTTCCTGGCTGCTGCGGCGCGGGATGTGGCTTCGGATGCCTGCCGTCCGCGATCGCGGTGAGCGCCTCCCAACAGCCGCTCATGGCCGGCCGCTGCGCCGGGCTGGTTGTCAGCATGTCCGCGAGCAGCCGCGGCAGCAGCGTCTCGGGATCGGCGGGTGTGCCTGCTGCGGTGTGCTCGTTCCACAGGTCGCCGCTGAAGTCGCCGCTGAGGTCGGGGCCGTTGTCCGTGCCGAGCGGGCCGAACGGGGTAACGCCGCGCAGCGCGAAGTACAGCGTCGCCCCGAGCGAGAAGACGTCGGACGCCGGTGTCGCCACACCGCCTGCGATCACCTCGGGCGCCCGGAATGCCGGGTCGTGGTGCAGCGCTCCCACACCGAAGTCGGTGATCTGCACCGCGCCGTCGTCGGCGAGCAGCACGTTCGCCGGCTCCACCGCCCGGTGCGCGATGCCAAGCTCGGCGGCGGCGGCGAGTGCCGCGGCCAGTTGCGCGCCGAGGGTGACGGTGTCCTGGGCGGCGAGCTTGCCGTGCCCGGCGAGGAAGTCGGCCATCGTCCGCGACGGCACATACTCCGTGATCAGCCAGATGCCGTCGCTTTCGACGAGCACGTCGTAGACGGTCACCGCGCACTGGTGCTTGAGCCGCGCGGCGTCGCGGGCCAACTGGACGGCGACTTCGAGCTCGGTGTCCGTCGGGGCGCCGCCTGTGGGCAGTGCGACCGGCTTGGCGGCGACAGTGCGGTGGACGCGCTGGTCCTGCGCGATCCAGATGAACCCGCCGCGACCCCTGCCGATCGGCTGGCTGAGCCGATACCGGTCGCCGAGCAGCCTGCCCTCCGTCACCGTGCTAGCTCGTCCCGGACGTCGGGCTCGTCGTTGTCGTCGGCGCCGCAGACGTTGTCGTCGTTGTGGTTGTTGTCGTCGGCGACGTCGTGGTCGGGCTCGTTGTCGTCGGCTTCGTCGTCTTCGGCGGCGTTGTCGTCGTTGTGGTCGTCGTCGTTGTGGTTGTCGTTGTCGTCGTCGGTTCCGGCGCTGGCTGCGGCGGTTGCTTGACCGTGGTGAGCGGGGCCCGCGTCGTTGTGGTCGTTGTCTTCTTCGGCTCGGTCGTCGTGCTCGACGTCGAGCCAACCGGCTGCTGCCGGTTCGGGTCGTCCGGCGGGTTGCTTGTGAACAGCCACAGCGCGAACGCGGCGACGACGGCGAGGGTGCCGACGGCGAATGCGGGACCGGTCCAGCTCTTGCGGTGCTCCGCTTCTGGCTCGTCGTCGCCTGGCAGGGGCGGCGCCACAGCGGTGCGGGTCGCGCCATCCCCGTAGGCACCGTCGTAGAACCCGGCAGGCTGGTAGGTGGTTGCCTGGTCGTCGCCGATGACGCTGGTGCTGTCGTCAAGATTGCCTGCATGGCCGACGAGGTCGGTCTGCGCACCCGGATCGCCGTTCGCTGCGACGGCGCCTGCGGCGAGTGCGCCACCGGCGACCATGGCCGTCGGGTCGGAGGCGATGGGAGCGCCAATCGGCGTCTCACCCCGCGCGACGGCGTCAAGCAGCTCCTCGGCCTCGGCGGCCGTTGGTCGGTGTGCCTTCTCAGGGTGAAGCAGCAGCGCGAGCACGCTTGTGAGCGGGCCGGAACGCTGCGGAGGGTTGATCTGGCCAGCGGCAACGGCGTGCAGCAGGCTGAGGGTGTTCTCGCTGAGCCCGAACGGCGGCACGCCCTCCGTCGCGGCGTAGAGCGTCGAGCCGAGCGAGAAGATGTCGGACTCCGGTCCCGGGTCCTCGCCGATGGCGACCTCTGGCGCGAGGTAGGCCGGGGTGCCAGCGATCATGCCGGTCTTGGTGACGGTGACGTCGTCCTTCGCGCGCGAGATGCCGAAGTCGGTGATCTTCACGACGCCGTCGTCGGTCAGCAGGATGTTCGCCGGCTTGATGTCGCGGTGCACGATGTCGACCCGGTGCGCGCTGGCAAGCGCCGCGGCGATCTGGGCGCCGATGCGGGCAACGTCGAGCGGTGGCAGCACCGTGTCCTGCTGCACGACCGCGGCGAGACTCGTCGACTCGAGGTACTCCATGATCAGGCACGGCTGGCCCTGATCGTCGGCGACGACGTCGAACACCGTGATGGCGTTCGGGTGATGCAGCCTGGCCGCTATTCGGCCCTCTCGCATGGTGCGCTGGCGGGCCTCTTCCGCTTCAGCGGTGTCGAGTCCTGGCTGCAATAGCAACTGCTTGATGGCGACCGTGCGGCCAAGCAGTTCGTCCTGCGCCTGCCAGACGGCGCCCATCGCTCCGGTGCCGATCCGCTTGCTGATCCGGTATCGACCGGCGACAAGAAGGCCCTCGTCGCTCACTGGTAGGCCCCTCGGTGTGTGCTTGGCATCGGTGGTAGTCCACTCCCTGGCTGTCCTGCTGATGCGAACGTGCCAGCAGGTCACAGTGCCTGTGACGTGGCCGCTGACGTGGCCGCGCCGGCAGTCCGCAATGCACCGACTCGACGCTTGCTCGTCCTGTGGTCACGCACTGCGGCGAACTCTACCCCACACATGCCCGCTGGTCGGCCTGCCGTTCAGGGTAGGGGGTCACGCTGCGCACACGGATCCGGTACAGAATTGTCGACTATGACCTCGCTCACGGCCGGGGACTGTGCTGTGCCGAAAGCAACCGCGCTTCGGTGATCAGCGCAGGTGGGCCCGCCTCCACCCGCAGTAAGTGAGTCACCCGATAGCGCTGCGAGTCCGCCCTCGTCATGGTGATTACCGCGCGCACCAATCCGTCCGGTCCCACGCTCACCCGGTGGACCGTCACCGCGTCGATGACCCGCAGTGCGTCGGCGAGCACGTCCGGCCGGCTGTCGAGCAGGTTGCCGCCGAGCATGGCGAGCGCGTCGTCCGGCCCATCGGTGAAGCGGTGGTAGAAGTCGCGGACGAACCCGCCGATCTCGGCCTGGGTGCTGACCCGCGTCGCCGGGTTCGACGTCGTCTGCGGGGCGCTGCTCGCCGCGTCGTCAACTGGCACCGTGACGGCGCGCTCTGTCACCCTCGTGCCGACTTCGGGCGGTTGGGCGGTCGTTGCGAAGGCAGCAAGCGCGGCGATGCCGGTGATCTCCTGCTCCGGTCGCGGTGTCTGGCTCGCTGCCGTGCGGTGCCGGTCGAGGAAGACAGCGGTGACCAGCGACCCGCACAGCAGGGCGACGGCGATCACGAGACCGGTTAGCTTGGCGACGCGCGCCACGGTGGTCTCCGGTTCCTCGCGTACCTCGGGGCTGGCGTCTGGTTCGCCCTGTTCGTCGACACGCAGCGGGCTCGGGTCGCGGAGCAGATCGTTGAGTAGGTCCCTGTCGACCATCGGATCGGCGAGGACCCGCTCACTGAACACGTCCTCGATGCGGGTAGGCGTCTGGGTGCTCCCGCCGCGTCGCTGCCGTCCCACACCGAGCACCATGCGCTCGCCTGCCTTCCCGGGTCGCCCGTCTCCGCAGGTGGTGAGCCCGCGAACCGCGACGTCAGCGGCCGGGGCCGGGGAATGGCGCACGGTTCGCTGGCTCAGCTCAAAGCGTGCCGGGTGGCTGGATTCCGGTGCCAGTCGGCGTCGGTGAAGTGTTCGTGACTGTCGGCAAACGGTTCAGCGGTTAGCCCAAGTGGAGTAACGCGAGCCCGTTTAGTCGTCTGTGATCTTGTCGCCCTCTTCGAAGCGCAATGTCCGTTGCTGCCGTTCCGACGAGCCGTCGTTGTACACGACCTTGACGGTGTTGATGGTGACCCGATTGCGCTGATCGATGTAGATGCGCTCGATCTCGAAGTAGGCGATGTGAGAGTAACGGGCCGCGATCGAGTCGACGCCCTCTTCGCGGAGGTCGCCCCCGGTCTGCTCGTACGCCTTCTCCGGGTTCTCCGTGATCTCGTTCAGGAAGATCTCGGAGCGGTCGCCCATCGTCTCGGCGTCCGGCGGGAACCGGTAGAAGTAGTCGGAGCGCGTTTCCCTCGGCGCGGACGACGGCGGCGGCTTCTGCGGCTCCGCCGTCGTGGTCGGCGAAGACGGCGGCGGAGCCGCAGACGTCGTCACCGTCGGGCTGCCAGGCGCGCTCGTCGGAAGCGGGTCCTCGTCCATCTGCGCCCCTGCGGTCGTCGACGGGACGACGACAGCGCGGTCGGCGATGATGTTCTGCGACGGCTCCGGCGACTCGGTCGTCCGCTCCGTCGTCGCGCCGAGGCCCTGGTTGTGCAGCGGCGGGTTCTCGCCGCGCAGTCCGGTCCAGTTGTCGACGGCGACCTGCTGCTGTTGCGGCTGCTGCCCGACGAAGTACGACGCGGCAACAAGCAGCGCGACGACGACACCGCCGGAGGAGACGGTCGCGAACCAGGCGGCCTTGCGCCAGCTCCGAGGCGGCGTGACCGATGCGGGCACGCTCCCGAGGTCGAAGGTGCTCAGGCCGTCCTTCTGCTGGGGGAAGTAGACCTGTGGCTCGCTGCGGCGCGGTTCCGTCGGCGTCAGGGTGACCTTCGTGCGCCGGATAGTCGTCTCGCCGCAAGTCGCCTCGGCGTCCGGGTCGACGAGCGGCTGGTCCTCTGCTGGCGGTTCAAGCGGTTCAAGGACCGGTTCGGCGCTGCTGGAGCCGTATGCGGCCTCCCAGGCGTCGGGTTCCTGCGCCAGCTCGTCGAGCGGCAGCACGCCGGACATCGTTGTCGTCGTCGCGGTCCGGGTCGCGGTGGCAGCCCGCGTTGCTGCTGCCGCTGGGCGCGCGTGCGCGCGCGTGCGCTGCCTGGGGTAGTGGGCGTACCTCGTCCCGCTGTCGGTCGTTGAAGCGATCAGTGGGGCGGTGTCCGCGGTTTCGATTGGGCCGCCGTGCCGTGCGTCGCCCGTGCGGGGCCGCACGGAGGGGGTCCAGGTGTTCGCGCCCGCGCCGCGACGATGCCGTCCGGGCCGATGGACGCCCGGGTCACTGGTCGCTTCGCTCATGCCGGGGTGACCTTCCCGCGGCCACGACTTGACGGCGGAAGCTGCGACCTTCCGCCGAATGGAGCAGCGTCGGCTGCTGCGACTGCGGTAACCCGCGCATGCCGGTAGGCTCCCCCGGCGTAGGTTCGCAGTCGCGCCGGAGGGCGCTGCTTGTGAATCTTCACGTGCACCAGGGTAAGAGGCTCACAGTGAGATACCAGTACGGGTCCGAAAAAACCTGGTACTTCATCCGAACGCGCGCCACCGATCGGGTGAATATTGGTCAGTTCGTGGGTATTTTGTCTGGATGTCCTTGTGTGCCAACAAATCGCGTGTTAGCCGCCGGTGCGGTACCGCTCCTGGGTTGATCGAAGTGCCTTTGTCGCCATGGCGCCGCTGCCCGCCGCGATGAGGATGGCGAGGAAGTCGACCGGGACCGCATCGCTCGCGGTCAGCAACCACGCGAGTAGCGCGCCAGCCGTCGTGCCGCCAGCCATCGGCCAGCGGCTGCGGACGTACGCCGCGATGGGAGTGCCACCGGCACGCTTGGTCGCCGCGCTGTTGAGCAGCGTGAGATAGGCCGCATTGCCCAGCGCCGCGAGCACCGACACGATCGCGACGATGACCGCGATGAGGTTGACGATCGTTCCCATGACACCAGTGTGCCCGTTGTGCCTCGGTTGTGGCGTCAGGGAGAACCCTGAATCTCAGGACCGGCCGAGGCGTCCCCTGCCGAGGTTCAGCAGCGCCATCGCGAGCTGCCGCCCCTCGGGGCCGAGTTCGCGGTAGCGGGCGAGGACGTCCATCTCCCTGTTGTAGACGATGCGCGTGCCGCCTGCTGCGAGTCGCGCGGCGCCGATCATCTTCGAGACGTCGATGCGGCGCTTGACCAGCCGCAGGATCTCGGTGTCGAGTTCGTCGATCTCTTTGCGGAGCTCGTTGATCTCGTCGGCGGACAGGGGGGTGTCCTGCGCGTCGTCACGTGCTTGCGTGTTCATGTGTCCTCCGGGTGAGCCGGATTCGTGCCGGATCCCCTTTTTGAGCCGACGAAAGCCCCGGGGTCCGACGGACTCCGGGGCTTGGTGACTGCTTGGCTGTGCACTACGCGATCACGGGAGCCGGAGTCCGGGTCCCGTAGAAAAATCGCGTCGCGTGTCGCACGAGGTCATTCTGACACAGTGCCAACGGAACCGTCGAGCAGGCTCTACTTCAAAGAGGGCTATTCACCTCGGTGTCTCTCATCGAGCATGACTCTCATCTGCGGCCCGTCGGCGCGACCCACCCTCCGGGCGGGCCTCGCCTACTGGCTTGTGAATAGCCCTCTTGGGTCACGGTGTGGGTGCGCACGGGTAGCGTTAACAGACGATGAGCACCCTGTTTGACGTCACCCCCGAGAACCCGTTCGACGGCCCTGCGCGGCTGCGACACAGCGAGCTGCTCGCCGACCTCAACCCGTCGCAGCGGGACGCGGTCACGCACGTCGGCGGCCAGTTGCTTGTCGTTGCCGGTGCAGGCTCCGGTAAGACGAGGGTGCTCACCCGCCGGATCGCGTACCTGCTCGCGGAGCGCAAGGTCCACCCCGGCCAGGTGATGGCCATCACCTTCACCAACAAGGCGGCAGCCGAGATGCGCGAGCGGGTCGTCGAGCTGGTAGGTCGCAGGGCGAACGCGATGTGGGTGTCGACGTTCCACGCCATGTGCGTGCGCATCCTGCGGCGCGAGGCGAAGGTGCTCGCCGACGTGCTCGCCGACTCCGGTTCGAGCAGCGTGACGTCGAACTTCTCGATCTACGACGCAGACGACACCAGGCGGTTGATCAACCTGGTCGCCCGCGACCTCGACGTCGACCCGAAGCGGTACCCGCCGCGCGGGCTCGCGGCGCAGATCTCGAACTGGAAGAACGAGCTGATGACACCCGCGGACGCGAAAGCGGCGGCCGCGAGCGACGCCGAACGCATGGCAGCCGAGGTCTACCCGGAGTACAAACGGCGGCTCGAGCAGGCCAACGCCTTCGACTTCGATGACCTGATCATGCGCACGGTCGAGCTGCTGCAGGCGTCGGCCGACGTCGCGGAGTACTACCGCCGCCGGTTCCGCCATGTGCTCGTCGACGAGTACCAGGACACAAACCACGCGCAGTACGTGCTGGTCAGGGAGCTGGCTGGCACCCAGAAGACCGATGCTGGCACGGAACCGGCCGAGCTGTGCGTCGTCGGTGACGCCGACCAGTCGATCTACGCCTTCCGTGGCGCGACCATCCGCAACATCGAGGAGTTCGAGCGCGACTATCCGCAGGCGCACACCATCCTGCTTGAGCAGAACTACCGCTCGACGCAGACAATCCTTTCCGCAGCGAACGCGGTGATCGCGCGCAACTCCGGCCGCAGGGACAAGCGGCTGTGGACCGACAGCGGCGATGGCGAGCGGATCGTCGGCTACGTCGCTGACAACGAGCACGACGAGGCCGCGTTCGTGGCAGGCGAGATCGACGCGCTTGTCGACGCTGGTGAGGCGAGCTACTCCGACGTCGCGGTGTTCTACCGCACCAACAATCAGTCCCGCGTGTTCGAGGAGATCTTCATCCGGCTCGGCCTGCCATACCGGGTGGTCGGGGGCGTGCGGTTCTACGAGCGCCGCGAGGTCCGCGACGCCCTCGCCTACCTGCGGGTGCTTGCCAACCCGCAGGACACCGTCAGCCTGCGCCGGATCCTCAACGTGCCCAAGCGCGGCATCGGCGACAGGGCGGAGGCAGGCGTCGCGTCGTACGCCGAGCGGGAGCGGATCTCGTTCGCCGATGCGCTGCGGGTGGCCGCGACGTCGGGGTCCGATCTCGGGCTCGCCGCGCGGTCGGCCAACGCGATCGCGCGGTTCGTCGACCTGATGGACGAGCTTGGCGAGCTTGTCGACGCCGATGAGCCCCCTGCGGACATCCTGGAGGCGGTGCTCGAGCGCACGGGCTACCGCGCGCAGCTCGACGAGTCGGACGACCCGCAGGACGCCACCCGGCTGGAGAACCTGACCGAGCTGGTGACCGTGGCGCGGGAGTTCGGAGAGATGCCTGAGGCGTTTCTGACCGAGGCCGACGCCGTCGCGGCGGCAGAGGACGCAGCGTCCTCAGCGGCAGCTGGCGGCGAAGAGCCGGAACAGGCGACTCTCGCGGCGTTCCTCGAGCGGGTCGCGCTCGTGGCTGACACGGACTCCATCCCTGACGCCGACGAGGACGGCTCTGCCGCTGATGACGACACGGACGACGACGATGCGGGCGTCGTCACCCTGATGACGGTGCACACCGCGAAGGGGCTGGAGTATCCGGTTGTGTTCGGCTCCGGCTGGGAGGAAGGCGTCTTCCCGCATCAGCGCACCTTCGGCAATGAGGACGAGCTCGCTGAGGAGCGCAGACTCGCCTACGTCGCGATCACGCGGGCGCGGCAGCGGTTCTACGTCTCGCGTGCGCTCGTCCGCTCGGCGTGGGGGCAGCCGATGTACAACCCGGCGTCGCGGTTCCTGGACGAGATCCCCGCCGAGCTGGTCGACTGGCGGCGGGAGGAGCCGACGAACGGCGCTGCGTCCGGCGGGTTGCCGCGCGCGGCGACGACGTGGCGCCGTGGCGGCGGCTTCGGGGACGACTCCGCCCAGGCGCGGCTCGCCGCCGGTGGCATGCGCACCACGTCGTTCAGCGGCTGGAAGGACGACTGGAAGAAGACCGCCGCGCTAGAGCTGGCCGTCGGCGACCGGGTCAACCACGACAAGTACGGGCTCGGCACGGTCGTCTCCACCGACGGCAGCGGCCCGCGCGCGACCGCGACGATCGACTTCGGTACGTCGGGCACGGTGAAGCTGATGCTGATGGGCAGCGTGCCGATGGTGAAGCTCTGAGCGCTCCCTCCCGCGTGACACGCCGCGCCACCTTCCCACACCACCCCCACCCACCCTGCTACAAATGACGTCGAACACAGGTTCGATAACGGGGGTGACATGGACGAGTGGTTCCGATTGCTCGCCGCCAGCGTCTGGCGGTATCTCGACGGAACGGTCAGCGGCGACCCTGGGAAGGCGCCGACGATCGCGGACGCGCGCACGCTGAGCGCGGCATGGCGTGCGCTGCTACGCCTGCACGACGCGGACGGCGGCGAATGCGCGCGGTGCCAGCGCGGGCACGCCGGCTCCTGCACGGTATGGCAGGTCGCCATCGGGTACTTCGTGCGCAGACCGCCGCGCTAGGTGTGCGGCGGTCTGCCGTGCGCGTCAGGCGTTCGCTCAGAGGTCGACGCCACGCTCGGCGAGCCAGCCGAGCGGGTCGACCTTGCTGCCGTCCTCCTCCGTCCACACCTCGAAGTGCAGGTGCGAGCCTGTCGAGTAGCCCCGGTTGCCGACCTCGGCGATCTCCTGGCCTGCCTCGACGTACTCGCCCTCTGAGACGTAGTAGCTGTTGATGTGGCCGTAGACGCTGACGCTGCCGTCGTCGTGCTGCACCCTGACCCAGAGGCCGAAGCCGCTCGCGGCGCCTGCTTCGAGCACGACGCCGTCCTCGACGGCGTGGACCGGAGTTCCGATGGGGGCTGCGATGTCGATGCCGTAGTGGCTGGTGCCCCAGCGGGCACCGAAGAGCGAGGTGAGTACGCCGTTGGCCGGTGCGACGGTGTCCGGCTGCATCGCCTCGATGCGGGCCTGGCGCGCCTCGGCCTCACGCTGCTTGCGTGTCTCTGTCACCTGCTTGCTTTGGGTGATCTGGCGGACCTCGGCGTTCGCGTCGCTGGTTCCTGCGGCGGGAAGCACGGCGGGAGCGGCAACCTGGGTGTCGCCGCCGACGCCGGATGCGCCGTTGAGGCCGGAGGAGTTGGCGAGCGGGGTGACGTCGTTTCCTGAGGTCACACCCTGTAGGGCCTGGCCAGTGGTTGCGGCGGCGAAAGCGCCTGCTGCGACTGCTGCGACGACCATCCTGCCGCGGAGGGCGGAGGAGGGCGGGGGAAGTCGATGAGATCCCCGTACGCGGGTGACGGCGCCGTCAAGCGCCCTCTCCAGCATCGGGGAAGGTTCTTCGCCGCCGGGGGAGCGGTGTCGAGCCAAGTCGGGGCCTTCCGTTATTCGTGTGCCGGTCGAGGACCCGGGCGGGGGATCCCGGTGAGCGGCTCGGGGTGCCACTCGATAGCTCCTGGCGGAACCAGCCCTATTCGTGACCGGACTGTAATGGGGACCGCAGAACAGTAACGAACAGGTACCGGCAATGGCAAGATCCTCTTGGCGTGTCGGCCAAATGAGCGGGGCTTACTCCGCGTCTAGCTGGGACTATCACGCTGAGTAGACCCGAAACTACTCCGTTCGGTGTGGCGTAGGTAACAGTTCGGGGCCGGTTGTGACCGCAGCTACCCTCGATTAACCGTTCAAGGTCGGGCCGTGGCGCGGTAACGCACTTGACAACCCGGAAGGGGCCGAACGGGGCTCTCGTCGCGAGACTGTCGGCCAGCCCCGCGACAGTATCGCGTAGCAAGCGGCACCAGAGTGGGGTCGCGGCAGTGCGGCGTGTCGGGGCAGGGCGATGTGGCTTGCTAGCGTCGCAGAGATGACTCCGCGCTCGCGACCCGCCACCCCATCGGGGCCGTCCGAGGCCACCAGGCTCGACGCGCTGCCCGCCGCCGGTGCGCGGACCGGCATCGTCACGGCGATCGGCCTTGCCGGTGCCGCCGCGCTCGCACAGTCGATCGCTGCGGTGATCGGGGTCGTGACCGGTGCGGAACCCGCCTTCCTGTCGTGGCCGTTGCTCGTGCTGCTCGCCGTGCTGCCCGTCGCGGTCGCGCTCGGCCTGCTGCTGCGCGGCACACCGGGCATCGCCGCTGGCGTGCTGGCTGGGGCGGGCGTCGTCGCGGCATGCGGCGCCATCGCTGACGCGCAGGTCGCGATCGATGCCACCAGGATGGCCCGCCCCGAACTGCTGCTGCCGCAGATCGAGGTGTCCCCCGCGTGGCCGGGCCTCGGGCTGCTGGTCGCGGGCAAGCTGCTGCTCGCGGTCGCAGGGGGCATCGCGCTGCGGTCCGCGAGGTCGCTGCCGGACGACACATCGGGGCGGGAGCGAGTCAGGCAGCCGCTGGCGCTGCTCGCGGCGGCGTCCGGGCTGCTGCTCGGCATCGGCACGCTGCTCGCGCCGTACACCTCCCGTGACCCGCTGCTGCTCGACTCCGCCGCGCTGGATGGGCCGCCGCTGGCGCTCGCCGGTGCGGCGCTGCTCGGCATCGCGGCTCCAGCCTTCGCGGCGCTCGGCGTCGCGAGCCGCGCAGGTGGCGTCGCCAACGGCATCCTCGGCGGGCTCGCGCTCGGTGGCCTCTCGTTCGCGGTGCCGCCGATTGTTGCGGCGTGGCTGCTTGAGTTCGTGGATCCTGCCGCAGGGCCCGTCCTCGTTCTCGTCAGCGTCGTCTGCCTCGCGGCGCTCGCGACGCTGCCGAGCCGGTGGCTCGACGTGCTGCTGGTGCGAAGCGACGACGGCCCCGCCGTGCCTCGGCAGCGGGTGCTGTACGCCATCGCGGGCGGGCTTGCCATCCTCGCCGGCGTGAGCGCGATCGCCGGTGCGATGACGCCGCTTGTCATCGGGCCGGACGGACATCAGGTCGGCAGCCCGGTGCAGTTCTTGCTGTACCCGGTGGGCCTCGGGCTCGGCCTGCTCGGCGTCGCGGCGCTGCTGCCGACCGCTGCGGCGTGGGTGCGTCCGGTGTTCTCCGTCGCATGGGCGGGGGTGCTGCTCGTCGCAGCGCAGGTGCTCACGGTGCCGATCGCGGCGGACGAGTTGCCGATTGACACCACGAACGGCGCCGCTGGGTGGTGGGCCTTCTGCGCTGTCGTCTTCGCGGTGCTGCTCGCGGTGTGCTCGCTTGTGGCGGGGGTCGTCGAGCGGGAGGAGACCGGCTGGCTGCCCGCCGTCGCCGACGCCGAGGTGTCCGGCGGGGTCGCCGGCAAGCTGATCGGTGGCGGGGCCGCGCTCGCCGGGGTGCTCGCGCTCGGCGCGTTCCTGCTGCCGGTTGTGCGCTCGCAGGACTACGTCGCCGCTGCGTTATCGGCGCGGATGGACCTCGCGTTCTGGGGCGTGCTGTTGGCCACGCTCGCGGTGCTCGGCGTGCTTGCGCTTGTGCCGCGCAGCGGGCGGTCGTCCGCCGTCGCCTTGCTCGTCGCAGCCATCGGTGTTGTCGGCCTCCGCTTGCTGGAGTCCTACGCTGTCGGCAGGCGTTACGATATGACGATCGGGCTAGGCGCGTTGTTCGCGATCGGCGCCATCGTCGTGCTCGTGGCCCTGGCCGTCACGGTGGCCATCCGAGGTCGCTCGACCGAGCGGTGACCGACTTCACCACCTCCGGGCTGCGCTTTTACTGTGCCGGTCGCTAGGGTCTAGGCGTCGGAAACAGGCCGAAGCGAAACACAGTGGCGTGTCGTCAGGAGATGCGGAGAGTGGACCTCTACGAGTACCAGGCGAAGGACCTCTTCGCCGAGCACGGCGTCCCGGTGTTGCCGGGCTCCGTGGCAGCAACCCCAGAAGAAGCGCGGGCCGAAGCCGAGAAGATCGGCGGACCAGTCGTCATCAAGGCCCAGGTCAAGACCGGTGGCCGGGGCAAAGCGGGCGGTGTCAAGCTCGCCGACAACGCGGATGACGCCAAGGCGAAGGCCGAGGCGATCCTCGGCCTCGACATCAAGGGACACATCACCCGCCGTGTCCTCGTCGCCCAGGCGTCCGACATCTCCGAGGAGTACTACTTCTCGTTCCTGCTTGACCGTGCCAACCGGACGTTCCTGTGCATCGCGTCCGCCGAGGGCGGTGTCGAGATCGAGGAGGTCGCAAGGACCAACCCCGACGCCGTCGCGAAGATCGCGATCGACCCGCTCGCCGGTGTCGACCGCGCCAAGGCGACCGAGATCGTGGCGCAGGCGAACTACCCGGAGGCCATCCGCTCCCAGGCGGCCGACGTCGTCGTGAAGCTGTGGGAGACCTTCGTCGCGGAGGACGCGACGCTGGTCGAGGTCAACCCAATGGTGCGGGACCCGCAGGACAACGTCATCGCGCTCGACGGCAAGGTCAGCCTCGATGAGAACGCGTCGTTCCGGCAGCCCAAGCACGCGGACCTGGTCGACGCGGAGGCCGAGGACCCGCTCGAGGCGATGGCCAAGGCCAAGGACCTCAACTACGTCAAGCTCGACGGCGAGGTCGGCATCATCGGCAACGGCGCAGGCCTCGTGATGTCCACTCTGGACGTCGTCGCCTACGCGGGCGAACAGCACGGCGGCGTCAAACCAGCCAACTTCCTCGACATCGGCGGCGGCGCGTCTGCCGACGTGATGGCCGCCGGTCTCGAAGTGATCATGTCGGACAAGGACGTCAAGAGCGTCTTCGTCAACGTCTTCGGTGGCATCACCGCGTGCGACGCGGTCGCCAACGGCATCGTGCAGGCGTTCAAGCTGCTCGAGGAGCGCGGCGAGGCGATCAGCAGGCCGCTCGTCGTCCGGCTCGACGGCAACAACGCGGACGAGGGCCGCCGCATCCTCGACGAGGCCAACCTGCCCGGCCTGCTCCGGGTGGACACGATGGACGGCGCGGCCGGCAAGGTCGCCGAGCTCGCGAACAAGGCGGTGTGAGTCATGGCAATCTTCCTCGACGAGAACTCGAAGATCATCGTCCAGGGCATGACCGGGTCCGAGGGCACCAAGCACACCGCCCGCATGCTGCGCTCCGGCGCCAACATCGTCGGCGGCGTCAACGCACGTAAGGCAGGCACGACCGCCGAGATCGAGGGCAAGCAGCTGCCGGTGTTCGGCACGGTCAAGGAGGCCATGAAGGAGACCGGCGCGGACGTGTCGGTGCTGTTCGTGCCGCCGAAGTTCGCCAAGGACGCCGTGATCGAGGCGGTGGACGCCGAGATCCCGCTCGCCGTCGTCATCACGGAGGGCATCCCGGTGCACGACTCGGCGGTGTTCTGGGCGCACGCCTGCGCCAAGGGCAACAAGACGCGCATCGTCGGCCCGAACTGCCCCGGCGTGATCAGTCCTGGCAAGTCCAACGCGGGCATCATCCCGGCCGACATCACCGGGCCCGGCAAGATCGGCCTCGTGTCGAAGTCCGGCACGCTGACCTACCAGCTCATGTACGAGCTGCGCGACATCGGCTTCTCGTCCGCGGTCGGCATCGGCGGTGACCCTGTCATCGGTACCACGCACATCGACGCGCTCGAGGCGTTCGAGAACGACCCGGAGACCGAGGTCATCGTGATGATCGGTGAGATCGGTGGGGACGCCGAGGAGCGCGCCGCCGACTACATCGAGGCCAACGTCACCAAGCCGGTTGTCGGATACGTCGCCGGGTTCACCGCGCCTGAGGGCAAGACGATGGGCCACGCAGGCGCGATCGTGTCCGGCTCGTCCGGCACTGCTGCCGCCAAGAAGGAAGCGCTCGAGGCGGCTGGCGTGAAGGTCGGCAAGACCCCGAGCGAGACGGCGGAGCTGGCGCGCGAGCTGTACAAGGCGCAGTAACGACGCGCTAGACGTCACACCGAGGCCGGGCACTCGACGCGGGTGTCCGGCCTTGTTTTTCGGTAAGTTCGGCGCCGGGCGGGGATCGTGTGAAACCATCCTGGCCTTGTGGCCGTCAGAGCGGTTGTTCGTGGCAGGTTCGTAGCGAGCGCTGAGTACTGTCCGCGTAGCTGAAGACGCACGATCGGCCACGTAGTCGCGAGCGCAGAATCTGATGACCTGAATCCGATCAAACAGGAGAGCACGGATGACCTACCCGAGCAGCGGGTTTCCAGCCCAGGGGCCGCAGCACCAGCCGCCGCCGCAACAGCAGGGCGGACAGATGTACCCGCAGCAGCCGCAGCAAGACGGGGGTCGCACGCTCGACGTCGGTCGGATCGCTTATCTCGCCGTGGCGGGCCTCGGCGTACTGAACCTGTTCTTCGGCTTCGCAGGGCTCGGCAAGCTCGGGGCAGGCGGCACCGCCAACTTCTTCGAGGCGTTCACCGGCTGGGTGCCGGGGCTGCTCCTCATCGCGGCACTCACCGCTGCGTTCGGCGTGCTGCCCGGCGACCACAAGCCGGGCGCGTGGCCGGCGGTGTTCTCGCTCGGCGCCGTGATTCCGTTCCTGTTCTTCGTGTTCTCCACAGACGCGGAGATCGGGACCGGCGGCATGCTCGTGCTGATCTTCGGTTTCCTGCAGGCGCTGGTCGCCGTGGCGGCGTACTTGATCGACGTCGAGCTCATCAGGCCGCCGCAGCCGGGTCGGAAGCAGCCCGCCTACGGCCAGCAGCCCGGTTACGGTCAGCAGCCCGGTTACGGTCAGCCGGGGCAGTTCGGTCAGTACGGCCAGCCGCAGCAGGGTGGCTTCCCGCAGCCTGGCCAGCCCCAGCCGCCTGCACCTGGCCAGGTACCCGGGCAGCCACCGCAGGGTGCGCCGCCCGCGCCCGGCCAGCCTGGGCAGGGCCACCCGCCGCAGCCCGGCGCTCAGCCGCAGTCCGGCCCGGCGCCGACCCTCTACGCCAGCCCGCAGGGCCAGTTCACGCAGCAGCCTCCGCAGCAGGGCTGAGGTGCCGGGAAGGGCATCTTACGGGCGCCAGACGCCTGTAAGATGCCCTTCACGACACCCGCTCTACTCCCACCGGGTGATGACGAGGTCCGCGCGCGACGCGGTGGCCAACACCAGTTCGGCGTTGGTCTGATCGGAGCCGCGTGCGCGCGCCACTGCGGCGTCGGCCGAGCGCCCATAGGCGCGGTGCCGCTCGACGAGACGTTCCAGCCGCTCGGACTCGTCCGGCGCGAGGAACCACACCTCGTCGAACAACGTGCGGAGTTCATCCCACGGCGGGTCCTCCAGCAGCAAGTAGTTCCCCTCGGTGATGACGAGCGGCGTCTCGGGCGGCACCGCGACGGCGTTCGCGATCGGTTCTTCGATGTCCCTTCGGAACAGCGGTGCGTAGACGGTGCCCGCGTTCGCACGCAGCCGCCGGATCAGGTGAACGTAGCCGTCCGCGTCAAAGGTGTCCGGTGCGCCCTTGCGCTCCGCGCGCCCCAGTCGTTCCAGTTCGGCCTGCGCCAGGTGGAAGCCGTCCATCCCGACCACGATCGCCCGTCCGCCGAGTGCGTCGTTGACGGCGCTGGCCAGCGTCGACTTCCCCGAACCGGGTGCGCCGCAGATGCCGATGATGGCCCGCTGTCCATCGCGTGCAAGGCGTGCGGCGCGGTCCAGAAGCGTATCGAGCATGTCCTACCTTCGTGAGAATGAGGCGAAGAGCATAACCAACCGTGACGGCGTGGCTCAGCGTGACGGCCAGGTATCAATGCGAAGCTGCCGATCACGATGTTGCAACAGGATGAACAGACGCGGGTCGGCGGCGTAGGGCGGTTCAAGGAGCTGCTCGCCGTTGCGGTGCTGCCCGTGCTGACGGGGTACGCCGCCATCGCGACCGTGCTCGCGACCGTGGCCGCGCTGGCCACCGAGTCGAAGTTCTCTGTCACCGGGGTTCTGCTCGCGGCGGGACCCGGCTGGCTCACCGCGTACCAGGTGCCCGTCGTCATCGGTGACAACGAGCTCGGCTTGCTGCCACTCGCGCTCACCATCGGGGTGAGCGCGCTGGTCGCGCGGTCGGCGTTCGGTGCGGCCGACCGGCTCGGTTATCGGACGCCCCGGCAAGCGTGCGTCGTCATCGGGACCGTCGGGGGCACCCACGCGGTCGTCGGCGTGGCGATCGCTTTGCTCGCCAATGGCGCTGTCGTCACGGCGGACCCGCTCGACGCCTTCGGGGTGCCGGGGTTGGTGTCCGGGGCGGCGGCGATCGTCGGCGTCGCCCGCCGCTGCGGCCTGCTCGACGTCGTGCGTCCCCACGTCGACCCCGCCGCGATCGCCGGGATGCGCGCCTCCGCGCTCGGGATGGCCGGGTTGCTCGCGGCGTCCGCGCTGCTGCTGACGGTGGCGACCGCGTTCGCCGTGCCAACCATTCAGGCGCTGTTCGTCACGCACGCGCCTGGATTCGGCAGCGGCTTCGGGATGCTGCTGCTGTGCCTGGGATATGTGCCGAACGCGGTGCTCGCGGTGTTGGCGTTCCTACTCGGGCCAGGGTTCACCCTCGGGGCGACGTCGCTCGGTCCGGTCACCTTCGAGAGCGGCCCGATGCCCGCCGTGCCGCTGCTGGCCGGGCTGCCGGACAGCCACGCACCCTGGTGGCCAGCGCTGTTCCTGCTGCCGGCGCTCATCGGCGCCGGGGTGGGCTGGACGTTGCGCGCGTCGTCGGCCGCGCCGATGGAGCGGATCCGGAGCGTCGCGGTGGCAGGCGCGATGATCGGCTTCGTGACGGTCGTGCTGACGACGTTGGCTGGCGGCGGCCTCGGCGGTGGTCCCTTCCCCGGCCTCCTCCTACCCGCCGGGCTGTTGTCCGTCGCTGCCTTCGCCTGGATCTTCTTCCCCGGCGCGCTCGTCACCTGGCTCGCCGGCCCCCGCGCCGTGTCCCCCGCTCCGGACGCCGAGTTCGTCGCTCCGGACGCCGACTTCGCTGTTGACGACGGCGAGTTCGACGCTCCCGACGTTGTGTTCTCCACCGGCCCCGGCGAGTTCTCCACTGGCGCCGGCGAGTTGGACGGTGCGGACGTCGACGATGCCGAGGACACCCTGGATGCCGCCCCAGGGGAAACCTCTGACGCCGAATATGCTGCGGACGTCGAAGACCAGGCCGAGGACGTCGACGACGTCGAAGCCACGGCCGATGTCAGTGCGGACTCTGACACCGGATCGGAGGACACAGCCGAATCCGCCACCGAGACAGCCGAACCCACCCCCATGGCCGACGCCAACGCAGCCCCGGATCTCGACGCTGTCCGTCCTGACGAGCGCTGAGTCACTCTCGCCTGACCGCATCCGTCGCTGGTAGGCGGCAGTGTCTAGGGTGAAGGTGCTCGTCGGGAATCGAGAAGGAGAGGCGTTGGAGCGCTCGTCGCAGGCATCGGCCACCAGGCTTGACTTCGCCACTCCGGTGACGATCGTCGTACTCGCGTCGGGGTCGGGCACGCTGTTGCAGGCCCTGCTCGACGCGGCGCAGCAGGACGACTTCCCGGCAACGATCGTAGCCGTCGGTACCGACAGGGATGGCGTCCTCGCGCTGGACCGGGCTGATCAAGCAGGCATTCCACGGTTCGTTGTGCCGCTCAGCGAGTACCCCGACCGGGCGAGTTGGGATGCGGCGCTGACCAAGGCGGTGGCCGCCTACCAGCCCGATCTCGTCGTGTCCGCCGGGTTCATGAAGATCCTCGGCGCCGAGTTCCTGCAGCATTTCGGTTTCCGGGTCATCAACACCCATCCCGCACTGCTGCCCGCTTTCCCCGGCATCCATGCCGTGGCCGACGCGCTGACCGCTGGCGTAAAGGTGACCGGGTCGACGGTGCACTTCGTCGACTCCGGCGTGGACACCGGTCCGATCATCGCGCAGGAAGTCGTCACCATCGAACCGGATGACGACGACGCGAGTCTGCACGAGCGCATCAAGGCCGTCGAGCGCCGACTGCTCGTTGACGTCGTGGCCGCGCTCGCCCGGCACGGCTGCACCATAACTGGAAGAAAGGTGAGTATCTCGTGACTGAGCAGGGCATACGTCCCATCAGGCGCGCGCTGATCGGCGTCTCGGACAAGTCGGGTTTGCTTGAACTCGCCACCGGCCTGCACGCGGCGGGCGTCGAGATCATCTCTACCGGCGGCACGGCCAGGGTCATCGCGGAAGCGGGCGTGCCGGTCACGCCGGTCGAGGAGATCACCGGATTCCCCGAGTCCTTCGACGGCAGGGTGAAGACCCTGCACCCGAGGGTGCACGCCGCGCTGCTCGCCGACACCCGCAAGCAGGAACATCTCGACCAGTTGCGGGAACTTGAGATCACGCCGTTCGACCTGCTCGTCGTGAACCTATACCCGTTCGAGCAGACCGTAGCCTCAGGCGCCGCGCCGGACGAGTGCGTCGAGCAGATCGACATCGGCGGGCCAGCGATGGTGCGCGCCGCCGCGAAGAACCACGCCAGCGTCGCCGTCGTCGTCGACCCGAACCGCTACGACTGGGTGCTCGAACAAGTCCGTGGCGGCGGGTTCACGCATGCCGATCGCGCGCGGCTCGCCGCAGAGGCCTACCGTCACACGGCGTCCTACGACGTCACGGTCGCGTCCTGGACGGGCAACGTCCTCGCCCCCGAGCCCGGGACGACCTTCCCGGGCTGGATCGGCGCGACCTACCGGCGTTCGCACGAGCTGCGCTACGGCGAGAACTCGCACCAGCAAGCCGCGCTCTACACCTCTGGCGCGTCGGGATTGGCCACGGCGGAGCAGGTACACGGCAAGGAGATGTCGTACAACAACTACGTGGACGCCGATGCCGCCATTCGCGCCGCGTACGACCACGAGGTGCCCGCCGTAGCGATCATCAAGCACGCGAACCCGTGCGGCATCGCGGTCTCGGATACCGGCATCGCGGACGCGCACCGCAAGGCGCACGCATGCGACCCTGTCTCGGCGTTCGGTGGAGTCATCGCCACTAACCGTGAGGTGTCGGTCGACATGGCCGAACAGGTCGCCGACGTGTTCACCGAGGTCATCGTCGCGCCTTCCTATGCGGAGGGTGCGGTGGACATCCTGCAGCGCAAGAAGAACATTCGGATCCTGCGTGGTGCGGCGCCACAACGGGGCGGAATCGAGTCGCGTGCGGTGACCGGCGGGCTGCTGGTGCAGTCCTCGGACGCGATCGATGCGGCGGGCGACGACCCGGCGAACTGGACGCTGGCGGCGGGCGAGGTCGCCGACGAGGGGGTGCTCGCTGACCTGGTCTTCGCATGGCGGGCGGTGCGCGCGGTGAAGTCCAACGCGATCCTGCTCGCCGCCGATGGCGCCTCTGTCGGCGTCGGCATGGGTCAGGTCAACCGGGTGGACTCCTGCCGGCTTGCCGTGGAGCGCGCGGGCGACCGCGCGAAAGGTTCCGTTGCGGCATCAGATGCGTTCTTCCCCTTCTCGGACGGCTTGCAGGTGCTGATCGACGGTGGGGTGCGCGCGGTGGTGCAGCCGGGCGGCTCGGTGCGTGATCCCGAGGTCGTCGCGGCGGCGGAGGCTGCGGGGCTGACGGTGTACCTCACCGGGACGCGGCACTTCGCGCACTGAGGTCTTGTCTACCACGCCGGCTACCACGCCGGTCGGCTGATTTCGGCCGCCCTGGCGTGGTTTCTGCGCTGACCTGGTCTTTTAGCTGATTTGCTTGCTTGGCTTGACATCACGTCCTGGCTAGCGTTCACTAGAGGTATCGAACATAAGTTCGATACCTGGTTAGGTGGCGCCGTCTTCTATATGGCGGGCCGATGGTCACGGCGGTGGCGTGACCGAGGTACGCGAGAGGGGATGTGCGGTGATGAGCGCTCGTTCGCTCATGGTGCCTGACGACACCGACAGTTTCGGCGACGCTGACAACACGGTGGCTCGGTTGGCGTCGTTGCCGGGGCTGGACACGGCGAGCGGAATGGCGACTGGCGCTGCGGGAGCGTCGGCCGTGGGGAAGCTGCTCCCCGTGGTGCCCGAACTGACGGATGTGCTGCCCCACCGGGGACTACGCAGGGGTAGCACGGTGTCGGTGATCGGGTCACGGCTGCTGGTGCTGTCGTTGCTGGCCGAGGCCACGGCGCGGGGGTCGTGGGCAGCGGTCGTCGGGATGCCTGACCTTGGGGTGGTAGCGGCGGCCGAGCTCGGCGTCGAGGTGAGCAGGCTGGCTCTCGTGCCTGCGCCTGGTGCCGAGCTCGTGCCGGCCGTTGCCGCGCTGCTGGATGGGTTGGACCTCGTCGTCGTCGGTCGTGGGGTGAACGGCCGCACGGCGCGGCAACTGTCAGCGCGAGCACGGCATCGGGGCGCCGTGCTCGTCTCGGCGGGGGCATGGCCAGGAGTCGACGTCGAGCTGCGGTGCGAAGAAGGCCCGTGGTCCGGGCTGGGGACGTCCGGGTACGGGTACCTCAGCGAGCGAGAGGTCATGGTCCACAGCAGCGGCAGGGGGTCGGCGGTGCGCCCCATGACGGCGCGACTGCTGGTGCCAGGAGCTGGCGGGCGGCTCGCTCGCCTCGGCACGACAGAGGCGGAACCGATGCTGGAAGCAGGGTGAGTGCGCTGTCCGGAGGAGAAACTGCCCGGTTGCTTGTGGTGTGGTGCCCGGACTGGCCGGTCACGGCGGCGAGTGTGGCCGCCGGGATTCCTGTGCATCACCCCGCTGCGGTGTTCTCGGCGAACCGAGTCGTCGCATGCTCGGCGACGGCGCGGAGCAACGGGGTGCGGCGGGGGATGCGTCGCAGGGAGGCGCAGTCCTGCTGTCCCGATGTGGCGGTGCTCGGGGTGGACCCGTCGCGTGACGCGCGGCTGTTCGAGCCGGTCGCTACCGCCGTGGAGGAGCTGGTCGTCGGGGTTGAGGTGGTGCGGTCCGGCGTCGTCGCGGTACCCGCAGTGGGTGCCGTCAGCTACTTCGGCGGTGAGCACGAGTTGATCGAGCGGTTGGTCGACCACGTGTCCGGCAGGACGGGCCTGGAATGCCAGGTCGGCATCGCGGACGGGCTGTTCACCGCGCTCCTCGCCGCACGCAGGAGTGTGGTGGTCGAACCGGGCACGGCTCGGCGTTTCCTCGACCCGTTGCCGATCACCGAGCTGGTCAGCGCCTTGCCCACGGAGGACAACGGTGAGCTGGTGGACCTGCTGCGACGGCTAGGGCTGCGCACGCTCGGGCAGTTCGCCGAGCTGTCGGATCGGGTGGTGTCCTCCCGGTTCGGTCGAGTCGGCATGATCGCCCACCGGCTCGCACGCGGACTGTCCGAACGACCGATCGACAGAAGACGGCCGACGGAGGAGCTGGCGGTGGTCGAGGCGTTCGACCCGCCACTCGACAGGGTCGATGCTGCGGCGTTTGTGGCGAAGACGCTGGCCAAGAGGCTACACGCCGAACTCGGCGCACGCGACCTCGCCTGCACGCGGCTCAGCATCTATGCGGTGACCGAGACCGGAGAAGAGTTGGCACGCACGTGGCGGTGTGCGGAGCCGGTCAGCGAGGGCGGAATCGCCGATCGGGTTCGCTGGCAGTTCGACAGCTGGCTGCGCGCAGCACCAGCCGGTAGACCCGCGAGCCCGAACAGCGGGGTCGTGAAGCTGCGGCTGCAGCCGGAGGAGTTGGTCGACGCGGGCAAACTGCAGCTTGGGTTGTGGCGTTCCGGGGGTGGGGACGACGAGGCCGACGAGCGCTCCGGTCGTGCGCTGGTCCGGGTGCAGGGGATGCTCGGCCAGACGGCGGTGTGCACCCCTGTGCTCGCGGGCGGACGGGGGCCGGGCGAGCGGGTGCGCCTTGTGCCGTGGGGCGACCCGCGCGACGACGTCGATGAACGTCCGTGGCCGGGCAGGCTGTCAGCGCCGTCGCCCGCCACGGTGTTCACCGAACAGGTCGAGGTCGCCGTAGTGGACAACCGCGGTTGCTCGGTCGCGGTGACCGAGCGCAGCCAGCTGACCAGCCCGCCGCGCCGTGTTGAGGTGACGGGCCGCCCCGCGCAGCACGTCCTCGGCTGGGCAGGACCCTGGCCGGTGGACGAACGCTGGTGGGACCCGCGTGGTGACGGCCTGCGGGCGCGGGTGCAGGTCGTCATCGACCAGGGCGACGCCCTCTTATTGCAGTACCGAGCGCACGCGCGGCCGCGCTGGATCGTCGAAGGAGAGTACACCTGATGGGGTGGAGCAATCCGCCGATGCGGTGGTCCGAGTTGGAGCGGACCTTGTCCGGGCGGGCCGAACCGGAGGTCATCGGGGATGGTTCGGACAGCCCGGCGTGGACCCGCCGCCGCGAGGGCTACTTCCGGCCGGACGATCTCGCTGACCTGCGGGCAGAAGGCCAGGCAGGCAGCGACTGCCGGGTGCCCTACGCCGAGCTCCATTGCCACTCCAACTTCAGCTTCCTCGACGGCGCGAGCCACCCCGAGGAGCTGGTCGAGGAGGCCGCAAGGCTCGGGCTCGACGCGATCGCCCTCACCGACCACGACGGCATGTACGGAGTGGTGCGGTTCGCGCAGGCGGCGAAGGAACTGGGTGTGCGCACCGTGTACGGCGCTGAGCTGAGCCTGGGACTGTCCGCCCCGCAGAACGGCGTCGCCGATCCGGAAGGCGAGCACCTGCTGCTGCTCGCCCGCAACGATGACGGCTACGCCAGCCTGTGCCGCGCTATCACGGCTGGCCAGCTCGCCGGGCACGACGGCGGCGACACTCGCGCCGAGAAGGGCAGGCCGATCTACCGCATCGACGAGGTCGCCGAGCAGGTGGCAGGCGACTCCGTTGTGCTGACCGGCTGCCGCAAGGGCTCGGTTCGCTCGGCGCTGTCGGATACCGACCCGACGACCGGTTACCGCGCGGCGGCGGGCAAACTGCGACAGCTCACCGAGCTGTTCGGCAAGGACAACGTCTTCGTTGAGCTGTTCGACCACGGCCTGCCCACCGACGGCAGGCGCAACGACGATATGGCCACCCTCGCCGCCGAGTTCGGCCTGCCGACGGTGGCCACCAGCGTCGCGCACTATGCCGCACCCCACCGGGGACGGCTGGCCGCCGCGCTGGCCGCGATCAGGGCACGACGCAGTCTCGACGAGATGGACGGCTGGCTGCCTCCGGCCGCCGGTGCGCACCTGCGGTCCGGGGCCGAGATGCGGCAGCGCTTCGCCCGTTACCCCGGCGCGGTGCAGCGCGCCGCACTGCTCGGCGTCGAGTTGTCGTTCGACCTGACGCTCGTCGCCCCAGAGCTGCCGCCGTTCGACGTCCTTAACGGCCACACCGAAGCCAGCCACCTGACCTGGTGGGTCTACGAGGGAGCGCGCCAACGTTACGGTCACCGCTATGCCAACCCGAAAGCCTACGCCCAGCTCGAACGTGAACTAAAGATCATCATCGACCTGAACTTCCCCGGCTACTTCCTGATCGTCGCCGACATCGTCCGGTTCTGTCACGAGAACGGCATTCTCTGTCAGGGCAGGGGCTCCGCCGCGAACTCGGCGGTCTGTTATGCGCTCGGTGTCACCAAGGTGGACCCGGTGCGCTGGAGGTTGCTGTTCGAGCGGTTCCTCGCTCCCGAACGAGACGGTCCACCCGACATCGACATCGACATCGAGTCCGACCGCCGCGAGGAGGTCATCCAGTACGTTTACGCCAAACACGGCAGGCAGCGTGCGGCGCAGGTCGCCAATGTCATCACCTACCGGGCGCGTTCGGCGGTGCGCGACGTCGCCGGGGCGCTCGGCTACTCGCCGGGACAACAGGACGCCTGGAGCAAGCAGATCGACCGCTGGTCGTCGACCACCGCTCACGCCGACAACGACATCCCGGAGCCGGTCGTCGCGCTGGCCAACGAGCTGGGCGACTTCCCTCGCCACCTTGGCATCCATTCCGGCGGCATGGTGCTCGCCGATCGGCCGGTGGGCGAGGTGTGTCCGGTGGAATGGGCCCGGATGGCCGACCGCAGCGTGCTGCAATGGGACAAGGACGACTGCGCCGAGGCGGGACTGGTCAAGTTCGACCTGCTCGGGCTCGGCATGCTCTCTGCCGTCCGGTACGCCGTCGAGCTGGTGCATGAGCACGAGGGCGTCGAGATCGACCTCTCGGATCTCGACCTCGACGATTCCAAGGTCTACGACATGCTCTGTCGCGGCGACGCCATCGGCGTGTTCCAGGTGGAAAGCCGGGCGCAGTTGGCGACGTTGCCCCGGCTCCGGCCGCGCAAGCTCTATGAACTCGCCGTCGAGGTCGCGCTTATCCGGCCAGGCCCGATCCAGGGTGGGTCGGTGCACCCCTACATCCGCAGGCACAACAACGAGGAGCCCATCACCTACGACCATCCGCTCACCAAGAACGCGCTGGAGAAGACCCACGGCGTGCCGCTGTTCCAGGAACAACTCATGCAGCTCGCGGTGGACGTCGCGGACTTCAGCCCCGGCGAGGCCGACGAGCTGCGCCGGGCCATGGGCGCCAAACGCTCGGCGCGCAAGATGGAGCGGCTGCGGCAGCGGTTCTATGACGGAGCGGCCGACAACGGCGTGCCACACGATGTCGCCGAGCGGATCTACGACAAGATGCTGGCCTTCGCCAACTTCGGCTTTCCGGAAAGCCACGCGCTCAGCTTCGCCTACCTGGTCTTCACCAGCGCGTACCTCAAGTACTACCATCCGGCCGCTTTCTGCGCAGCGCTGTTGCGGGCGCAGCCGATGGGCTTCTACTCGCCGCAGTCGCTGGTCGCCGACGCGCGCAGACACGGCGTGACCGTGCGTGGGGCTTGCGTCAACGCCAGCTTGGCGCACACCACGTTGGAACCGGTCTCCGAGCAGGACCCCACACCTGCGGTGCGAATCGGGCTGGCCACGGTGCGCACCATCGGGCAGCAGGTGGCGGAGCAGATCGTCGAGGAACGGAAGCGTGGCGGGGCGTTCACCAGCATGGCCGACCTGGCGCGGCGGGTCCGACTGCGGACGCCGCAGGTCGAGGCGCTGGCGACGGCGGGCGCGTTCGGTTGTTTCGAGCAGGATCGTCGTCAGGCGTTGTGGGCGGCGGGTGCGGTCGCGACTGAGCGGCCAGAGAAGCTGCCCGGCAGCGGTGTCGGGGTCGACGCGCCGCCACTGCCCGGCATGCAGGACTGGGATCGTGCGGTGGCGGACGTATGGGCGATGGGGATCTCGCCCGACAGCTTCCCGACCCAGTTCCTGCGGGATCGACTGGACCGGCTCGGGGTGGTGCCCGCGGATCAGTTGGCCATGGTGCCGCACGGCAAGCGAGTGCTGATCGGCGGCGCCGTCACCCACCGCCAGCGGCCCGCGACCGCCAGCGGCGTCACGTTCCTTAACATCGAGGACGAGACCGGGATGATCAACGTCGTCTGCTCGCCGGGGTTGTGGGCACGCTACCGGAAGGTGGCGCGGTCGAGTCCGGCACTGCTGGTCCGTGGTGTCGTCGAGCACGCCGATCACGGCGAGGGTGTCGTCAGCGTCCTCGCCGACCGGCTCCAGCACCTCGACGTCCGCATCCCCACGAAGTCCCGCGATTTCCGCTGACCCCGTGTCCCCCGTTCTGGACGCCATGTTCGTCGCCCAGGACGCTGTGTTCGTCGCCCAGGGCGCCGTGTTTCTCACTCCCGCCAGTTGTCGTACCTATGTGCCACGCTGGGCGCGTGAAAGAGCGGGACGTCAAGCCGGGCGATGCCGAAGTCGATGCGGACTACCGGGATGCGGTGTTGCCAGGTCAGTCGTGGGAGAACCGGCACTTCGTCCGCTGCGATTTCACGGACGCTGACCTACGCGGCTTACGTACCACCAACTGCACCTTCGCCGAGTGTGACTTCACTCGCGCCGACCTCGGCGAGTCATCGCACACGGCCACAGCCCTGCGCAGGTGCGTATTCGACCGCGCCGTCTTGGCCGGCAGCACTTGGTGCGGTTGCACCTGGTTGGGCTCGATCTTTGTCGAATGCCGATTGCGGCCAATCAACCTCGTGGAGACGGATCTGACCTTGGTCAGCCTCGCTGGAGCCGACCTGTGTCAGACAAACCTGGCTGAACTCCGCTTCCGCGAAGCCAACCTGATCGACGCTGATCTACGCGGCTGCGACTTGCGAGCTGCCGACCTCACCGCAGCGCGACTCCTCGACACACGACTGAACGGTGCCGACCTCCGAGGGGCCAAGGCCGACGCCGATGGTCTCGTCCACGCCGTCATGCGCGGCGCGACCGTCGATGTCGACCTGGCGATCGCCTACGCGGCGGCCCAGGGTCTCAAGATCGACTTCTCAGGGGCCGACACCGGGTCGTGACCGCCCGACACAACGTCGCGAAGGGCCGATACTGCCCCGGGGAGCGGCGAACACGGTGCCCTGAGCGGCGAACATGACGCCGGGAGCGGCGAACACGGCGGCCTGGGTGGGGGACACGACGCCGGGAGTGGGGGACACGGTGCTGCGGGTGTTAGTTGATGGGTGGCTCGCCGGGGTCGAGCTCGATGAGGACGCCGTCGGCGACGAGGTCCTCGATGGCGGCGGGCAGGACGAAGGCCGTGCCGCCACCCGGCTGGCTGAACCACGGGATCGCGACCCCGGACAGCGCCTCGATCGGGCGTTGCACCCGGTAGACGTGGTACGGGCGGTTCACCCATTCCGGCACCAGGGAACGCTCCTCGAACGGTGTGCCAGCTGCGTAGCTCAGGTTGCCGTCCGGGCTGCCGAACCGGTCGATCTCGCTGCCGATGGGCAGGTCCTCGATCTGCTTGCCCCGGAACAGCGTCAGTGGCGGCTCGCCCGGCAGCGGCTGGATCGGCCAGTTCCCCGGCTGTGATGGTGCGCCACCCGAGGATGCCGCATCGGACGCCGGTGCGCCCGAGGACGCCGGTGCCCCCGAGGCAGCCGGCGCGCCCGAGGCAGCCGGTGCGCCAGACGGAGGCGTTGCCGGCCGGGACACCGGGGCCTGGAACGTCGTCGGTGCGGCTTCCGGGAGGTCGGTGCCAACCCCGGCAGCCCCGACGGGAGGCGTCACGGTCGTGGGCTGCGGCGTGTCCGGGGACGTCATGCCGGCCGGCGCCGACAGGGCGTCGGCGACGTCACGGCGGATCCCGTTCATCTCGGGGTGCTGGTCGGTCGCATCGATACCGGGGTCGCCGGCTCCGTGCACGTCGACGTCGGCGGACTCCGGCGCCTCCGCGGGCGCAAGCAGCAGCTTGCCCAGCATGAACGCCGCAGCGTCCTCGGCATCGCCGAAGACCGATGGGTTGGTGAGGGTGTCGTCGTACCAGCCGACCCGCCAGCCGTGCCCGACCTGCTCGATGCTCCAGCAGTGTGTCGCGGGCTCGCCGATGCGGTAGTCGCTGGCTGGCACGCCGAGGTCGTTCAGCATGGTGCGGAGCCGCGTGATCGCCGGCTCGTCCTGGTAAGCGTGCTCCTCGACCGCGTCCTCGACGTCGAAGTCCTCGAAGCCATCGTCGGCCGCGTCGCGCGGGTCGAAGTACTGCGTGCTGGTCGACACTGCCGCCCAGTCAGGATGCGGTTCTTCCTGCGGCTCCAGCGGCCGGGCATCCTCGAACGGCGGCGAGTCCATCGGCGCATCAAACCGCGACGCCTCGAACTCGGACTCTTCGACGTCCTCGGCGGGGGCCTCCAGTTTCCCGGTGAGGTCGGCCGGTGCCTGCCACACCTCGGTGCGCTCTGTGGCGTCCGGCGGCGGTGCGGCGAGATCGACCGGGGCGTGCCAGACCTGGGTCTCTTCCGTCGCGTCTGGTGGTCCCGCGCCGTTCTCAGGGGTGCGGCGCCACGGCGGATCCACCATCGTCGTTGCGGAGGACGCAGGCGTCGGCGTTGAGGGCGTCGTGGCACTCCAGGGAGCGGCCCCAGGAGCACCCCGTGGCTCCGGCGCTGGTGACGGCTGCTGAGAACCGGGGTCGCCGTTCGTCAGGTAGTCGTGCGCTGCGGCCCGCTGCTCGTCGGTGACGCGGGGCACCTGGAATCGGTTGTTCCTGATGTGCTCGACCAGCTCCGCCTCCGGCGCGATGCCGTATTCCTGCAGGTAGTAGTTCACTGCGGCGGGCCAGATCCAGGTGCCGTCGCTGTGGAAAGCGACGGGCACGCGGGCCTCGGGCGCGGGGGCAAGCCGGTCGATGTCGTAGCCACGGCCGGGCAGCACGACCGGTGCGCCGCCGAGGTAGGAGAGCACGTGATCCTGCTCGGCGACGCTGAGCTCCTGGCGCTCGATCACCGGACGGCCAGCCTGGTTCGTGCCGTCGAAGATCCGCGCGAAGCGGAAGTGCGGACCGGTCGGCTCCGGCCCCACCCCGGAGAGGCGCTCCATCAGCCAGTCCGGAATGTTCTCCTCCGTACGGGGGAACATCCGCAGCTCGTCGGAGTACGCCTGGGGCGGCGGGAGCTGCTTCCAGTGCGGCTCTTCTCTGTCGTACTCCAGGTTGTAGCTCGCGGGAGCGTCCAGCGTGTAGTGGGCGTTGAACCAGGTGCCTCGCTCCTCGCGGTACATGCCTGCCCTGAGCCGGTTGAACAGCGAGGCGATGTCCTGGGTGGCGACCCACTCCTGCTGCGATCCGTCCGCGAGGGTGACTTCGCCCTCGAGTTCGTGGTACCTGCCGACCGTGCGGTAGTGCGCCGTGATGCGCTGCCAGTCACGGGGCGCGGTCCGCAGCAGGGCGAGACCGATCTGCTTGACCAGTGTGTCCTGCTCTGTCGCGTTGAGCTGAGTCGCGTGTGCCACCTGAACATCTTGACGTGTAATCGAGCGGTTCGCACACGAAGGTCCCAGGATCACAGCATCGGAGCAAGGGATGCACTTGCTGTAGTCGAAGTCGTTACGGTGGCGTAGCCGGCGCTGCGGCGAACGCGGACCGCCAGGCGTCCGCAAGGGGGCACAGGAAGGAAAGGTGACGGGTGATCGCCACGGTCAGCCGCGGCGGAACGCGGCCGAAGGCACTCGGTGTCGCGGTGGCTTTCGTCGCCGGTTTCGCGATCGCGATCCAGGCTCGGATCAACGGCCAACTCGCCGTTGACCTGGGGGATTCCCTGCTCGCCGCGCTCATCTCGTTCGGTGGCGGACTCACCGTGCTCCTGCTCCTGCTCCTGCTTTCCGACGGCATGCGAAGCGGGGTCGCGCGGGTCCGTGACGCCCTTGGCGCCGGCAGGCTCCGGCACTGGTATCTGCTCGGCGGTGTCGGCGGCGCGGGGATGATCTTCAGCCAGTCGTCGACGGTCGGCATACTCGGTGTGGCGACCTTCACCGTGGGCGTCGTCACCGGCCAGACGGTGAGCGGGTTGTTCGTGGATCGCGTCGGCCTCGGCCCGGCGGGCAAGCGACCGATCAGCGTTACGCGGTTGCTCGGTGTGGGGCTGATGCTCGTCGCGGTGCTCGTGACGACGTGGGGCGGAATCGCGATCGCGGGAAGCCGCGCCTGGTTGCTGGTCTTCCCCATCATTGGCGGCCTCGCGGTCGCGGTGCAGCAGGCGATCAACGGCCGCGTTGGCGCGGTCGCGGACAACCCGCTCACCGCGGCGCTGGTCAACTTCTCGGTCGGCACCGCCGTGCTCGGCGTTAGCTGGCTTGCGACAGCGCCGCTGCGGGACGACGTCGTCGAGTTCCCCGCCAACCCGCTGCTCTACGTCGGCGGCCTCGTCGGCGTCGGGTTCATCGCGACAGCGGCGCTCGTGGTGCGCTGGATCGGGGTGCTGCTGCTCGGACTGGCCTCCATCGCGGGACAACTGCTCGCATCGATCGCGCTGGACGTCGTGCTGCCGGCGCACGCTGGCGGTCTCGCGGCGAGCACCATAGCGGGGGCGACGTTGGCGCTGGTCGCGATCGGGGTCGCCTCGCTGCCGATGCGCGCCGTGGCTTTGCGAGAATGAGCCCCTGGCCGCCGAGGAGGGCTATTCCCGAGTGAGCTGGCGGGGCCCGCCCGTAGGGTGGGTCGCGACGGCTCACTGCTGGTGGCGATCACGACCGACAAGGCGTGCCAGGTGAATAGCCCGACTTTATGACCTCAATTGGAGGAACGAAGCTGTGGCGACGGTGCTGGACGGCAGGGCAACCAAGGACGCGTTCTTCGCAGAACTCACGGGCAGGGTCGCCGCGCTCACCGAGCGCGGACTGACACCGGGGCTCGCCACGGTGCTCGTCGGCGACGACCCCGGCTCGCACTCCTACGTCCGCTCGAAACACCGCGACAGCGCGCAGGTTGGGGTGACGTCGATCCGCCGCGATCTCCCGGCAGACACCACCCAGGCCGAGCTGGAGAAGGTCGTCGACGAACTCAACACCGACCCGGCTTGCACCGGCTACATCGTGCAGTTGCCGCTGCCGAAGCACATCGACACCGGCGCCATCCTTGCGCGCGTCGACCCCGCCAAGGACGCCGACGGGCTCGCCCCCGTCAGCCTCGGCAGACTCGTGCTCAACGAGAAGGCGCCACTGCCATGCACGCCACGCGGCATCGTCGAGCTGCTGCGGCGCTACGACGTCCCGATCGCAGGCGCGCACGTCGCCGTCGTCGGCAGGGGCATCACCGTCGGCCGCACGCTCGGGCTGCTGCTGACCCGGCGCTCGGAGAACGCCACCGTGACGCTCTGCCACACCGGCACCAGCGACCTCGCCGCCGAGACCCGGCGCGCGGACATCGTCGTCGCGGCGGCCGGGGTGCCGCACCTGATCACGCCGGACATGGTCAAGCAGGGCGCAGCCGTACTCGACGTCGGTGTCTCCCGCGTGGACGGCAAGCTCACCGGCGACGTCGCTCCCGGTGTCGACGACGTCGCAGGGTACCTCTCACCGAACCCAGGCGGGATCGGCCCGATGACGCGGGCGATGCTGCTCACCAACGTCGTCGAGGCCGCGGAGCGCGCGGCGGGGATCGCGAGCTGACATGTCCGCCAAGCGCTCGTCGGAGCAGCTACTCGCCCATCTGCCGTTCGGAATGGTCCTGCTGATCGTCGCAGTGGGTTTCCTCCGCATCGCGCAGTATCACTGGCGCGAGGGCACGGTGCTGATCGCGGCCGCACTGCTCGTCGCCGCCGTGCTGCGCGCCGTCCTCTCGCCAGGGCAAGCGGGGCTGCTCGTCATCAGGGGGCGCGCCATCGACGTGCTCGCCTACACCGCGTTCAGCGCGTTGATCTTGTTCGCGTCGTTGACGATCACCAAGGGGCCGACCGGCTGAGCGGCGGTTAGCGCTGCTCCTCAGGGCCGAGGACCTCGCAGTCCGGCCCCGGGTACATCAGGCTCTCGTGCCCGTCGGAGAAGCGGACCAGGAACGGCGGGTTGCCGTCCTCACCGCGCACCTCGACGATCTCGCCGTGCTGCTCGCCGGATCCCACCGTCCTGCCGTGTACGAGGATCCGGTCTCCTGCTGTCGCATGCATAGCTGACCACCTCCGGGTTTCAGGGTAGGAGCAGGTGCGGGTCCCGTCGATGGGGACGATTACTCCGCCGCTCCTACGCCGAAGAGAGCACCCGGCTGGGTGCACGATTTGCCCGCGAGTGGCACCAGGCGCAGGCTCGGAAGCGGGAGATGTAACACCCGACCCAAGGAGGCGAGAGCTATGGCGGCCTGTGAGGTTTGCGGTAACGACTACTGGGGCGGGTTCGAGGTGCGCACCCAGAGCGGTGACACGCACGTCTTCGACAGCATCGAGTGCGCGGCACAGCGCATCGCGCCGGTCTGTGAGCACTGCTCGTGCCGGATCCTCGGCCATGGCGTCGAGGTCGACGGCAGGTTCTTCTGCTGTGCGCACTGCGCGCGCACCAGCATGACCAAGGGAATGGAGATTCGCGACGCGGTTGGCGCCCAGCCGGTCTGAATTCGCAAGGAAAGGGCTTGAAGCCCAAGGTCAATGCCGAGATCGGTGCCGGTCGCGCTCCATGCGGGATGCGACTTGGCTCGAGCGCTGCTCTGCTGAAAGACTGAGATTCGTCACGTGGTACCCCACGGCGGGACATTTACCAGTACGCTTGTCCCGTTAAGCTGTTACCACATACGCGAAGATCCGCGAAGGGTTCGCGTCCAGGGTCCACCCGAACAGTGTGACCCGGGGCGGCCCGCGACCATAGAGTGAGGAGCACCTGGCGCTCATGTCGAAGATCAAGGTCCAGGGAACCGTCGTAGAACTCGACGGCGACGAGATGACCCGCATCATCTGGCAGTTCATCAAAGACAAGTTGATCCATCCGTACCTGGACATCAACCTTGAGTACTACGACCTGAGCATCGAGGAGCGCGACCGCACCGACGACCAGATCACCGTCGACGCCGCGAAAGCCATCGCCAAGCACGGCGCGGGCGTCAAGTGCGCGACGATCACCCCTGACGAGGCCCGAGTAGAAGAGTTCGGCCTCAAGAAGATGTGGCGCAGCCCCAACGGCACCATCCGAAACATTCTCGGTGGTGTCGTTTTTCGTGAGCCCATCGTCATCTCGAACATCCCGAGGCTGGTGCCTGGCTGGACCAAGCCGGTCATCATCGGCCGTCACGCGCACGGTGACCAGTACAAGGCCACCGACTTCAAGGTCCCAGGTCCCGGCACGCTGACCGTCACCTACACCCCGGACGACGGTTCGGAGCCGATGGAGTTCGAGGTCGCCAAGTACCCGGAGGGTGGCGGCGTCGCGATGGCGATGTACAACTTCCGCCGGTCCATCGAGGACTTCGCGCGGGCGTCGCTGCAGTACGGCCTCGACCGTGGCTTCCCGGTCTACCTTTCGACCAAGAACACGATCCTCAAGGCCTACGACGGGATGTTCAAGGACGTCTTCCAGGAGATCTACGAGACCGAGTTCAAGGCCGACTTCGACGCGAAGGGCCTTATCTACGAGCACCGGCTGATCGACGACATGGTCGCGCAGGCGATGAAGTGGGAAGGCGGCTACGTCTGGGCCTGCAAGAACTACGACGGCGACGTGCAGTCCGACACCATGGCGCAGGGCTTCGGCTCGCTCGGCCTGATGACGTCGGTGCTGCGGACGCCGGACGGCAAGACCGTCGAGGCCGAGGCCGCGCACGGCACGGTGACCAGGCACTACCGGCAGCACCAGCAGGGCAAGCCGACGTCGACCAACCCGATCGCGTCGATCTTCGCCTGGACTCGCGGCCTCGAGCACCGGGGCAAGCTGGACGGCACGCCAGAGGTCGTCGACTTCGCGCACAAGCTGGAGCAGGTCGTCGTCGAGACGGTCGAGAGCGGCAAGATGACCAAGGACCTCGCGCTGCTCGTCGGTAAGGACTCGGAGTACCAGACGACCGAGGAGTTCCTCGCGACGCTGGACGAGAACCTGCAGAAGAAGATGGCGCAGGGCTGACTCGGTGTGGGGCGCACCCGGCGCGGTGCCGGGTGCGCCCCACTCGTGAGTGGCACTCACGACCGGGTGGAGGTTGCGCCTTCGTGTCCCTATGAGGGCGCGTTAGTTGCTATACGTGGAGTGCGTTCATCAGTCGCAGCGGGTCGCGAGGAGCACGGGTGTTACTGGGCATACCGAAACGCACTTTGATCATTACCGCCGTGCTGGCAGGGGTTTTCTTCGTAGGGCATATCCATATCGATGCAGTAGTCTGTGATCATGCTGGAGAGCCCGGAGGTCGGCGTGCACTACCCCGGCAGCCTCGCTGACCTGCGTGCCTGGTTTCCGGACGATGCGGCCTGTCTGGACTACCTGGACTGGCTGCGCTGGCCTGACGGGTTCGTCTGCCCGCGCTGTTCCAGCGGTGTCGCGTGGCGGCTGCGGGACGGCCGGTACTCCTGCGGCGGCTGCAAGCGGCGGGTGAGTGTCACCGCGGGCACGATCTTGCATGGCACCCGGACACCGCTGACGGTGTGGTTCGAGGCGGCGTGGCTGATGATGGCGTCGAAGGCGGGTGCCAGTGCGCTGAACCTGCAGCGCGTGCTGGGGCTGGGCAGCTATCAGACGGCGTGGACGATGCTGCATCGCTACCGCGACGTGATGGTCGTGCCCGAGCGCGAGAAGCTCTCCGGCCAGGTCGAGGTCGACGAGACGCTGATCGGCGGGAAGAACAAGCCCGGCAAGCGG
>WHUD01000300.1 GCA_009377385.1 Actinophytocola sp.
GGTCGGCACGGTAAACGCCCGCTCCATCGGCATTTTCAGCGCCGGGCAACAGTCGTCGAACGGCGTCGGCCGGGCCGATGGCCGCGCCGGGCCGTGTGGTCACGCCCGGGGCGGGCGGGGCCGCGCCTTGCGAGCCACCGTCCGGGGAATCGCCCGCCGTTGCTGAGATGGGCACGCGCGGGTCGGTGTCGGGGGCGTCGTCGAGGACGGCGAGTTGGCGTTGGGCCTCGCGGATCGAGTGCAACAGGTTGCCGGGATTCATGGTCGCGTCACCGTGTCGTGTGTTGTGCCCGCTGGTCCGGCGAGCACGGGCTGGGGGTCGGCGCGGCGGGTGTCGGGCTGGTCGGCGAGCGCGGCGGTGTAGCGGTGCGCGCCGTCGCCGACACCTCCGGTAGCGGTGATCGCGGTGACGGTGCGCCCGGTGTGGCGGCGCACGGCGTCGGCGATCGCGTCGCGGTAGGTGCGGACCTCGGCGGGCAGCGTGTACTCGGTGTAGCAGCCGGGGTGGTGCACGATCGACACCTGGAACCGCTGGTCGATGATCTCGGCGATGACATGCAGCCGCTCGTGTCCGGCGGGTGTCGTGTCGGGCGGGTCGTATCCGTGCCAGTGGGTGTAGTGCCCGGTGGTGATCTCCACACACCCGTAGTGGAAGCGGACGATCCAGTCGCTCGCGGTGGAGTCGGGCCAGGGCCACGGCCACCCGTCGCGGGGGTGGTGCGCGGTGCCGCGCTGTTCGTCGCCCCAGACGTCGAGGAGGTCGGCCACGGCGTCGGCGAAGGTGAAGGGGTCGGTGGCGGTCAGCGCGAGCCGCCTGGGTGGCACGGTGAGCAGTTGGCGCGGGTCGGCGTCGGTGGCCAGGTTGTTGAACGGCATTGGTGGCGCCGACATCGCGGGCGTGATCGGGCGTTGAGTGCGCCAAGGAACTCGTTGCCCCTTCCGGATTCGTAGGCAGCGGCACCGGGCCGATGAAATCGGGCATACGGACTGGCCTGCGGTCGACAATGACCTGCCAGTCGCCGACGGTCGGCGAGGTGCCGGATGTGTCGTGAGTCGCGTCGGTCTT
>WHUD01000301.1 GCA_009377385.1 Actinophytocola sp.
CGAGGGACCGATCGCGCTCGCCGAGGTGCAGGGATACGTGTATTTAGGCAAGCAGCGGATCGCGGAGGTCTACGACGCCCTGGACGAGCCCGACATCGCCGAGAGACTAAGGTCGCAAGCCGCCGCGCTGAAGGAGGCGTTCAACGAAGTCTTCTGGATGCCGGACGAAGGGACGTTCGCGCTCGCGCTCGACGGCGACAAGAAGCAGGTCAAGAGCGTCACCTCGAACCCCGGGCACTGCCTCTACTGCGACATCGTCGACCCGGACAAGGCCGCCCCGCTGGCGGAGCGGCTCATGGCCGATGACATGTTCTCGGGGTGGGGCATCAGGACTCTCTCGAGCGAATCGCCCGCTTACAACCCGATGAGCTACCACAACGGTTCGGTGTGGCCGCACGACAACGCCATCATCGCGGCGGGCCTCAAGCGCTACGGGTGCACAGAGGCCACCGAAGCCATCGCCACCGCTCTGTTTGAAGCGGCGCTCGAATCGCGCGAAGCGAGGTTGCCGGAGCTGTATTGCGGTTTCCGTCGCAGAGAGAACGTCCCTTACGTGGCTTATCCGGTCGCTTGCCGGCCCCAAGCCTGGGCCGCAGCGGTGCCGTTCATGATCCTGCAGTCGATGCTCGGTATCTCGGCGCGCGCCCCCGAAGGCCTGCTGACGGTCAACGAGCCGGAGCTACCCTCGTGGCTCGGTCACGTCGAGCTGAGGAACATCCGAGTCGCCGACGCACGCCTCGGGCTCGCGTTCGGACGAACGGGCGACATCACGTCGTTCTCGCTGCTCGAGCGCGAGGGCGACATCCGCGTAACGATGCAGAAATAGACGCGCTGGCTAGCGACTATCGCGTCTTGTAACCGCGGTGGCGAAATCCGCGCCGGTATCACAGTCCAACGCTGTGAAGGGTTCATGCAAGGCGTGGAGTCGCAGCCCGGCCCAGCAGCGATCGCATCCGTCTGGCTCAAATCGGCGTGCATGGCCGGGCTGTCGAGTCCACGAGCTGCCATCGCTTCCGAGTTGCCAGCAGCGGCACGACGATCAATGACACGACCGCGTGCGCGAT
>WHUD01000302.1 GCA_009377385.1 Actinophytocola sp.
GTCGTGTTCAACCTCGCGGACGTGCTGCTGCGGACCTTCCGTGAGCTCAAGACCGCGACCGACGTCGGCTGAACTCGGCCGCCCGACGTTGCCTCCACCCGCCGGGGACGCGGTGCGGGAGCTACCGTGGTTGCCGAACGGGCCGATTCCGCTCGACGTCACCTGGACGCGGCCCGGCTACGTCCCGACATCCGAGCGTTTCGAGGCGGGGAGCAGCGTGTGACGGCGGCAGTGGTGGTTGGCAGCGGGCCCAACGGGCTCGCCGCCGCCATCCGCCTGGCCCATGCCGGAGTCAAGGTCACCGTCGTGGAGGCACACGACCGGGCAGGCGGGGGGACCTTGACTTCGGAGCTGACCGTGCCCGGTGTGCTGCACGACGACTGTGCGGCCTTCCATCCCACCGCAGTGGCGTCTCCGTACTTCGCCTCGCTCGGGCTGGAGCGGCATGGGTTGCGCTGGCTGTGGTCCGAGGTCGATCTGGCCCATCCGCTCGACGACGGGCGCGCTGGCCTGGCGGCCCGCGATCTGTCGGCGTCGACGGAGTCGTTTGGCGCGGACAGCACGCGCTGGCACAGGCTGTTCGCCCCGGCGTTGCGGCACTTCGACGACCTCATCGGGGAGGTCTTCCAGCCGGTCATGCACCTGCCGCGGCACCCGGTCACGTTGACCAGGTTCGGGCTCCAGGCGGCGCAACCGGCCACCTGGATCGCCCGGCGCTTCCGCGACGAGCCAGCGCGTGCCCTCTACATGGGAGTCGCGGCCCATGCGTTCGGCCGGCTCGACAGGCCGATGAGCGGGTCGGTCGGGCTGATGCTGATCGCCGCCTCGCACGCGGTCGGCTGGCCGGTGGCCGCAGGCGGCACCGAGTCGATCACCCGGGCATTGCTGGCCGAACTCGCCGAGCACGGGGGCAAGGTCGTCACCGGCATGCACGTGCGGTCACTGGAGCAGCTGACCGACCTCACCGGCGTCGCCCCGGACATCGTGCTCCTTGACGTCGCGCCGAAGGGCGTGTTCGAGATCGTCGGTGACCGCCTGCCCCGGCGGGTGCGCCGCGCGCTG
>WHUD01000303.1:0-270 GCA_009377385.1 Actinophytocola sp.
GAGCGCCGCAGATACCGGCTGCTGAACGTCGGACACGATCCGATCAAGGTCGGGTGAGGCACCCGTCGAGGCTCGCGCGACGTGTGCACGCAGGCGTACCGGGTAGCCGAATTGGTGGGCAATTCCCTCGTCGCAGGAGAGTCAGAATGGCCAGCTACATGGGCCCAGGAGAGTTCGGTCCAGGGGCGTCCCGGCCGGCCCGCAGGATCGACATCGGGTGCCTGCTGAGCGAGCCGGCGCGGCAGCTCCGTCGCCACCGCCGTGCGCCAG
>WHUD01000303.1:280-1058 GCA_009377385.1 Actinophytocola sp.
ACGCCCTCGCGGAACAGCTCGGCCGGCAGGCCGGACACGGGGAGACCCAGGGCACGCAACCGACCACGCTTACGGCCAGCAATCCCTACGGAAGGTCACCGCAACTTCGGCCTAAAGCCTGATCACCCCCGCCGCCGGCCGAGAACCGAGATCACGTTCAGTGCATGATTTCCGTGATCCCACGATGAGTCCGGGTTTTCGTCGTCTGCAGGCTGTTCGAACCCCCGAACGATCACTTGAACGTGATCATTTCCGGCTCTCCTGTCGTTCATGTGGGCAGTTCCGGGTGATGTTCGCTGACGGTGAGGTTGGCGAGGGCGATGAGGGCGTCGATGTTGTGGAAGCCGAAGGCGCGTCGGGCGATGAGCCGGATCTTGGTGTTGATCGACTCGGCCAGCGCGTTGGACAGGCCGCAGTTGAGGGTGGCGGCGATCGGGTGGTAGTGGGCGCGGATCCGCCGGCCCAGGGCGATGAACGCGTCGATGCGGCAGCGGCTGGCCCAGGCCAGCCAGCGATCGAGCGCGTCGAGCGCCCGCCGCAGCAGGTGGCGACGGTTGCGCACCGGCACGATCACGCTCACGCTCAGCGGCGAACCCACCGCGGCGCACGGTAGCAGCGCCCTTCACTAGTCTGAGATGCCCCACGAGGTGGTGACGAGGAGCAGGGTTGAGCACATCAGGCCGCGATCCCGAGAGCGGCGACCGGCGGAGCGGGCGGTTCTCATGGCCTGAGCAGGACCGGCCCAGGCGCCCTCGCAGGATCACCGCGTTGCGATCCG
>WHUD01000304.1:0-656 GCA_009377385.1 Actinophytocola sp.
GGAGTCGAGGAGATCGCCGCCGCCCGGTGACTGGCGCCCGCGCCGTCACGCGTCGGTGGGTACCCGGCGGGTCAGCACGCGACGCTCCACCACCAGGATCACCGTCACCGCGGTGAACCCGAGCAGGGCAAGCCCTATCGCCGCACCCGGGTGGTCGCCGGGTGCGAGCAGTGCACGGTCGCCGGCCTGCCACGGCCACAGGGCGCGCAGGCAGCCCGCCATCACACCGGTCAGCACCACCAGCGTGACCCGCCGGTGGTGCTGCAGCAGCCATTGCAGCAGCTTGACGAACGAGGCGAGGCCGACGAGCGCGCCCAGCGCGAACAGCGCGAGGTACCCGAGGTCGCGGTCGTTGACGGCGGACAGCGTCGACTCGTACAGGCCGAACGTCAGCAGCAGGAACGATCCCGACAGTCCAGGCAGGATCAGCGCGGACACCGCGACCGCCGCGGCCAGGAAGATGACCACCGGGGTGGCCTCGACCTCTCCCGGGGGCAGGCTCACCACCACGTACGCCAGCGCGGCCGCCGCGACGGCGAGCACGGCATCGCGCCACCCCCACCGCGCCTCGCCGCGCACCGGCTGCGCCGCCCTGCCGGCGAGCGAGAACGGCACCCACAGCGATGCCAGCACGAGACCGAAGAACACCGCACGCG
>WHUD01000304.1:666-1040 GCA_009377385.1 Actinophytocola sp.
GACCCGGCGGAACTCCTCGCCCGGCCCGGACCAGCCGCGGCCGCGCGGCACGTCGGTGACCGTCCGGCGTACGGCGGAGAGCAGGTGTCCTGCCGAGGCGATCACCGTCTCGTAGACGCCGACCACGAGCGCGACCGTGCCGCCGCTGACCCCGGGAACGGTCTCGGCGATGCCGATCAGCGCACCACGCACCACGTTGAGAGCGTGCGCCGGCCAGGATGCCCCGGTGGCCGCGGACTCGGCCAGCTGCGACTTCACCCGCGTCACGTTACCCTGTGTCCCACGCGGCCCGGCCGTTCGTCCGGCGGTCGTCCGGCAGGTCGAAGCCGCGCGCACGTTCCCTGCCCCGCTCTCCGGGGTAGGTGGTGACCTGG
>WHUD01000305.1 GCA_009377385.1 Actinophytocola sp.
CGAGGGGGCTACCAGAACTGACGACGCGGCGGAGGATTTCTGATCGGTGAAGCCGCTGACACTGGGCCGTTTCCAACAGCGTCGAGGTCGATCTCATCTCAAACGGTATGCTGCCGGACGAACTTGCGCTCAGGTTTGATGGACGAACCGTTCTCGAACATCTGACCGCAGGCATGACGGTGCGCGAGTGTCAACAGCAACTTCTGGTCGCCCGTCTCACGCGGCAATCGTCTGACGCATCAGCCCGCGCTCGACGCTAGACCATGCTGGGCGACCGTCAGCGACGAGTCGCCTAACGGGTGCGTGGTGCTGTTGAAGAACCTCGGCTTGTTCTCACCGAGCAACTCGGTGATGCGTGCCTTCTCCTGGATAATCCATTGGCCACCGCCGCGCGGGTAGATCGACACGGCAACCTCTCGCGGAGCGCCTTCGCTTAGTGCGGCGACGATGTGCGGGTTCCCTAGCGCCTCGATGACTACGTGAGCGTGGTGGATTGCCTCCAGCAGTTTGATCCCCGGGTTCAGCGCCCGGAGACTCTCTAGCTACGTCCGGTCAAGCGCTTACGGTCCCCAAATGGTCCCCAGCGAAGAGCGTTGTTGATCAGGCGCTGATCTCACTAACGAGACGTTCCAGACACACAAAGCCCCTGACCTGCGGTTTCTCGCTGATCAGGGGCTTTGTTGGCCGTGTCGGGCTGACAGGATTTGAACCTGCGACCCCTTGACCCCCAGAACTACGCGGTTGTAACTACCTGCGAAAACAGCGACATCGGCACCGTGAGTCGTCGCTAGACTCCCTGGTTTCGCTGCTGTCGCATTGATCTTGGCCGATAAACGGGCTCACAAGCACAAATGGGCCCACAAGGTAGTGGGAACCCATTCAGACCGTGGGTTTGCAGCGCACCGTTGAAGCCGCAACTCAGTGCGAGCCCACCAAGTGGCGCACCGCCTCTGCCTGCGTCCTTCCAGCGCGCTCAGCCTCGTCCGCCAACCGTAGCGCGTGATCGGCAAGCATCACTTCGCGGCTTGCCTCCGGAAC
>WHUD01000306.1 GCA_009377385.1 Actinophytocola sp.
CAGGATGCGCAGTGATCCACCGCCCACCGGAGATTGTCCAGATGTGCGTGCCGCCAGGGCGCCACGCCGTTCACGGAACTGTTGGTTGAGAACTTCATGACGGGACCTCGCTCGTGACCGACGCTGTGACTTCGGCGTACACAGCCCGCGTGCGTACTGCGATCCGTTCCCAGCGGTACCTGTCACGCACTCGAGCCGGACCAGCCCTCCCGTAGGCATTCCGGCGCGCGGGGTCATCTAGGAGTTCACGGAGCGTCTGTGCCAGGGCCACAGGGTCGCGTGGTGGCACCAGCTCACCGGTGACACCAGGCACGATGGTGTCGAGCAGGCCACCGACGGCCGAGCCTACGACGGGTCGTCCGCATGCCATCGCCTCCAGTGGCACGATGCCGAACGGCTCGTACCACGGAACACTGGTCACGAGGTCAGCGGAGCAGAACAGCTCCGGCATCTCCTCCTGGGACACTCCGCCGGTGAACTGAACGCGGTCAGACACCCCGACGGACGCGGCCACCTTGCTGAGCCGCATGACATCGGGATCCAACGCCAAAGAGTCCGGCGTTGGACCACCGACGACGACGAGTTCCGCGTCCGGTAACTGCTCGAGAGCCCGGATCACGTCCTGAACGCCCTTGCGCTCGACCAGACGGCCCACACTAAGCAGGCGATACGGTTGCCTCTTGGTGTCGCTTCCGGTGAGCCTCGGGCCGGGCCGGAATCGTCCGACGTCGACCCCGCAGGGGATCACCGTTGCCCGGGCTGGATCAAGTCCCATCGACCTCAGCTCATGGACCTCGTCCAGACACGTAGCGATGACCCGATCTACGCTGTTGCATAATCCCGCCTCCAGGCCGATACGTTCTGGCGGACTGGTGTCCTGGCTTCCTTGATATCGCCGTTTCACCGATCCGAGGGCATGGAAGGTATGCGTCACCGGGATGCCGGTAGCTTCGGCAGCGAAGACAGCGGCGATCCCACTCATCCAGAAGTGAGAATGCACGAGATCGAAGTGCTCGTTCATCCAACGCTG
>WHUD01000307.1:0-439 GCA_009377385.1 Actinophytocola sp.
CAAGACCCTCGCCCGCCGCGCGGGCATCATCCGCAGCCCCACCCAGCGCCGCGCCCGCCGCCTCGTTTCACGGCACTGGCGCCAAATCTGCCGCACCGGGCTGCGGCTCGCCCGCTAACCCCGCCCGGCCGGGACCGCGCGTCACCGCCACCTTCCGCGCACCCGGCCCCGAACCCCACGCCAACCAACCACAGGGAGACCCACCATGAGCACGCCCTCGCCCCGCCTGCCCACCGTGCCCGCCGCGCTGACCGAACGCGACCTGCTCACACTCGCCGACCACATCGCGGCCGCCATGCCCGCGCTGCCACCGCGGATCGTGCTCCCCAGCCGCTACGCCGCTCACCTCGTGTGGGACACCGCACGGTGGCGCGCCCTGCCCGCCCAGCTCCACGACGCCCTCGCCACGGAACAACGCCGCCTAGCGATCGCCTCGTCG
>WHUD01000307.1:449-1026 GCA_009377385.1 Actinophytocola sp.
CGCCATCGCCGCCGCCGTCGACTGGCACCGCATCGCGACACGGCCCAGTCACGACGAACTGCACCGCCGCCGCAGCCACGGCGGCCCGGTACTCACCGCGGAGCAGATCCGCGCCCGCGCCGCCGCGTCCTGGGCCGACCTCGACAACCCCGCGCAGTCCGGCCACGCCGAACGGCAGGAGGCCGCCTGATGGCCCGCGAGACCACCACCCGCGCCGGACCCATTCACGCCCGCCGCGCCGGTCACCCTGACCGTCCCGCGCTCGCCCTGCCCGGCCCGTGGGTCCGCCACGCCGCCTGCGGCCCAGCCACGGCCGAGCTGTTCTTCCCGATCAGCGACACCGGCCCCGCCGCCCGCGACGCCGCCAAAGCCAAAGCCCTGTGCGGGCACTGCCCCGTCAACGCCGAATGCCGCGCCGACGCCGAAACCACCGGCCAGCCGCACGGCATCTGGGGCGGCCTCGACCCCACCGAACGACACCCACAGCCACACCAGGAGGCAGCTGCCTGATGCCGATTCGACCCGAGAACCGTGATCGCTACCCCGGCGACTGGAACGAGATTTCGGCGTGCATCCG
>WHUD01000308.1 GCA_009377385.1 Actinophytocola sp.
ATCGCGAGGCCCACATCTGCGCGGGCGAGAGCCGGGGCGTCGTTCACCCCGTCACCCACCATCGCCACCGTGAACGCCACGCCGACATCAATTGGCGCGATCTCTTAGCTTGACGTTTAACCTCGGCGGGAATGTTTGTGCTGGTGGTGGGTGGTTCTCGGCGTGTCGGACGTGACGTGAGACGGCCACCGGCTTCATGATCCTCGGGTTCTGGGTAGAACTTCGAGGTCGAAGACGGTGGCCGTATGGTGATTATGGACGACAACGACGCTGGTGGACAGCGCGACTGGCGGGGTGGCCGGCAGGACGAGGGGCGGTCGTGGGCGCTGTTGGGCGGGTTTCGCGAGCAGTTCTACGGTTCCTTACAGCGGCGCTCGGACGCGTTGTTCGAGCTGGCTGATGCTGTGCTGTGTGCCCCGGGGCGGGTCACAGACCTGGCCCGGTTGTCGCTGGAGCCGGTCCATCGCCGTGGTCACGGGGCGCTGTACGACGCGCTCAACGCTGGCCGGGTCGATACCGAGCGACTCGGCCAGTTGGTGGCGGGGCTGTCGGTGCCCCGGATGCCCGGCCCTGATGGGCGGGACCGGATCGTGCTCGCGGTCGATGCGTCGAGCTGGCTGCGCCCGGACGCGGCGACCAGCCCGGACCGGTCGTTCTGTCACACCTACCCGCGCGGCCAGGGCCAAGCGCAGATGATCCCGGGTTGGAAGTACCTGTGGATCGCAGCGCTTGCACCCGGAGGATTATTCAAAACTCAATTCGAAGAAGTAGAGACCGATGGCCGCTCGGAAGGAGTCGAGAAACGTGATGAGGGGTCGCCGATAATCGGTGAACAGGATCTTCCAGGTCTTGAGGTGCGCAACCGCACGCTCGATGGGAGCGCGAATGGAACTGACCTGGTTGTTGTATTCATGTTCACTAATGTAGAGTTCACGGTCCTTTGGCTTCTTGATCGGCGTGACGTAGCCAGACCCTTGAAATCCCTTGTCTGCGATAACGGATCCGGCAAGGTCGAGAATCTCCTT
>WHUD01000309.1:0-366 GCA_009377385.1 Actinophytocola sp.
ACACCGGCATAGCCGTGTACCGCGAGGCCGAGTTCGCGGAAGAACTCGACCGCCACTTCGAGGTCCTCGACGACAATGCCGACATTGTCCAGCCTCAGAGCCATTCGGCCAGCCTACAGAAACCAGCATCTGAAAGCGCCCGGATGCGAGGCCACTTCGTCGCGGTCACCGCGTGCATGCCGAACTGCTCGACACCGCCCTAACGAGGTCCGACGGCTTGCTCGGTGTCAAGGGTTAGCAGGCGCCCATTGACACCGTCGTGCTCGATGCCGCCCTCGATCACGCGACGTGTCGATTCCGTGGCATGGGCGAGCCTGGCCGCCGCGATCGCATTGCCGAGTAGCCAGACGTCGGTGATCGGCCCGA
>WHUD01000309.1:376-786 GCA_009377385.1 Actinophytocola sp.
CACCCTGAAAGTCGAGGTCGCCCACCAAGTGAATCTTCCCGGTTTCCGAATCGGGCACCGGGTTGATGCCGACGTCGACAGCGATGACGCCGTCCTTGACGTGGTCCGCGGAGATCAGCCCGGGCACTCCGGTGGCGACGATCAGAATGTCGGCCTCTCTGGTGTGCCGGTACAGCAGGCCGGCGGTGTAGCTGCGCACGTCGCACGACAGGATCGTCGCACCCCGGTCCATGCCGAGGGCGATCGCCGGTTTGCCCACGTTCGCGGAGCGACCCACGATCACGATGTTGCTGCGTCGGTAGAACTTCCCCGGCTCGTGACCGGCTTCGCCGAGGTAGCGGTCGAGTAGGTGAAACACCGACGCGGGAGTCGAGGGAACGAAGCGCGGCCGGCCGAGGGCGAGCAGACCG
>WHUD01000309.1:796-1024 GCA_009377385.1 Actinophytocola sp.
GAGCTTGCCCACTGCCGCGATCGCGTCTGCCTCGGCGACGTCGGAGGGCAGTGCCTCCCGGACATAGTGCATATCGAGTTCGTGGGCCAGCCTGTGAACTCGGCGTTCGTAGGCGTACGCCGAGTAGTCCTCCCCGACGACGACCGTGCCCAGACCCGGACGGGCACCCTGTGCGACCAGTTCGGCCACCTCCCGAGCGAGCGCATCATGCACTTCGCTCGCGTAGCG
>WHUD01000030.1:0-215 GCA_009377385.1 Actinophytocola sp.
TGCTGACTTATGCCGCAACCCCAAGAGTCCGTGACCGGGCCCCGAGCATCCAGCTCTATGGAAAACCGGGCGCGGTCGCCGCATCCCGCGTATCCTCGGCACGGTCGTCGATGTATCCGATCGTGCGGCAAAGGACCGAAACGCAACCGAAAGGGATCGGTGTGCCAGAGACCACCGACGCCGAGCAGGCCGAGTTGGCCGAGAGTTTCGAGCGC
>WHUD01000030.1:225-8774 GCA_009377385.1 Actinophytocola sp.
ACCTACCTCAAGGCCTACGGTGCCTTCGCCTCGTTCAAGCAGGGCACCAACCTCAAGGCCTGGATGTACCGGATCCTGACCAACACCTACATCAACGGCTACCGCAAGCGGCAGCGGCAGCCGGTGCAGCAGCCGACCGAGGAGATCACCGACTGGCAGCTCGCGCAGGCGGCCAACCACACCTCGCGTGGCCTGCGGTCGGCCGAGGTCGAGGCGCTGGACAAGCTGCCGGACTCCGACGTCAAGAACGCGCTGCAGCAGCTCCCTGAGGACTTCCGGCTTGCGGTCTACCTGGCCGACGTCGAGGGTTTCGCGTACAAGGAGATCGCCGAAATCATGGAGACGCCGATCGGAACCGTGATGTCTCGGCTGCACCGGGGCCGTTCACAGCTGCGTGAGCTGCTGTCGGACGTCGCGGCCGACCGTGGCTTCATCAGGACGGGCCAGGAGGTGACGACGCGATGACGGGCGAGTGCTCGGATTCTGAGGGCCCCGACTGCACGCAGGTTCTTGCCGAGGTGTATCTGCTGCTCGACAAGGAGTGCACCAAACAACACGAGGCCGAGCTGCGGCAGCATCTTGAGGACTGCCCGCCGTGCCTTGAGGAGTACGGCATCGGGGAGCAGATCAAACAGCTTCTCGCGCGCAAGTGCGGCGGTGAGCACGCGCCTGACCAGCTCAAACAACGGCTGCAGGCGACCATCCGCAAGACCGTCGAGGAGCGCTCCGGCTACTCGGTGTCCGAGTTCTCCGTCGAGGTGCGCGAGGAACAGCGCTGACGAGCCGGTCGTCGCGCGGGACCTCTCACGTCCTGCCGCTGCCCCGGTGTCACCCACGGCTCGCCGATGCGGGTGACGGCAGCGGTGGCGTTCGCCCGAACGAAGCCCCGCGCGGACGTCCGTTACGTGTTGGGCTTCTTGCCGTGGTTCGCGCCCTTCTTCTTGCGGTCGCGACGCTTGCGAGCTCGCTTCGACATGCGTGTCTCCTTGCTGGTCGGCTGTGTGCTCTCCCGAGTCTGCCATGCGGGCCACCGGTGCTGACCACGGAGGCGGGGATGGTTTGATGCCAGCATGAGCACGCTCGCCGATCTGCTTGCCGAGCACACCAGCCTGTCCGGCGACGCGGCCGATCACCTGCAAACCGTGGTCGCGGAGTGGCAGCTGCTCGCGGACCTGTCGTTCGCGGACTTCCTGCTGTGGGTGCCGATCGACACCGGCGCCAACGACGCCGATGGCGCGCAGTGGAGCATCGGCGTGCAGGCGAGCGTCGTCGGCGACGTCGAGGCGGGCAGCGTCGAGTTCGTGTGCGTGGCCCAGGCACGTCCGACCACCGGCGCGACCGCGCACCCGGAGGACGTCGTCGGCACCACGCTGGCGATCGCCGACTACCCGCAGTTGGTGCGCGCGATCCGGGAGGTGCGGATCTTCCGGGAGGAGGACCCGTACTGGAACCGCGACGTGCCGATCCGCAGGGAAGCCATCCCGGTCTCGTTCGGCGACGAGGTCGTCGCGGTGCTGAGCAGGGAGACCAACCTCACCCTGCCGAGGGTGCCGAGCTCACTCGAAATCGCGTACCTCGCCGGCGCGTCCGACCTGTGCCAGATGATCGTCGACGGCGCGTTCCCAAACTCGGAGTCGCTCACCGACGTCCACACCAGCCCCAGGGTCGGCGACGGCTTCATCAGGCTCGACCCCTCCGGCACCGTGGTCTTCGCCAGCCCGAACGGGCTGTCGGCGTATCACAGGATGGGGTTCGAGTCGGAGCTGATCGGCACCAGGCTCGCGCCGCTGACCCGCTCGCTGATCGCCGACCCGTTCGACGCCACCGAGGTGTCCCACCGCATCCTGGACGCCCTTGAGGGGCGGCCGGGCAGCCGCACCGAGGCCGAGTCGCGGCCAGGGGCCGTCGTGCTGTTCCGGGCGCTGCCGCTGCGGCCTGCTGGCGTGCCTGCCGGTGCGCTGGTACTGGTCAGGGACGTCACCGAGGTCAAGCGCAGGGACCGCGCGCTGCTCAGCAAGGACGCCACCATCCGGGAGATACACCACCGGGTGAAGAACAACCTGCAAACCGTGGCGGCGCTGCTACGGCTCCAGTCCCGCCGCACTCACAGCGAGGACGCCCGGCACGCGCTGGAGGACTCGGTGCGCCGTGTCGCGTCGATCGCGCTGGTGCACGAGCGGCTGTCGATGTCGGTCGACGAACGGGTCGACCTCGACCAGCTGCTGGACAAGGTACTGCCGATGCTCAGCGAGGTGACTACGGCTGAGTCGTCGGTCAAGCTGACGCGGGAGGGCAGCTTCGGCAGCGTCGTCGCCGACATCGCGACCCCGCTGGTGATGGTGCTCGCCGAGCTGGTGCAGAACGCCGCTGAGCACGCCTTCGACCCGCACCAGCCCGGCATGGTGACGATCGGAGCCTCCCGGTCGGCGCGCTGGCTCGACGTCACCATCTCGGACGACGGCCGTGGGCTGCCCGCTGACTTTTCGCTCGAACGGGCGGATGGGCTCGGGCTGCAGATCGTGCGCACGCTCGCCGAATCGGAACTGCGTGGCTCGTTGTCGGTTCGCGGCCGCGAACCGCACGGCACCGTGGCAGCATTACGCATTCCGCTTGCCCGGCGGCCGTGAGAATTGACCCTAGACAGCAGAAAAACCGGTATCCGTAGTTGTGATATCGGTTCTCCGCTGATTTTGTGCGAGAGGCTTTTCCGAATGCCTTCGGTTCAGGCCGTACGCATGCCGATGTGGGCCCGGCGGCGCTTCAGCGCACGCCGCTCGTCCTCGCTCATGCCGCCCCACACGCCTGCGTCCTGGCCACTGGCCAGTGCCCAGGCCAGGCAGTCGGACGCGACGGTGCAACGGTGGCACACAGCCTTCGCCTCGGCGACCTGTAGCAAGGCAGGACCACTCGTCCCTACGGGGAAGAACAGTTCGGGGTCCTCGTCTCGGCAGGCCGCGCGGTGGCGCCAGTCCATTTCTGTGCTCCTTCATGGCAGCGCGGTTGTCCCGCGCCACGGTCGTCAATGGCGGTCGTTCTTGGGGTGCTTGTGAATGCTTTCACGAACCGCTGTCTTCGGCAAGGGGTTTCCCAAGATCGGTGAGCCAGCTCACCTCGTGGGGCCATGCCTCTGACCTGCGGATTCCACCGGAAAATGAACCTGTCTCAGACGAAGCGCTGCGGTGAACGGACATCACTGAGCGACGAGTGGTACTCCGCACTTTGTCCGTGCTGATCAAGCCGGACGGCGAAGAGGTGTCCGGCGCTCACACGACGACGGTTAGCGCGTCGGTGACGCTCCGGAACTCGACGCTGGTCTTTTCGCCGACCAGGTCTCCGTCAACCTGCAAGTTTACCGGCTTTTCAGAAGTCACGCTGACTGAAAGCACGTCGTCTCGCTGCACCAGCCTCCGACCCGGCTTGCAGCCGGACGCGCTGAGTGCCCGCCGCAGGTAGCCAAGCACGCTGATGACGTCCAGACTGCGGGGGGCGAAGACGCCGATGCCGCGCTCGAAGGAGCATCCTGGGATGAGTCGGATCGGGCGAGGCCCGAAGTAGGACCACGGATCGGCGTTGGAGATGAACGCGCTGCGCACGACGACCGGCTCCTCGTCGTCAATGGTGAGCGTGAGCTCCGGCCTGCTGTGCGCCGGCCAGAAGTAGGACCGCACCGCGACCCTGGTGTAGAGGCCGGGGCCTGCTTCCTTGCCCCTGATCCGGTCGACACCGGACACGACGTCGGCGTCCCAGCCCATGCCAGCGCTGAACGTGAACCAGCGGGCATCGGCCGTGCCGAGTCCGATCCGACGCCTTCGGCCCAAGGCGAGCGCTTCGAGCAGCACGTGGGTGGCCTCGACGGGATCGGGCGGGTAGCCGAGCGCCCTTGCGAAGACGTTCGCCGACCCACCAGGCACGACGGCAAGCATCGGCACGTTATCGCCCGGCGCGTGGTCGCCATCGGCTGCGGGCAGCATGCCGTTGACGACCTCGTTCACGGTGCCGTCGCCACCGTGCGCCACGACGAGGTCGATGCCTTCGGGGCGGGCAGCCGCGCCGATCTCGGCGGCGTGCCCGCGATGGGTCGTCTCGACCACGTCGAGCTTGACCTCGCTGGCCAAGGCGTGGGCGAGCACATCTCGCCCACCAGGCGTTGTCGCTGTTGCCTGCGGGTTCACGACGAGGACTGCACGCATACCCGCAGAGTACGGCTCCCTTCTCCGGTTGTGTTGCCACTCCCGGATCCCGCTGCGCGGGATCGTTCCGCGTCGGCGACAAGCGCACCCCGGCGACCGCCGGCTCATCACTGACGACACCACGATCATCGTAGGTAGACGCCGGGAGGGAAACGTCCGAGTGGGTGGCGCTACCATCGATGTCGCTTACGCACAGTATTCCGCAGGGCTCGCAGCGACACCGCAGCCCGGTGGACCGTGACGACAGTGAGGATTCGGTTGCGGCGCGACGACCTGTTCCTTCCCGCTCCCCGCGAAATCCGGGTCGCCGGGGTGCTGACGACGCTGCCAGGACTGCTCGCGGTGGGCTTCGCCGTGGTGCTTTTCGTGGACGCGCTGCTCGGCACGACGGAGACCGCAGGCGGCAACAGCGTCTATGGCCAGGCGTTCTACTACGCGCTGCTTGGCGGGGGCATGACCGCCTGCGGTATCGGCCTGCTGCTCGGACACACCTGGGCGCGCACGCCCGCGTTCGTGCTCGCGCTCATCATCGGCGGCGTCGGCTGGTACACCCTTGGCCCGTCCGGCCAGCCGCAGTGGGGCATCCCGATCCTCGCAATGGCCGTCGCGCTCGTCGTGCTGTTGTTTCGCGCGCCGTCGCGGGCATGGGCGCTCGGGGAGTACCCCGAGGGCATCAGCAAGGGCGTTGACAGCGAGTAATCAGCCCGCCGTGCCTGCCCCAAGCGCCGTCAGCGGCTTATCGGTGAGCCGGTACACCGTCCACTCATCCATCGCCGCTGCGCCGAGCGACTCGTAGAACTCGATCGCAGGGGTGTTCCAGTTCAGCACCCACCACTCAAGTCGTTGGTACCCGTGCTGGGCGCACTCCTCGGCCAACGTCGTCAGGAGCGCCTTGCCGAGCCCGCTGCCGCGCTGCTTCGGCTGGACGTAGAGGTCCTCGAGGTAGATGCCGTGTACGCCGCGCCACGTCGAGAAATTCAGGAACCACAGCGCGCAGCCGACAACGACGCCATCGACGACAGCGACGTGCCCGTACAGCGCCGGCCGATCGCAGAACAGCGCCTCGGTTAGCTGCTCGGCGGTGAGGTGGCACTCATCCGGCGCCTTCTCGTAGTCGGCCAGCTCATGCACCAGTCCGACGACGGCATCGACGTCCTCCGGCTGCAAGCGGCGAATGCGCGGGTCGGTCACCTGGGTCCTCCTTGCGGTCGTTCCGGCGCGTTGCGATCCATCTAACAGCCGATCAGGGCGGCGCGCGAGTGTGATTTCTGGCAAGCTACTCGCGAGTAGTAAGGAGATGGTCATGAGTGGAACAACGCAGGAGACCCGCACCCCGCCCACGTTGGCGCTGTGGCGGAAGCTGACGAGCAAACCGGGCGGCAAGCGGCTGTTCTCGACGGCCATCTCGCTGCGGGTGCCCTACTTCAGCACCGTGCTGCCGACGGTACAGGCGCTCGAACCCGGCCGGTGCGAGGTCACCGCGCCGAAGTGGTTCGGCGTCTACAACCACATCAAGACCTTCCACGCCATCGCGACCTGCAATCTCGCCGAGATCGCCATGGGCATGCTCGCCGAGGCCACCATGCCGGTGACGCACCGCTGGCTGCCCAAGGGCATGACCGTGAGCTACGTCGCCAAGGCCGAGACCGGTCTGCGTGCGGTCGCCGAGCTGCCGGAGATCCCCGAGTTCGGCTCGGAAGGCTTCGAGCTGCCGGTGCCGGTGACGATCTACGACAAGAACGACAAGCCGGTCACCGAGGGCGTCATCACCGTCTGGGTCACCTCGAAGAAGTGACTCACTCGGCGCGCAGCTCCTCGTAGCGGGCCACGCAGTCCTCGTAGCGCGGGAGCAGACCCGCCTGGGCGGCCTCCGCCAGCGTGGGGGCAGCCTTGTCCTTGTCGGAGAGGACGGGGTCCACGTCGTTGGGCCATGGCAGTCCGAGGGCGTCGTCGAGCGGGTTGACGCCGTGCTCGGCCGCCGGGTTGTAGCCCGTCGAGCATAGGTAGCCCATCGCGGTGTCGTCGGTGAGCGCCATGAAGGCGTGGCCAAGCCCCTCGGCGATATACAACGCCTGGAACGTCTCCGAGTCGAGCCGCACCGCGTCCGACATGCCGAACGTCGGCGAGCCGACCCGGACGTCGACGACGACGTCGAGTAGTGCGCCGCGCGGGCAGTAGACGTATTTGGCCTGGCCAGGAGGTGTGTCGGCGAAATGGACACCCCTGATCACGCCGCGTCGTGACACGCTGTGATTGCTCTGCTCGAGCCGCAAGCCGTGGCCGGTCGCCTCCCGGAACGCCGCCGCCTGGAACGGCGCGACGAACAGACCACGGTCATCGGGGAACGCGCGGGGTGTGAAGAGATACGCGTCGGGCACCGCGAGCTGAGTTACCTGCATACGTGCACTCTCGCACGACTGTGGCCGCGGCAGGCGGGCCACCGGGCATCTGGCGGACACGCAGTGAGAGATCACTGACAGAACCCGGTGGCGGCGCGGCATTCGCTTGCCGGACCTGTCACACTAGGTGTAACCACGTTGTCCGCTGCCGCCGCGGTGCACCCTGAAGCGATCGGCGAAGTCGGACATCGCGCTCTGTGACGCCGGTGCCACCGCACCGTTCCAGCGCGCTCCGGTACGGGCTCAAACGCGCGCGGCGAAACGTGAGTCGCGGCTGGCTCGAACCAGGTTCGGACATGCCATGAGACGATGAACCGATCCCGTCGTGCGACCGTCCACGCCGGGTTCGGACGTCGGCGAGGCACGACCGAGGGCAGTACTACGGCCGTCGAATACCGAGAACACGATGACAGGAACCACGATGAACGACCTGGCCAGCTCAGCCACCGTCCCCGCGACAACTCCGGTGACCAACGAAGAGATCTTCGTAGGCCACGAGGGTGGCAAGCTGTCCGTAGGCGCGACGCGGCCGATTTCGGACCCGCGGGAGTTGTCGATCGCCTACACGCCGGGTGTCGCCAAGGTCAGCACCGCGATCGCAGCGGATGCCTCGCTCGCCGCGCGCTACACCTGGGCGAACCGGCTCGTGGTCGTCGTCAGCGACGGCACGGCCGTGCTCGGGCTCGGCGACATCGGGGCGAGCGCGTCGCTGCCCGTGATGGAGGGCAAGTCGGTGCTGTTCAAGACCTTCGGCGGGCTCGACTCGATCCCGCTTGTGCTCGACACAACCGACGTGGACGAGATCGTCGAGACGCTGGTGCGGCTGCGGCCGTCGTACGGCGCGGTCAACCTGGAGGACATCGCGGCGCCGCGCTGCTTCGAGCTGGAGGACAAGCTCAAGGACGCGCTCGACTGCCCTGTGATGCACGATGACCAGCACGGCACCGCGATCGTGGTGCTCGCCGCGCTCCGGGGGGCGAACACGGTGCTCGGCCGTGACATCAGCAAGCAGCGGGTGGTGATCTCGGGCGCCGGTGCGTCCGGCATCGCCTGCACCAAGATCCTGCAGAACGCCGGCATCGGCGACGTCACGCTGCTCGACTCGAAGGGCATCATCCACGTCGGCAGGCCGGGCCTGACGCCGATCAAGCAGGATATGGCGTGGTCGACGAACCGGGCTGGCGTTACCGGCGGCATCGCGGAGGCCCTCGACGGCGCCGACGTCTTCATCGGGCTCTCCGGGGCCACCATCGACGGGGCGTTGCTCGACAACATGGCCGACGACGCGATCGTATTCGCGCTGTCGAACCCCGACCCCGAGGTGCACCCGGACGTCGCGGCGAAGTGCGCGAGCGTGGTCGCGACGGGTCGCAGCGACTTCCCGAACCAGATCAACAACGTGCTGGCCTTCCCCGGCGTGTTCCGTGGTGCGCTGGACGCCGGTGCACGGGCGATCACCGACAACATGAAGCTGGCCGCCGCCGACGCCATCGCCGCGGTCGCTGCCGACGAACTCGCGGTGGACAAGATCGTGCCGAGCGCGCTCGATCCGAGGGTCGGCCCCGAGGTGGCCGCCGCCGTGGCGAAGGCCGCGACAGCGGACGGGGTCGCGTAAAACCCGGGTAGAAACGGGCCTTCCGTACTGGTCCTGATGGCCGTAGCCCCTGCGGCTATCGGGACCAGCCATGTACTGCCGGATGGCGTAATTCGGTAAGCGGCCCCCGCCCGAGTCCGGGCTGTGATCGCGCGGCGACGTACTATTCACGTTTCCGTGCTTGATGTCGTTTATGCGACGTTTCCGCAGGTAGGCGACGTCCGAATAGGGGATGCGCTGCGCGACGTGCCGCTGAACAACATGTACAGCTATACCACCACTGCGTCCAATGTGGATGCAATCTCGTCGCCGTGCGCGTGCTCGACTGTCGGACAGCGCCGCGTCGTTCTCCAACTACGGCAGCTG
>WHUD01000030.1:8784-22693 GCA_009377385.1 Actinophytocola sp.
GTCGCTGGTGCCGCCGCGCTGTACCTCGCGGACAACGCCGGGGCGTCGCCGAGCCAGGTGCACGCCGCCATCGTGGACAGCGCCTCCACCGGCAAGATCAGTGGCAGGCCGTCGAGCGACACGCCGAACCGGTTGCTGTACACCGGATCCGGTGGCACCACCCCGCCGCCCGACCCTGACCCGACCGGGTGCACCGCGACCAACGGCGCCAACGTGAACATCCCGGACGGTGGCACCGCATGCAGTCCGATCACGATCAGCGACTGCGGGCGCAACGCATCCTCGTCGTCGACGATCACGGTGGACATCAAGCACACCTGGCGTGCCGACCTGGTGATCGACCTGATCGCGCCGAACGGCACCGCGTACCGGCTGAAGAACTCCAGCTACTTGGACTCGGCCGACAACGTGCGGGGCAGCGTCAGCCGTGACCTGTCCAGCCACAACGCGGACGGCACCTGGAAGCTGCGGGTGCGGGACGTCTACTCAGGCGACACCGGATACATCGACAGCTGGACGCTCGAACTATGAGTTGAGAAGCACCCGGCAAGTAGAGGCCCCGGCGCCGAGGGGGAGGGAGCGCCGGGGCGGGTGCCGGCCCTGGGGGTCGACCGGCGTTGAGCGCACGATACCGCGCACGCTCCTCACCTGGCTAGTTACCCAGGGAAACGAGAAAACGTCTTACTCAGTCGTCTACTCGAACGCCTTCGCGATGATCGCCTTCTGCTCCACCTCGTGCACCCGAGGCGAACCGGCCGACGGCGCCGCCATCGGTCGCCGCGAGACCACCTGCAACGGCTTGTCGAAGACGTCGGAAACCCGGCGCGGCAGGTTCAGTCCGAAGAACGGCCACGCGCCCTGGTTCTCCGGCTCCTCCTGCACCCAGACGACCTCCTGAGCCGCCGAGTACCGCGACATCGCCTCCCGCAGCTTCTTCTTCGGGAGCGGGTAGTACTGCTCGATCCGCACGATCGCCACGTCGTTCGCGCCGCGCTTGGCCCGCTCGGCCGCCAGCTCCCAGTAGAGCTTGCCCGATGTCAGCAGCACCTTGCGCACCGCAGCCGGTTCGACATCGACGTCGTCGATCACCGAGAGGAACTTCGAGCCCTCGGTGAAGTCCTCGACATTCGACGTCGCCGCCTTGTTGCGCAGCATCGACTTCGGCGTGAACACGATCAACGGCCGGTCGACGCCGTCAAGCGCGTGCCTGCGCAGCAGGTGGAAGTAGTTCGCGGGGGTCGACGGCACCGCGACCGTCATCGAGCCCTCAGCGCACAGCGAGAGGAACCGCTCGATGCGACCCGAAGTGTGGTCGGGACCCTGCCCCTCGTGGCCGTGCGGCAGCAGCAGCACGAGCGGGGAGAGCTGGCCCCACTTGGCCTCACCTGAGGAGATGTACTCGTCGATGATGGTCTGCGCGCCGTTGACGAAGTCGCCGAACTGCGCCTCCCACAGCACCAGCGCGCGCGGCTGCGCCACCGAGTAGCCGTACTCGAAGCCGACGGCGGCGAACTCGGACAGCGCCGAGTTGTACACCATCACGCGGCCCTGCTCCTCGGCGAGGTTCTGCAGCGGCGCGTACTCCCTGCCGGTCTGGCGGTCGACCAGGACCGAGTGCCGCTGGGTGAACGTGCCGCGCTGCGAGTCCTGTCCGGACAGCCGCACCAGCTTGCCCTCGATCGCGAGCGAGCCGAACGCGAGCAGCTCGGCGAACGCCCAGTCGATGCCGCCCTCGCGGGTCATCTTGTGCCTGCGTTGCAGCACCGGCTTGACCCTCGGGTGCGGCGTGAAGCCCTCCGGCAGGTTGACGAAGGAGTCGCCGATCAGCTGCAGTGTCTCGCTGTTGATCGCGGTCGGCACCTGGGCGGGCACCTGCTGGTGTTCCTCGACGGATGGGCTCGCCTTGATCGGGTGTTTCTCCAGCTCGCGGACCTCGTTGAAGACGTGCTCAAGCTGGCTGGAGAAGTCGCGCAGCGCGGTCTCCGCCTCCTCGACCGAGATGTCGCCGCGCCCGATCAGGGACTCGGTATAGGTCTTCCGCACGCTGCGCTTGCCGTCGATGATGTCGTACATCGCTGGCTGCGTCATCGACGGGTCGTCGCCCTCGTTGTGGCCACGCCGCCGGTAGCAGATCATGTCGATCACGACGTCCTTGTTGAACGCCTGCCGGTAGTCGACGGCGAGCTTGGCGACCCAGTACGCCGCCTCGGGGTCGTCGCCGTTGACGTGGAAGATCGGCGCCTCGATGATCTTGGCGACGTCGGTCGCGTACTGGCTTGACCGCGCGTGCTGCGGCGCGGTGGTGAACCCGACCTGGTTGTTGATGATGACGTGCACGGTGCCGCCGGTGCGGTACCCGCGCAGCAGCGCGAGGTTCAGCGTCTCGGCAACGACGCCCTGGCCAGCGAAGGCCGCGTCGCCGTGCAGCAGCACCGGCAGTACGGTGAAGCCCTCCGAGCCCTTGTCCAGGATGTCCTGCTTGGCGCGCACGATGCCTTCAAGCACAGGGTCGACGGCTTCGAGGTGCGACGGGTTGGCGGTCAGCGACACCTTGGTCTCGCCGTCGCCGAACATCCTGAAGTACTTGCCCTCTGCGCCGAGGTGGTACTTCACATCGCCGGAGCCGTGCGCCTGGCCGGGGTCGAGGTTGCCCTCGAACTCCTGGAAGATCTGCGAGATCGGCTTGCCGACGATGTTGGCGAGCACGTTGAGGCGGCCCCGGTGCGGCATGCCTATGACGACCTCGTCCAGTTCGTGCTCCGCCGCCTTGTCAAGCACGGTGTCGAGCAGCGGGATCACCGTCTCGCTGCCTTCAAGCGAGAACCGCTTCTGACCGACGTACTTGGTCTGCAGGAACGTCTCGAACGCCTCGGCGGCGTTGAGCTTGGAGAGGATGTACTTCTGCTCAGACGTCGGTGGCTTGGAGTGCTTGATCTCGATGCGCTCCTGCAGCCAGCGCCGCTCCTCTGGGTCGATGATGTGGGTGTACTCGACGCCGACGGTGCGGCAGTAGGAGTCGCGGAGCACGCCGAGGATGTCGCGCAGCTTCATTCGCTGCTTGCCCGCGAAGCCGCCGACGGCGAAGTCGCGGTCGAGGTCCCACAGCGTGAGGCCGTGCGACAGGATGTCAAGGTCCTCGTGGCGGCGCTGCCGGTAGTTGAGCGGGTCGGTGTCGGCCATCAGGTGGCCGCGCATCCGGTACGCCTCGATCAGCTCGATGACCCGTGTGGTCTTGTCGATGTCGCCTTCCGGGATGTCCTCGACCCAGCGCACCGGCTCGTAGGGCAGCCGCAGCGAGGTGAAGATGTCGTCGTAGAAGCGATCCTCGCCGAGCAGTAGCTGGTGGACGCGGCGCAGGAACTCGCCGGACTCGGCGCCCTGGATGATGCGGTGGTCGTACGTCGAGGTCAGCGTCATGATCTTGCTGACGCCCATGTCGAACAGCGCGCGTTCGCTCGTGCCCTGGAAGTGGGCCGGGTACTCCATGGCGCCGACGCCGATGATCGCGCCCTGGCCCTTCTGCAGCCGGGGCACCGAGTGGTTGGTGCCGATGCCGCCGGGGTTGGTCAGCGAGATCGTGGTGCCTGCGAAGTCGTCCGCGGTGAGCTTGTTGGTGCGCGCCTTCTTGATGATCTCCTCGTAGGCCTGCCAGAACTGCAGGAACGACATGTCCTCCGCGCCCTTGATCGAGGGCACGACGAGGTTGCGGCTGCCGTCCTTGCCTTTGACGTCGATGGCGAGGCCGATGTTGACGTGATCGGGGGTGACCGCGTGCGGCTTGCCGTCGACAAGCTCGTAGTGGCGGTTCATGTTCGGGAAGTCGCGCAGTGCCCGCACCATCGCGTAGCCGATGAGGTGCGTGAACGAGATCTTGCCGCCCCGCGTCCGCTTCAGATGGTTGTTGATCACGATGCGGTTGTCGGCCATGAGCTTGGCGGGCACCGCGCGGATGCTGGTCGCGGTGGGCACCGCGAGCGAGGCGTCCATGTTCTTCGCGATGGCCGCCGCGATGCCGCGTAGCGCGGTGCGCTCCGGCTCCCGCTTCTCGGCGTCCACTGCTTCCGGGGCGCGCTGCGCAGGCTTGGCCTGCTGCTGCGTCGGCTGGGCAGGCTGCGTCGGCTGGGCAGGCTTAGCCGGTGCGGCCGGTCGCGCCTGCTGATCGGGCTGGGCGGGCTGCTGCTTCGGCGCGGCGGGGGCCTGCTGCCGGGGCGCTGGTTGGGGCGTCGGCCTCGGCGCCGGGGTCCCGCCGGTGCCGTTGGTGCCGCCAGTGCCGTCCTCGACCGCGGTCGACGTCCTGCTTGCGGCCGACGTCGCATCCTGGGCGGAGCCGTCACCTGCGCCAGTCGGGGTGAAGTCGGCGAAGAAGTCGTGCCACGCGGCATCGACTGACTTGGGATCGTCGAGGTAGCGCTCGTACATCTCCTCGACGAGCCATTCGTTGGGGCCGAATTGTGACGCAGGGCTGCTGCTAGACACGGCTGGGACTCGCCTCTATCCGTCTGTCGTATGGGTGTATCAACCTGTCGCGCTTCCAGGCTAACGCCATGGCGCGCGACGAGGTGAGAAAGTTCCCGCCCACCCCACACACCATGTTGTGCGAAGCGCGGGGTCAGTCTTCCACCCGTGTGATTAGGTCGTGCGCCGGTCGGGTGTCAACGTGACCCGGCCCGCATCTCGACGTGATTGGCATCATGGTCAGCATGAATCCTGCGGACGACCCCAGCCAGGTACGCACGGCACAATCGCTGGTCAGCGGCGCGCGACGGGTCGTGGCGCTGACCGGAGCCGGGGTGTCGACCGAGTCGGGCATCCCGGACTTTCGCGGCCCGGACGGCGTGTGGACCCGCGACCCCGACGCGCAGCGGCTGTCGAACATCCACGACTACCTGGCTGACCCCAAGCTGCGGCGGCGCAGCTGGCAGGCGCGGCTGAACCACCCCGGCTGGCAGGCGCAGCCGAACGCCGCGCATCGGGCACTGGTCACACTGGCTCGGTCCGGGCCGTTGCGGGCGATCGTGACGCAGAACGTTGACGGGTTGCACCAGCGCGCAGGCAGCGACCCGGAGACGGTGATCGAGCTGCACGGCACGCTCTACGAGACGGAATGCCTGACCTGCAACGAGCACCGGGGCATGCGCGAGGCGCTCGACCGGGTGGCCGCTGGCGAGGCTGACCCACCGTGCCTGGTCTGCGGCGGCATCCTCAAGTCAGCGACGATCTCCTTCGGCCAGGCGCTCGACGCCGCCGTGCTGTCCCGCGCCCGCGCCGAGGTCGAGGCCTGTGATCTGCTGCTTGCCGCTGGCAGCTCGCTCAGCGTGCACCCAGCCGCTGGCCTTGTCGGGTTCGCGGCTGGCAACGGCGCCAGGGTCGTCGTCTGCAACGCCACCGAGACGCCTTACGACGACGTGGCCGACGTCGTGCTGCGAGGTTCACTCGGTGAGGTGTTGCCGTCCCTCGTATGAGCTGGCGCCGTCGCCGAGCCGCCACAGCCGGGCGTAGGCGCCGTCCTCGGCGAGCAGTTCGGCGTGGGTGCCCTGCTCGACGAGGTGGCCGCCGTCCAGCACCAGGATGCGGTCCGCCCTGGATGCCGTCGCCAGCCGGTGCGCGACGACGAACGTCGTCCTGGCCCGCGCCAGCTCCTCGGTCGCGGTCAGCACCGCCGTCTCGGTGGCAGGGTCCAGCGCCGCCGTCGCCTCGTCGAGCAGCAGGATGTCCGGGTCGACCAGCTCGGCGCGGGCGAGCGCGATGAGCTGCCGCTGCCCTGCCGACAGCGACTGCCCGCGCTCGCCGACCTGCTGGTGGAACCCGGACGGCAGCGTCGCGATCGCGTCAAGCGCGCCTACCGCGCGTGCCGCTGCCTCCACATCGGCGTCGGTCGCGTCGGAGCGGGCGTAGCGGATGTTGTCCGCGACGGTGCCGGAGAACAGGTGCGCCTCCTGCGGCACGATGCCCATGCGTGCCCGCAGCGCAGGCAGGTCGTAGTCCCTGACGTCGACGCCGTCGATGCGCACCGCACCGGAGGTCGGGTCGTAGAACCGTGCCAGCAGCTTCATCACGGTCGACTTGCCCGCGCCCGTCGCGCCGACCAGCGCCACCGTCTCGCCAGGCGCGACGTCGAACGACAGCGCGTCCACCGCCGTGGTGTCCGCGCCGGGATAGGTGAACCGGACGTCCTTGAACTCGACCTCGCCCGAGAGCCGCTCCGGCGGCGCGACCGGGTCCTTCGGCGGCGGCACCGACGTCGGCGTCGCGAGCAGGTCACCGATGCGCAACAGCCCGACCTTGGCCTGCTGGTAGGCGTCGAAGACGCTGGACAGCTCCTGGATGGGGGAGAAGAACAACGACAGGTACAGCAGGAACGCCATCAGCACACCTGCGGTGAGCGTGCCAGCCGCGACCTGGCCTGCGCCGACGTAGAGCACCACCGCCTCGACCAGTTGCGAGAGCAGCGCGACGAACGGGAAGTAGGTCGCGATGTATCGCTGCGCGCGCAGCCGGGTGCGGCGGTAGGCGTCGCTGCGGGAGGCGAACGCGCGCGCCGAGTGCCGCTCCCTGGTGAACGCCTGGGCGGTGCGCAGCCCGGTGACGTTCTCCTGCATGTCGGCGTTGACGACGCTGACCTGCTCCCGCGCCTCGGTGTATGCCTGCGACGACAGCCGTCGGAACACCGCCGTCGCGACGAGCAGCACCGGCACCACCGAGAGCGCGATGAGCGCCAGCGAGAAGTCGGTCACCAGCAGTGCGACCGCGATGCCCGCGATGGTGAGCACGCTGACCACGGCCGTGGCGAGCCCGGTCTGCAGGAACCGCGACAGCGCGTCGACGTCCGTCGTCATGCGCGTCATGATCTTGCCGGAGAGTTCGCGCTCGTAGTAGTCGAGCCCTAGCCGTTGCAGGTGCGCGTAGCAGCGGACCCGCAGCAGGTAGAGCACGCTCTCCCCGGCGCGTGCGGTCAGCTTGGTGCGTGCGGCGATGACCAGCCAGTCCGCCGCGACGATCACCACACCCAGTGCCGCGACGCCGAGCACGACGCTCGCCGCGCCTTGGCTGACCCCGTTGTCGACGCCGTAGCGGAACAGCGACGGCAGCGCGACCGAGGCGAGCGCGTCGGCGGCGACGAGGCCGATGACGGCGGCGAGGATCCAGCGCACCGGCCGCAGCAGCTTCGCGAGCCGGAACCGTGGGTCGGGTGCCGTCGGGTCCTCGCTGCCCAGGTCAGGGCGGTCGGTGGCGGGCGGCAGCCGCCGGACGGCGTCGATGAGCTCCGGCGTCGGCGGGGCGTCCACAGCGGCCTGTGCGCCTCTGCCCGCGCCCGGCCTGCCCGATGCCGCCGCGCTCGGCTTGGTCCGCTGCTGGGCGCTGATCGCCAGCGCCGCAGCGTCGTCTTTGCCCGGTACGTCCGGCCACAGCGTGTGCCGAAGGGCACCTTGGGCACGTTGGGTGTACCCAAGGTGCCCTTCGGCACACCCCGCCACCAGGCCCCGGAACAACGCCGACCGCGCCAGCAGCTCCGCCTCGGTGCCGACGTCCACCACGCGGCCCTCGTCCAACACCGCGATCCGGTCGGCCAGCGCCAGCGACGATCTCCGGTGCGCGATCAGCAACGTCGTCCGTTGCCCGTGGGTGACTTCCCGTAGCGTCTCGTTGATGGCGGCCTCGGTGGCGGCGTCGACCGCCGACGTCGCGTCGTCCAGCAGCAACACCCTGGGGTCGGTGAGCAGCGCGCGGGCGAGACTCAGGCGCTGCCGCTGGCCGCCGGACAACGTCAGCCCGCGCTCGCCGACCAGGCTGTCGTAGCCCTCCTGCAGCGCGGTGATGAACTGGTGCGCCTGCGCGGCCCTCGCCGCGGCGAGGACCTCCGCGTGGGTGGCGTCCGGGCGGCCGTAGGCGATGTTGTCGCGGATCGACGCCGAGAACAGAAACGGCTCCTCGAACACCACTCCGATCGCCGACCGCAGGTCGGCAAGCCGCAGGTCACGGACGTCCAGCTCGGAACCCGGCGCGCCGAGCCGCACCGATCCGCCGTGGACGTCGTAGAACCGGGGGAGCAGCAGGGAGATCGTGGACTTGCCGGAGCCAGCCGTGCCGACCAGCGCCACCGTCTCGCCGGGCTCCACCGCCAGCGAAAGCCCGTCGAGCACCGGCTCGTCGCGGGTGTAGCCGAACCGGACGTCGTCGAGGTGCACCGACAGCGGGCCGTCCGGCAGGCCGCGCGCGTCGGGCCGGTCGGTGACCTCGGGCTGCGCGTCGATCAGCTCGTACACGCGCTCCGCGCCCGCGCGCGTCGTCTGCGCCTGCACGAGCAGGCTGGCCACCATCCGCGACGGGCCGATCAGCGCCGAGATGTAGGCCGCGAACGCGACGAAGGTGCCGAGGCTGATCTGGCCCTGTAGCGCGAGCATCCCGCCCAGCGCCAGCACCCCGACCTGGCCCGCGGAGGGCAGTGCAGACGTCGTCGCCATCGGCACCGCCGACAGCCGGGCCGCGCGCAGTCGCTCCGCGAACAACGTCGTCGCCGTCCGGTCCAGCCGGGACACCTCGCGGGACTCCTGGCCGAAGCCCTTCACCACCCGCACGCCGGTGACGGTCTCCTCGACGTGTTGCGCCAGGTCGGCGGCGCGCTGCTGCGCCGTCCAGGTGGCGGGGAACAGCCGCTTCCTGCTCACCCCGAGCACGATCGCCACGCCGGGCGCGACGATGAGCGCGATCAGCGTCAGCGTCGGCGACATCCACAGCATCGCGCCGAGTGCGAGCACGCCGAACACGACAGAGCCCAGCGTCAGCGGCGCCTGCATCAGGATGCCGGTGACCAGCTGCAGGTCGGTTATGGCGCGGGAGACGATCTGCCCGGTGCGCAGCGAGTCCTGCTTGCCGCCGTCCAGCCGGGACACCGCGCCGAAGACGCGCTGCCGCAGGTCGTGCTGGACGTCGAGCGCTAGCCTGCCGCCAAGATAACGGCGGGCGAACGCGCTGCAGAACGTCAGTAGCGCCAGCCCGCCCAGGCCGAGCGCGAGCCAGCCGATCCGGTCGGTCTTGCCCGCGACGGCGTCGTCTACGGCGAGTTTGATCAGCAGCGGCCCTGCCGCCTGCAGGCCGACGCCGAGCACGGCGGCGCCGAACGCCAGCAGCACGAGCGTGCGGTGTTGCCAGCACGCGGCGGCCAGCCGCCGGATCCAGCCCGGCCCGGTGCGCTGCTCGGGCTCGTCGTCCCTTGAGGAGGCCGTACCGGACGGCTGCGTGATCGTGACGGACACACTTCCAGGTTAAGGAAGCTCAGGTGATGTCGCGGGACTGCGTGCGCCACAGGCCGAGCGCGAGGAACAGCATCGCCCATGTGAAGAAGATCGCGGCGCTGGCCGCCAGCCCGAACGACCCGAGCCCGCCCGCGGCGAACCGTGCCGTGTCCTGGAAGCCCTCAAGCAGGTCGCTTGACACCTTCGACATGCCGGTCGCGTTCGCCTGGATCTCGCCGGCGAGGGTGTCGGCCGCCGTGGCGCCGGTGAGCCCGTTGGCCGCACCGTTCGGCAGCGCGCCCGCCACGTTCGCGTCGCCCCCGGCCATTCCGGTGAACACCAGGTCGCTGATCGGCCCGAGCGCGAGGCCGTAGACCAGCAGCACGATTACCGTGCCGACCGGCGAGCCGATCAGCGCGCCGACGCCGAGCCCGAGCAGCGTCCACAGCACGCAGGACAACACGCCGGCCGCGGCGATCGCCAGCCACGTCGAGAACCCGACAAGGTGATCGCCGCCGCTGCCGATGACGATGCCAAGCGTGGCCGCCCCGATGATCGCGATGCCGTAGATCGCGCCCCAGATCGCGTAGGTGATGCCCTTCGCGCCGAGCAGCATCGCCCGGTTCGGCGCGGTCAGGAAGCTCGTGGTGATCGTCTTGCGGCCGAGTTCGCTAGCGATGGCGAGCCCACCGAACAGCATAGGGAAGATCGTCGCGATGTTGATCGCCCGCGTGAGGAACACGACGGAGAACGAGATGTCGTTCAGTTGCAGCCCGGCCAGCCGCATCACTTCCGAGCGGCTGAGCTCCGCTGCGAGATCGCCGAACGCCGACGACAGCATCCCTGCCCAGGTCCCCGCGATGAGCAGCGCGATGAGCAGCAGCCCCCACCACAGCTTGGTGGACAGGATCTTGCGGAACTCCGCCTTGATCAGCTTGCCCATCAGTGCTGACCTCCCCATCCGGTGTTGCCTTGCGGGTACGGCTGCTGTGCGGCCTGCTGCGACCAGACGTCCTGGGATGGGCCGTATGCGCCGGGTGACGCTCCGTACGGCGCGCCAGGCGGTGGGCCGTACTGCTGCGGCGCAGCGGCGTACTGGCCGCTGGTGAGCTGGAAGAACAGGTTCTCCAGGTCGGCGTGGCGTTCCTCGAGGCCGTAGATCGCGACGCTTGCCCGCAGCGCGATGTCACCGACCTGCTGCGCTGACGTGTTCATGACGACGAGCCTGCCGTCGCTGGCCTGCTCGATCTCGCTGATCTGCTCCTCCCGCAGCGCCGTGGCCAGCGCGTCGTGGTCGGACGGCAGCACGAGCACCCGCGGCCGCTGCGCATTGCGCAGGTCGTGGAGCTGACCGTAGTACATCGTCTGGCCATGGCTGATGATCACGACCTGGTCGATGGTCTGCTCCACCTCCGCGAGCAGGTGGCTGGACACCAGCACCGTGCGGCCCTGCTTGGCGAAGTCGCGCAGGAACGTCCGCAGCCAGGCGATGCCCTCCGGGTCGAGGCCGTTGGCCGGTTCGTCCAGCACAAGCACCTGCGGGTCGCCCAGGAGTGCGGTGGCGAGCGCGAGCCGTTGCCGCATGCCGAGTGAGAACCCGCCCGCGTGCCGGTTGCCCGCATCGGTGAGCCCGACAGCCGCCAGGACGTCCTCGACCCGCCGATCCGGCACACCGATCGCCGCCGCATACACCTTCAGATGATTTCGTGCGCTGCGCTTGGGGTGGAATCCCTCGTTCTCCAGCACGGAGCCGACCACCCGCGCGGGGTGGCCGAGCTTGTCGTGCGGCAAGCCGTTGATCGTCGCCGTCCCCTCGGACGGGTTGACCAGCCCCAGGATCATGCGCAGCGTCGTCGTCTTGCCCGCGCCGTTCGGCCCGAGAAACCCCGTTACCGAGCCGGGTTCGACGGTGAAGCTGAGGTTCGCCACCGCCTGTACCGACCCGAAGTTCTTGCTGAGCTGCCGCACCTCGATCCGGCCGCTGCCGTCGTGCACTACTTCGCCTCCCGTCGCTCCCACCTCTTGCCGAGCACCACATCAGCCATGTGGAGCATCGGGCGCGGGTTTATCGAGAATCTACGCTTTGATGCAGCACAATGCGTGGAAGTTCCCTTAAGCTGGTGGTGGCGGCCCGCTCCCGGTGACCCCCAGGCTGGTTGAGCGGGCCGCCCCCGTGTCAGATTCCTAACACGCCAGGATTCATGACACCCGATGGGTCGAGCGCGGCCTTGGCGTGTCGCAGCGCCGCCGCGAACGGGTCGGGCCGCTGCTGCTCGTACGACGCGGCGTGGTCCCTGCCGACGGCGTGGTGATGCGTGATCGTCGCGCGGTTGGCCAGCAGCGACTCGTTGGCCGCCGCCTTGATGTCGTCCCACATCGCCACTTCCGAGCCGCGCTGACCTGCTGCGATGACGGTGAAGTACGGCGCGGGACCGTCCGGGTAGGCGTGCGTGACACGGCAGTTGATCATGCCGGGTGATCCGGTGAGCCGCCGCACGGCTGAGCCGACGTCGTCGCGCACCGTCGTGTACAGCTTTTCCGCGCGGTCCCAGGTGCAGGCCGTCTCGAACGTCTCGACGATGGCGCTCATCCGCGCGAGGCCGTCACGCAGGTACGGCATTCGGAGGAACGCCGACCGCCACGACCCGACCGCGCTGTCGTCGTTATCGCTTGGCTCGGCCGGGGTGCCGCCGTGCTCGCGAGCGAGTTCGACGGCGGCGTCCAGTTGGCTCGCGACGGGGAAGTGCGCCGACTCGAAACCGAGCACGAGCACGCTGGAGCCGTCCGTGCTCGCGCCGCTGAGCGCGGCCTCACCCTGGTCGAGCAGGCGGCAGTTCGCCGGGTACAGGCCGGATTGGACAATGGCGCGCATCGCCGTGAGGCCGTCGGTGAAGGACGGGAAAGACACCGAGCGGGATGCCTTGCGCACCGGCCGATCCTGCACCCGCAACCACGCCTCGGTGATCACGCCGAGGATGCCTTCCGAGCCGAGGAAGAACCGATCGGGTGAGGGTCCTGCGCCGGATGCGGGAACCCGCAGCGACTCGCTGGTGCCGCTCGGGGTCATGACCCGCAGCGACTCAACGAAGTCGTCGATGTGGGTGTGCAGCGTGGCGTAGTGGCCGCCGGCGCGGGTGGCGAGCCAGCCGCCGACCGAGGAGAACTCGAAGCTCTGCGGGAAGTGCCGCAACGTCAGCCCGTGCGGGCGGAGTTGGTCCTCAAGCGCGGGCCCGAGCGTGCCCGCCTGCACTCGGATCGCCCTGCTCGTGGTGTCGACGTCGAGTATTTGGTCCATTGTGGATAGATCGAGGGAGAGCCACGGCCGCTCGCCCCGGTACTCGACGCCGCCGACGACCGAACTGCCGCCGCCGTAGGGCACCACGGCCAATCCGGCGTCCGCCGCCCAGTCGATGAGTGACGCGATGTCGCGCTCGTCGCGCGGGTATGCCACCACGTCCGGCGGGCTCGGCAGCTCCCGATGCAGTGCGCGGACGACGTCCCGGTACGCCTTGCCGTAGGCGTGCGAGGCTCGGTCGGCGTTGCTGGTCGTGCACAGGGGCGCCAGCGACTCCGGTGGGTGGCAGCGCGGTGCGGGCAGGGCGAGATCAGCAGGGTCCGGCACCGGCAGCGGGGTGTCCGGCAGGCCAGGAAGCTGACCCGCGAGCTGCACGCACTCGGCGTCGCCGACTGCCTGATCGACTGTGCCCCAGCCCCACCATGACCGCATGGCCGTCACGCTATCGGCTTTCCCCGAGCGTCTGGCACCAGGTTGGGTTGCGTGTTCGCGGTCAGGGTGCGCTTGGCCAGCCGGATCGCGACGTGACCGGCAAGCGCGATCGCGACACCGGTTCCAACGACGAGCCAGATCGGTGCGCCCAGATCGAGCACGGTCACCACCGCGAACGCGTCGAACAGCGCCACCAGGGTGAACCCGACGTGGTCGACGTAGTCCGCCGAGGGTGTTGAGCCGGTCGGCCGGATCTGGCGGGCGCGGACCGCCCGCCACACCATGACCCCGGCCAGCACGAGGAACGCCGCGAACAGCACCCTGGCGCCGGTGGTGATCTCTGCCCACGTGCTCGCGATGGCAAGCAGCAGGAAGACCGCCATGCCGGCCAGCGACCACAGGTAGACGTCGAACAGCCGGCCATGCCGCACGGTGACCAAGCCGGACACCAGCGCGACCACACCGGCGACGGCGTGCAGTGTGATGAGGGCGGTGTGCCACATGACGACGCTCCTCTCGACCTTCCACTGTGGGAGGTCTCTTCCAGCATCGACCTATCACAGTGGAATGTCAAGCCGGATCGTCGAGCTCGAGCAGCGTCGGCAGCTCGTCGAACCAGGCGAGAACGGCCTGCTCGTGGCGGATGCCGTAGCGCAGTGTCGCCAAGCGGTGCACCGCCTCGGGCGCGTCGGCGAGCAGCTTCTCGGTGGCCCAGTACTGCGCCAGCCGTTCGGCGTGCCGATCCCGCTGCGTGGCGATGATCTCGCGGAGCCGTGCTGCGGGGACGTGGTCGGCGAACTGGATGACGAGCAGCAGCGGAACCCGGACCTGTTCCTGCGCCGGGTCCGAGGTGATCCACTCGGTGAACGCGGCCCGCCCGCTGTCGGTGATCGCATACGGCTTGCGGTCCCGCGAGCCGGGCTCACCCACGGTCACCAGGCCGGTCTCG
>WHUD01000030.1:22703-38756 GCA_009377385.1 Actinophytocola sp.
AGCCGCTCATCGGCCCCTCGTGCAGCAGGCCGAGCAGCGCCGCCTCGGTCGCGTTGCGCACAGTGGGCATGTCCCGTCCTCTCGCCGACCGTCGTGGACCTTCCATAGTGTCAGGTCGCCGTGGCGGATCGGCGCGAGCCACACCGAGTGTCGGCCAGGGGCGCTACGTTGGCAGACGCCGTGCTCGACGGCTGGCTCGCGTGCGCTCCCGCTGCCCTGGCACGGCGGCATCTCGATCTCGGGTGAACGGGTTGTGTCAGCCCAGCACTGACTCCAGCGTGGTGTGCTCGATGCCGTGCGCGATGGCGACCGGCTCGTTGACCAGCGCGCCCTGGTGCGTGGTCAGGCCGAGCGCCAGCGGCTCGTCGGCCCGCGCCGCGGCGCGCCAGCCCTTGCCCGCCAGCTGGAGTGCGTACGGCAGCGTCACGTTCGTCAGGCCGTACGTCGACGTGCGCGGCACCGCGCCGGGCATGTTGGCGACGCAGTAGAACACCGAGTCGTGCACCAGGTAGGTCGGCTCGTCGTGCGTGGTCGGCCGCGAGTCGGCGAAGCAGCCGCCCTGGTCGATCGAGATGTCGACAAGCACGCTGCCCGGCTTCATCCGCGCCACCTGCGCGTTGGAGATCAGCTTCGGCGCCCGCGCGCCCGGCACAAGCACCGCGCCGATCACCATGTCGGCCTGCAGGATCGACTCCTCAAGCGCGAGCGCGTTCGATGTCAGGGTGCGGATCCGGCCGCCGAAGTCGTTGTCGACCTGGCGCAGCTTGTCAACGTTGGTGTCGAGCACCTCGACGTCGGCGCCCATGCCCAGCGCGATCCGCGCGGAGTTGATGCCAGCGACACCGCCACCGATCACCGTCACCCGCGCCGGGTGCACCCCAGGGATGCCACCGGGCAGCACACCGCGCCCGCCGCTCGCCTTCAGCATGGCGTATGAGCCCACCTGCGGGGCGAGCCTGCCTGCCACCTCCGACATCGGCGCGAGCAGCGGCAGCGCGCCGGACGGCAGCTGCACCGTCTCGTACGCGAACGACGTCGTGCCCGCGTTGATCAGCGCGTCGGTCAGCGGGCGGTTCGGCGCGAGGTGCAGGTAGGTGAACAGCACCTGGTCCCGCTGCAGCAGGGCGTACTCCTGCTCGATCGGCTCCTTGACCTTGAGCACCAGCTCGCCCTCTGCCCAGACGTCCTCCGCTTTGGACAGCACCTTGGCGCCTGCGGCGAGGTACTCCTCGTCGCTGATGGCCGAGCCAGCCCCCGCATCGGCCTCGACGAACACGTCATGACCACGCTCGGTCAACTCGTGCACGCCTGCCGGGGTCGCCGCGACCCGGTACTCATGTTTCTTGATCTCGCGGGGGACTGCGATACGCACTTCTGCCTCCGATGGTTCTGCGGGCTGACACCTCAACGGTGTACCCAGCCTCACAGAATGTCATCGTGCTAGGGCGACAATGTTGTTCCGCGATCGTGGTTGCGGTACGACAGCGTTGTCAGGACCATCGCATGCTGACCAGCTGCGTCAGCAGCGCCAGCCGGACGTCGGGGTCGTCCAGGTCGATGTCGCACAGCTCCAGCAGCTTGCGCATCCGGTAGCGCAGCGTGTTCGGGTGAATCCGCAGCTCATGCGCGGCGGCGCGTGGGTCGCCCGGATGCCGTAGCCAGGCGTAGAGCGTGTCGACGTACGACGTCTTGCCCGTGCGGTCCTGCTTCCGCAACGTCTCCAGCGGGCCCAGCTCCAGCACGCCGAACCCCGCCGTCGCGGTGGCGGCCCTGTGCAGCGTCAGCGCCGTCCACGCCTCGTCGAAGCTGATCACCGGCCCGTTGACCAGCTCGGCGCGCAGCAGCCCGAGGGCCTCGTCCGCCTCGGCGCGGGACCGCGACAGCTCGGCAACCGGGCGTCTGCTGCCCGCGGCCGCGCGGAAGGTGCGCTTGGCCGCCGCCGACTCCTTGGCGAGCACCTGCCGAAGTTCGGACCAGTCCGCCCGCTCGGCGGGCACCACCAGATACAGCACGCCGCCCAGCGTGCAGCCGTGCGCGTGCGCGCCGATGCGCTTGCCGACGCGCTCCAGCAGCGCCAGCCGCAACCCCTCCGCGCGCGGATGGTCGTCGGGGTGTTTGCCGCCGGTGTCGACGGCGATCACCCGGTGCGCTGACGCCGTCATCCCCAGCTCCGCCATCGCCCTGCGCGGACTCGCTGTGCCGTCGAGCAGCCCCGCGACCAGTTCCGCCGTCGCGCGCCGGTGCGCGTCCGCGCTGGCCCGCCTGCGCAGGAGGTGCACAGCGACCACGGGCGCGGCGTCGGCGAAGGCGGCGGCGCGTTCCTCAGACACCGGCCCGTCGACGACTGCCCACATCGAGCCGAGCAGCTCGCCGCCCATGCGGATCGGCACGATCAGCCGGGGCAGGGTGCCGTCCTGTTGCGCGGGCACGAAGATTGTCTGCTTGCCGGTGGACAGCTCCCGGAACACGCCCCGGGATCGGAACCGCGCCAGGACGTCGTCCGGGATGCGCCTTCCCATGATCGTCGACACCCGTGCGGGGTCGGTGAGGTCTTGGCGTGCGGAGTAGGCCAGCACGCGGGAGTTGGTGTCCTCGATCGTCACCGGCGCGTCCACCACGGAGGCGGCCGCGTCGGCGAGCCGGAACAGGTCGGCCGAGCCCGCTTCGGGCGCCTCGGTGGCCTCGCGTTCGTCGGCGATGGCGTCCAGCACCGTGCGCAGCAGCCACACGAGCTGCGCCCACGACGTCTTGGCGTGCACCTCGATCAGTCCGATCTCGGCCTCGGTGGCCGCCTTGCGCACCGCGGCCCTGCGTGCCAGCGGCGGCTTGACCAGCACCGCGGCCGCCGATCGCGCCGCGCACTGGCGCACAAGGTCGACCGCGTCGTCGGCGCTGGTCGCCGCGACCGCGAGGACCAGGTCGCCCGCGTTGAGGTGCATCAGGCCGGCGCGCAGCGCCGAGCCGTAGGTGCCATGGGAGCCAGCCTCGGCGATCACCACGTCAGCGACGTTGCGCTGGTTGCCTTCCGGGAGTACGACGGCGTGCAGCAACGTCGGGCCGACCCGGTTGACGACGCTGACCAGCGAGGTCATGGCTCGTCGTCCGCCAGCGCGTCGGTGATCCAGTCCGGCACGTCGAGGTCGCGGTCGACGCACTCGCCTGCCAGCCGCAGAGTCCAGCGCAGCGCCTGCAGTACCAGGCTGTCCACCTCCTCCGGCTCGGCGTTGTCGAGGGCGATGGCGACATGTTGCCGTGCGTCGTCGGTGTCGCCGTGCATCTCGGCGAGCAACGTGCGCACGGCGGTGCGCACCGGGGGGTCGGCCTGGTCGATGGAGACCTCGCTGCCCTCGTCGTCGAAGACCTGCACCTTGACCGGGGTGGTGCCGCCGTCGCCGAGCGCGGATACCAGGACGCCGCACTCGCCGAACAGCAGCATGACCAGGTCACGGACGTTGTCGCTGGCGTGCGCCAGCGCCGCGGCGTCGTCACCACGCCGCGCTGCGCTCAGGGCAAGCGTCGCTTGTGCCGCGAGTCGGGGCTTTCCGGGAAAGTCGGCGTCCACGAGGACTATCAAACACGAGATCATCTGGCCGCGTGAAGTGCTCCCAGTGCCATATCGGCGAGCACGTCCGCCAGTTCGGCCCTGCCGAGGTAGCGGGTGTGTGGGGTGGAGTTGATGAGTCCGAACACCGCGTGTGCGCAGGAGCGTGCCCGTGGCAGCGGGACGTCCGGCATCGCGTCGGTGATGGTGCTCGCCCAGACCTCGACGTAGCGGCGCTGCAGCGTACGGACCTGGCGGCGGTCCTCGTCGCGCAGGTTGCCGAGGTTGCGTTCCTGCACGGTGATCAGCGCGGGGTGGTCAAGCGCGAAGTCGGTGTGGAAGCGCACCAGCGCCGTCAGCGCCTCTGACGCGGTGCTGGCCTCGGTCGCCCGCGCGATACCACCTTCGAGCAGTCGCTCACTGATCGAGGTCAGCATTTCACCCAAAATGGCGTCCTTGCCGCGGAAATGGCGGTAGAGTGCGGGACCAGAGACACCGACGGCGGCGCCGATGTCGTCGATACCGACGCCGTGAAAGCCGTGATGGGCGAACAGTTCCGCCGCTGCGGCCAGGATTTGCTCTCGCCGCGACGGCGTGCCGGTGACCGCGCTCGGCGCGGTGCCCGTGTCGCTTGCCTCAGTCACCGCGAACTGCTCCCCTCGAAAAGTACCGGGCCCGGTAGACGGATGCGTTAACACATACTAACATCGGTGAGTGGGTTAACGACTACTAACGGGGTGAGGGAACGCCGAATGGACGCCAAGCCGCTGCGAACCGACGCCGACCCGGCGACGGAGGCCTTCCAGCGCTACGCCGCCGAACACGGCGAGCTGGTCGCCGAACTGAACGGTCGTGTCAAGCAGGCGATGCAGGGCGGGCCGGAGAAGTCACGGGTCCGGCATGTGGAGCGCGGCAAGCTGCTGCCACGGGACCGTGTTGACACCCTGCTCGACCCTGGGTCGCCGTTCCTCGAGCTCTCGCCGCTTGCCGCGAACGGCATGTACAACGACGAGGCGCCCGCCGCAGGGATCATCACCGGCGTCGGCAGGGTATCCGGCCGCGAGTGCGTGATCGTCGCCAACGACGCCACCGTGAAGGGTGGTACCTATTACCCCACCACGGTGAAGAAGCACCTGCGCGCGCAAGAGGTCGCGTTGCACAACAACCTGCCGTGCATTTACCTGGTCGACTCCGGGGGTGCGTTCCTGCCGGAACAGGACGGGGTCTTTCCCGACCGCGAGCACTTCGGCCGGATCTTCTACAACCAGGCCACGATGTCGGCACGCGGTATCCCGCAGATCGCCGCCGTGCTCGGCTCCTGCACGGCTGGCGGCGCGTACGTGCCCGCGATGAGCGACGAGGCCGTCATCGTCCGCAACCAGGGCACCATCTTCCTCGGCGGTCCGCCGCTGGTGAAGGCCGCCACCGGCGAGGAGGTCACCGACGAGGAGCTCGGCGGCGGCGACGTCCACGCGCGGCAGTCCGGCGTCACCGACCACCTCGCCACCGATGACACCGACGCGCTGCGCATCGTTCGTTCGATCGTGTCCACGCTCGGCCCGCGCACGCCGCGGCCGTGGGACGTCACCCCGGTGGAGGAGCCCGCCGTCGACGTGAGCGAGCTGTACGGCGTCGTACCCACCGACTCCCGCACGCCCTACGACGTCCGCGAGGTCATCGCCAGGGTCGTCGACGGCAGCCGGTTCGCGGAGTTCAAGGCCGAGTACGGCACCACGCTGGTGACCGGCTTCGCCCGTGTCCACGGCCACCCGGTCGGCATCATCGCCAACAACGGCGTGCTGTTCGCTGAGTCGGCGATGAAGGGCGCGCACTTCATCGAGCTGTGCGACAAGCGCTCCATCCCGCTGCTGTTCCTGCAGAACATCACCGGGTTCATGGTCGGAAAGGACTACGAGGCAGGCGGTATCGCCAAGCACGGCGCCAAGATGGTCACCGCCGTCGCCTGCGCACGCGTCCCGAAGCTGACCGTGATCATCGGCGGCTCGTTCGGCGCCGGCAACTACTCGATGTGCGGGCGGGCGTACTCGCCCCGGTTCCTGTGGATGTGGCCGAACGCGCGCATCTCCGTCATGGGCGGCGAGCAGGCGGCGTCCGTGCTGTCGACGGTGCGCCGCGACGCCATCGAGCGGCGCGGCGAGACGTGGTCCGCCGAGGACGAGGAGGCGTTCAAGGCGCCGATCCGGGACCAGTACGAGCACCAGGGTCACCCGTACTACTCCACCGCGCGGCTCTGGGACGACGGCGTGATCGACCCGGCCGACACCCGAACCGTCGTCGGGCTCGCGCTGTCGGCCGCCGCCAACGCGCCACTCGACGACATCAGCTACGGCGTCTTCAGGATGTGAGGCAGCGTGTTCGAGACAGTCCTCGTCGCCAACCGGGGTGAGATCGCGGTCAGGGTGATCGGCACGCTCCGCCGGATGGGCATTACTTCCGTCGCCGTCTACAGCGACGCCGACACCGACGCGCGGCACGTCCGCGAGGCCGACGTCGCGGTGCGCATCGGACCCGCTGCCGCAGCCAAGAGCTACCTGTCGATCGACGCCATCCTGGACGCCGCCAAACGCACCGGTGCGCAGGCGGTGCATCCCGGCTACGGCTTCCTGTCGGAGAACGCCGCATTCGCGCGGGCCTGCGCCGACGCTGGGCTGGTGTTCATCGGTCCGCCCGCGGAGGCGATCGACGCCATGGGCGACAAGATCAGCGCCAAGCAGACAGTGTCCGCCGCCGGGGTGCCGGTGGTACCCGGCATGTCTGGTTCGCCGGAGGAGTTGCTCCGCGCGCTCGGGGGGGACGCGGGGGGCGGAGCCCCCCGCGGATTCGGGTATCCCATCCTGCTGAAGCCGTCCGCTGGTGGTGGCGGCAAGGGCATGGTCGTCGTCAACGGGCCCGGTGAGCTGGCGGACGCGATCGAGTCGGCGCAGCGAGTCGCGCGGTCGGCGTTCGGCGACGACCGGCTGCTCGCCGAGCGGTTCGTCGCCAGCCCGCGCCACATCGAGATCCAGGTGCTGGCCGACACCCACGGCGACGCCGTTCACCTCGGCGAGCGCGAGTGCAGCCTGCAACGACGGCACCAGAAGATCATCGAGGAGGCGCCGTCGCCGCTGCTTGACGCCGACACCCGCGCGCGCATGGGCGCGGCCGCCGTCGACGCGGCCAAGGCGGTCGACTACGCGGGTGCTGGCACGGTGGAGTTCATCGTCTCCGCCGACCGGCCGGACGAGTTCTTCTTCATGGAGATGAACACGCGGCTGCAGGTCGAGCACCCCGTCACCGAGTTGGTCACCGGGCTGGACCTGGTGGAGCAGCAGGTGCGGGTCGCGGCGGGGGAGCGGCTCGGCATCGGCCAGCCCGACGTCCGCCTCGACGGGCACGCCATCGAGGCGCGGGTCTACGCCGAGGACCCGGCAAACGGGTTCCTGCCCACCGGCGGCACCGTGCTCGCCGTCGCTGAGCCGTCCGACGAGTGGGTGCGCGTCGATTCCGGCCTGCTGCCGGGCAGCGTCGTCGGTTCAGACTACGACCCGATGCTCGCCAAGGTCATCGCACGCGGCGACGACCGCGAGCAGGCGCTGGCGCGGCTGGACGAGGCATTGGCGGACACGGCGGTGTTCGGGGTCGTCACCAACGTGCCCTTCCTGCGTGCGCTGCTGGCGCATGACGACGTCCGGGCGGGTCGGATGGACACCCAGATGGTGGACCGGCTCGCGGAGCGGCTGGCCGCCGCCGAACCGGTGCCGGACGAGGTCTTCGCCGCCGCCGCGCTGGACGAGCTGCTCGGCATGCAGCCGTCGTCCGGCTGGGTGGATCCGTGGGACGTGCCGACCGGTTGGCGGCTCGGCGGCGCCATCGGCACGGCGTTCCGGCTCTCCTGCGGCGGGCGCGACGTCACCGTCCGAGTGGATGGCACCCCGGCCAATGCCACGGTCACTGTCGACGACGGCGAGCCGACGCCCGCTCGGGCGTTCTGGCGGTGCCGTGAAGGGCATCTTACTGGCGCAAGGCGCCAGCAAGATGCCCTTCGTGGCAGCCTCGAACTCACCTACGGCGGGCGGCGCCGCAGCTATGGGCGGGCCGCCGACGAGCGCACCGACACGCTGTGGCTGGCCGAAGGCGGACGCACCTGGGCGGTCGGCGAGCACTCGCTGCTCGACGTCGACGCCGCCGCTGCGGGCGAAGCGGGCCCGGTCACCAGCCCGATGCCGGGCACCGTGCTCGCGGTCAAGGTCGAACTCGACGCCGAGGTCAGCGCGGGACAGCCGCTGCTCGTCGTCGAAGCGATGAAGATGGAACACACGATTACCGCGCCGATCGACGGCGTCGTGAGTGAAATATCGGTCAAGGCGGGTCACAAGGTCGCACTTGACGAAACCCTCGCTGTGGTGACTCCGCGCGAGAGCAGCGAAACGCACGACCGGCACTGGGAGTGACGTGACCAGTGGCACTGAGCGCGGATCAAGCCCGCCGGCGTGTGAGGCAAAGATAAGGAGCAAGAGTCATGATCGACGTCCGGTTGGACGACACCCACGAGACGTTGCGCAAGACCGTCGAGGACTTCGCGCAGCGCGAGGTCGCACCGGTGATCGGCGACTTCTACGAGCGCGAGGAGTTCCCCTACGGCATCGTCGCGCAGATGGGCGATATGGGGCTGTTCGGCCTGCCGTTCCCCGAGAAGTACGACGGCATGGGCGGCGACTACTTCGCGCTATGCCTCGCGCTCGAGGAGTTGGCGCGGGTCGACTCCTCGGTGGCGATCACGCTGGAGGCTGGCGTGTCGCTGGGCTCGATGCCGATCTACCGGTTCGGCACCGACGAACAGAAACAGCAGTGGCTGCCCGCGATGTGCCGGGGCGAGACGCTGGGCGCGTTCGGCCTGACCGAGCCCGGCGGCGGCTCCGACGCCGGCGCGACCAAGACCACCGCGAAGCTCGACGGTGACAGCTGGGTGATCAATGGCAGCAAGTCGTTCATCACGAACTCCGGCACCGACATCACGTCGCTGGTCACCGTCACCGCTGTCACCGGAACGAAGGACAACGGCGGCAAGGAGATCTCGGCGATCATCGTGCCGTCCGGCACGCCGGGTTTCACCGTGGAGAAGAAGTACTCCAAGGTCGGCTGGAACGCCTCCGACACGCACGGGCTGTCATTCGACGACGTCCGGGTGCCGCAGGAGAACCTGGTCGGCCAGCAGGGTCGCGGCTATGCTCAGTTCCTGTCCATTCTGGACGAAGGCAGGATCGCGATCGCCGCGCTGTCGGTAGGTTTGGCGCAGGGCTGTGTCGACGAGTGCCTGCGGTACGTCCGCGAGCGTGAGGCGTTCGGCCGTCCGATCGGCGAGTACCAGGCGATCCAGTTCAAGATCGCCGACATGGAGATGCGCACCCACAACGCGCGGCTGGCCTACTACGCGGCGGCGTCGAAGATGCTGCGCGGTGAGCCGTTCAAGAAGGAGGCGGCGATCGCCAAGCTGACGTCGTCCAACGCCGCGATGGACAACGCGCGCGAGGCGACGCAGATCTTCGGCGGCTACGGCTTCATGAACGAGTTCCCGGTCGGCCGCTTCTACCGCGACGCCAAGATCCTGGAGGTGGGCGAGGGCACCAGCGAGGTCCAGCGGATGCTCATCGCCCGCGAGCTCGGCCTCTGACGCCTGCGGCGTGCGCGAGTCGCACCTTCAGGGTCGCGAGTTGTACCACGATTCCGCGCTACCGCACGGTGACGTCGACTCGCTGCGCCATGTTGTTGGCCATGCCCTGCCGGTTCCACGGCTGCTCGACCGGCTGCGACTCCCCGCGGTCGTCGGTGGCGCGCACGCACAGCTCGTAGTCGCCCGGCACCTCGGCCCGCCATGTCAGGTGCCAGGAACGCCAGGCGTACGTGCCGGGCTGCGGCCCGAGCTCGGCCTCGTGCCAGCTCGCTCCGCCGTCGGTGCTGACCTCCACCGTCACCACCGTGCCTGTGCCTGACCACGCGCGCCCGAACAGCGGCACCTCGCCCGCGTCCACGATCCGCCTGCGCGTCTGGAAGTCCGGGAACCCGGGTGGTGCCATGAGCGCCTTCGGCCGGATGCGGGTGACCGGTTCGCCCGGATCGTCGGCGTCCTGCTTGAGCCGGTACGCGGTCGCGTTCTGGAACCCAGTGAACGGCTCCCGCAGCACCTCGATGTCGCGCAGCCACTTGACCTGCGCCATTCCGTACCAGCCCGGCGCGATGAGCCGCACCGGCGCGCCGTGCTGCGGTGGCAGCGGCGCGCCGTTCATCTCGTACACCAGCAGGACGTCGTCGGCCGTGGCGTCCGCGACCGACAGCGACCGCGCGTAGTCCTGCTCGACGCCGCGTTCCGTGCCATGGTCGTGCCCGGTGAACACGACGTCGACGGCGTCCGGCGCGATGCCCGCCTCGGCAAGAATCGGGGCGAGGGGTGTACCGGTCCACTCCGCGGTGCCGACCGCCTCGTCCAGCCACGGCTGGCTGATCGGACGCGGCAGCATCCGTGCGCGGCCATTGCCCGCGCACTCCAGCGTGACCGTGTGGGTGACGCGCGGACGGGCGCGCAGCGCGTCGAGGTCCAGTTCGACCGGGCGCTCCACCGCGCCGGTGATCGGCAGCCGCCACGACGCCGGGTCCAGGTAGGGGATGTCGTAGTGGACGAGCAAGTAGTGCAGACCTGGCGGCGTGACGTCGTAGCGCAGCGCCTCCAGCGGCATACCGTGGTTGCGCGCCGCGAGCTTGAGCTCGTCGACCGAGATGCCTTCGTCGGGTGCCGCGACGCGGGCGAGTTCCCCGGGCCGCGCGGAGACCGAAGTCATGGGCGCTCCTTCGTTACTCAGGAAATCAAGTCTCGCTGTCTCAGGACAGCCGGGCAACCGAGCGGACGGAGGGTTTTTGTCGGTGCCCCGGATTACGCTTCGCCCTATGAGAGCCGTCGTACGTTGGTGGCTCCGGGATCCACCAAATGGCGCAGATCGTTGAAAGGTTGAGTCGTATGCCCAGCCCGATTCCTGACAACTACCCCCGGATGATGCCGCACCTGACCGTGCAGGGCGCCGCCGACGCGATGGACTTCTACAGCGAGGTCTTCGGCGCCACGCAGCGCGGTGATCGGTTCACGATGCCGGACGGCTCCATCGCGCACGCGGAACTCCAGCTCGGCGACTCGGTGATCATGCTCGCCGACGAGAATCCGGAGTTCGGCAACACCAGCCCGAAGTCGCTTGGCGGGTCGACCGTGACGATGATGATCTACGTCGAGGACGTCGACGCGACCGTGGCGAAGGCGGTCAGCAAGGGTGCCACGCTGGAACGGCCGGTCACGGACGAGTTCTACGGCGACCGGGTTGGAAATGTCACCGATCCGTTCGGCCACCTGTGGCACGTCGCCAGCCACGTCGAGGACGTCTCAGAGGAGGAGATGGCCAAGCGGGTGAGCGCCATGTTCAGTAGCGGACTCCGCGTCGGCTCGCGTCAGCAGATGACCGCGGCGCTCCCTGGTCATCTGCCGATGTCGTCACGCCCGCACGGGCATCGCTACCGCGCTGAGGCGGTGCGGTACGCCACCAGCCGTTCGGCGAGTTCGGCGGGCCTGCTCAGTGCGACGAGGTGTCCACCGGGCATTTCGTCGACGTCGAGCGCGAGCCGTTCCTTGACGACGCGACGTTGAAACTCCAGCGGGAAGAAGCGGTCGTCGCGACCTTGCAGGAACCGGGTCGGCACGTCGGGCCAGTGGTCCAGCGGCCACGGCGGGCGCATCGGCGTCATCGACTGGTCGGGCTCGCCCTGCGCCATGGCCGCGTCGATCACGTCCTGCGGCACGTCGTGGAAGAAGTCCGCCATCAGGTCGAAGCCGGCGTCACGTCCCTCGCGGGTGGCGTACTCCGCTTTGGCCTCGGAGTGGCCGGTCGCTTCCCACCAGGTGTCCGGCGCTTCGCCTGGCTGCGGAGTCATGGCGTTGAGCATCACGAGCAGGCTGACGTCGGCGCGTTCGCACACCAGCGGTGCCGTGAAACCGCCAAGCGACTGAGCCACCACGGTGATGTCAGTGCGGTCGTCGATCGCGTCGACGACGACGTCGGCGTACTCCACCAGCCCTGCGGAGTTGTCACCGGCAGGGAGGTCGACGGCGATCGCGTCGTGGCCTCGTACCCGGAGTTCGGGAACCAGACGATGGAAGTACCAGGCCTGGCCGCCTGCTCCCGGGATCAGTACAAAAGTCATCGGCTCCCCCTCGTGTCCGGTAAAGAGGACCACTATAACCGAACGAAATTCGCCCATGAGCAACTGGAGAATCTGGGTCGGATAGCGCCCGGCCCCGGAGTCCTCCTGGGCATCCGGGGCCGCGCGCTCGGGACTATCCGCCCGTCACTTCAGCTCACTGCTCGACTTCCCGAGCAGTCGCCGGGCGATGATGAGCTGCTGGATCTGCTGCGTGCCCTCGAAGATGTCCAGAATCTTCGAGTCACGGCTCCACTTCTCCAGCAGCGAGTCCTCGCTGTAGCCGAGCGCGCCACACAGTTCGACGCACTTGAGCGTGATGTCGACGACCGACCGGCCGGCCTTGGCCTTAGACATCGACGCCTCGACGGAGTTCGGCTTGCGGTTGTCGGCCATCCACGCCGCCGCCAGCGTCAGCATGTGCGCGGCCTCGTAGTCCGCTTCCAACTGCAGGTACGTCGCCGCAGCGGCGTGCTGGGTGTTGGCGGGCTTGTCGTAGTCGACCGAGATTCCTGCCTCGGACAGGATTCGCGCGGTTTCCTCCAGCGCCGCGCGGGCGAGACCGACCGCCATGGCCGCGACAAGCGGCCGGGTGTTGTCGAAGGTCTCCATGACCCCCGCGAACCCCTTCTTGGTGTCGATCTCGGGGCTGCCGAGCAGGTTCTCCTTCGGCACCCGGCAGTTGTCCAGCCGGATGACGGCGGTGTCGGATGCCTTGATGCCGAGCTTGTGCTCCAGGCGTTCCACCGTGATGCCCGGTCGCGACTTCTCCACGACGAACGACTTGATCGCCGCACGCCCGACGGACTTGTCCAGCGTCGCCCACACCACGACCGAGTCAGCCCGCTCACCGGCCGTCACGAAGATCTTCTCGCCGTTGAGCACGTACTCGTCACCGTCCAGCTCAGCCGTGGTCGACACGGCCGCCGAGTCGGACCCGAACTCCGGCTCGGTGATGGCCATTGCGGACCAGGTGCCCTTGAACCGTTCGAGCTGCTCGTCGTTGGCGACCGAGGCGATCGCGGCGTTGCCGAGCCCCTGGCGCGGCATCGACAGCAGCAGTGCGACGTCGCCCCAGCACATCTCGATGGTGCCGAGCACGGTGCGCAGGTTGGCGCCGTTGACGTTGCCGCCGCCGTCGCCGCCGTTCTCGTCGCGGCGCACCCCGGACGCACCTGCGCCGCCCTCGCCGGACTCGTTGAGCCCGTCGACCAGTGCGGCGAAGGTGTCCAGCTCCTTCGGGTAGGCGTGCTCGGCACGGTCGTACTTGCGCGAAATCGGCCGGAAGACCTGCGACGCCGCCTGGTACGCCTGGTTGATCAGCGGCTTGGCCTTGACGGGAACCTCGAGGTTGATCATGCGAGGACAGCTCCTTCCATGACGCCGACCGCGCGCAAGTCGCGGTACCAGCGCTCGACGGGGTGCTCCTTGGTGAACCCGTGCCCACCGAGCAACTGCACGCCCGCGTTACCGATCCACATGCCCTTGTCGGTGGCCAGCTTGCGGGCGAGTGCGACCTCGCGGGCGTAGGGCTTGCCCTGCTCGGCGCGCGCCGCTGCCTTCAGCGTCAGCAGCCGGACGCTCTCCAGCTCGATCGCGATGTCGGAGACCATGAACGCGACGCCCTGCCGGTGGCTGATCGGCTCACCGAACGCGACGCGCTCGTTGACGTAGGGGACGACGTAGTCGAGCACGGCCTTGCCGGTGCCTGCCGCGAGCGCGCACCAGCCGAGTCGGGACAGCCGCACGACCTCGGCGAACATTTCAGGTTTATCGCTGCCGAGTAGCGCGCCGGCGCCGACGTTGACCTTGTTCAGGTGCAGCTTGCCGGTCGCCGCGCCGCGCAGGCCCATCGCCGGGTCGGCCTCGGTAGACACGCCGGACGTCGATGACTCCACGATGAACAGCGCGGGACCACGGCCCTCCAGGTTGGCCGAGACCAGGAAGAGCTCGGCTGCGCTTGCGCGGGGGACCAGCGCCTTCACTCCGTCGAGTTGGTAGCCGTTCGGGGTGCGCTTGGCCGTGGTCGCCAGCTTGAAGGGGTCGAACAACGCCGTCTGCTCGGACAGCGCGAGCGCGGCGGCGGGCACGTTCTCGCCCGCGAACTCGGGCAGGTAGGTCGCCTGCTGATCGGCGTCACCCCACTGGGCGAGTGCGGTGCTGACGGCGGACGGTGCGAGCACCGCGACGGCAAGGCCCATGTCGCCGTGCGCCAGCGCCTCCGCGACCAGCACGTTCGTGGTGACCGAGCGCTCGGTGCCGAAGCCGCCAAGCTCCTCGGGGATGCCGAACGCGCCGATGCCCAGCTCGGCGGCGCGACTGAGCAGGCCGTCGGGAGTCTCGAGCTTCGCGTCGGCGTCGTAGGCAGCGGGCCGCAGCTGTTCGGCGGCGAAGTCGCGCACCGTCTCCACGATCATCTGCTGTTCGTCGGTCGGCTCAAGGTCGAACAGCCCGGTGTCCTTGGCTGGGGCCAGTCGGGCTGGTTTGTCGAGCTTCTTGCCCGGCGTGAAACCGCGACTGGCCGTGCCGGCGGCACGGAAGCCGTGCTTGACTGACGTGGTCACTGCTTTCTCGAACGGCTTGCGCAGCCCCATCTTGTCGATGACCTGCGAACTCGAGATCTTGGTCAGGGCAGCGAGGCCGAAGCCCATCGCATCACGCTGCTTTGGCGGTGGTCCGCCTCGTTTGCTTCCCGCTCCCGCGGGCTGAGCGCTAGACACAGTCACTCTCCCATTGGCCGCAGGCGGCCGTCGCTTACCTACTCGTGAGTAAAGTAAACCCTGTGGGCAGGTTCGCGCCACTCGGGTGGCGCAGCTAACGCCCCGTCAGGGTGATGCGGGCGCCTCACTCCGTGGGAGACACCATGTGCCGTCGGCGTTCGTTGGCCAGTATCTGTGCGCCGTGCCGATCACGCCGGGGTGCGTGCGGGATACTCGAGATTCCTGGTCAGCGAATGGCCGGTCATGGCGAACCCGATGAGCAGCACGAGCGGCATGAGCCAGGCGATCGGGTACTTGTAGCCGACCGTGATGAAGTCCGGTGCTGCCGCCACTGGAGCAGGAGCTGCCTTTGGCTTTGTCCCTGCCTCCGGCGTCTCGCCGGCCGGGACGTCCGCTACTGCGGGCGACGGCGCGTCGATCGGGCCTGGCGTCGAGGCGGGGGCAGGCGGAGGCGGAGGCGGGGCGAACTCGGCCGGTGCGTCGAGCGCGGGCGGCGGAACGGTGAACTCTTCCTCCTCGTAGCTCAGTTCCGCGATGATCGGCTTCGGCTTCTGCTGGCCGGGTGGTTCCGCGTCAGGCGGTGCGGGGGTGCTGGTTTCCTCGGCAAGGGGTGCTGCGTCGGCGGGGGGTGCTGGTGGCGCGGGCGGCTCGTTCGGCGGTTCCTTCTCCTCGTCGTAGTCCTTACCGAAGAAGGTCACGTGCCAGGTCTCGGACTTCGCGACAGCCTTGGGCGCGGGCAGGACGGCGAAGGCGGCAGGCGTGCCCTCGGACCAGTCGCGCAGGAAGGGCGCGAGATCGACCTGGAAAGTCGGGGACGGCTTCGCTGAGTAGTGGGCGTTGGCTGAGGCGCCGTCGCAGTCGGTGTCGGGTGGTGTGTCCGGAGATGCCTTGGTATCGGAGACGGTGCCTGCCTGGCAGACACGGAGTTTCGCCTGATCCGCTCGGAACGATCCGTCACCCGGATTCATATCGACCGGCAACACGACCTGTCCCTCGGTGAAGGTGGCACCAAACGGTAGGTTGGCGCCAAGTACATCAAGCTCAATGTAGGTCGCGGTCGTGGGAGTTCCGTTCGAGATTCCGACGTGGAGGGTATCCTGCGGATACTCTGACGTTGGTGCTGCGGAACAGTCGGTGTCGTCCTCGCACGCGACGTGCGCCGGCGTCACATACCATGCCTCGGATTTCGTGCCGACTGTCACGGAATCATCGCCTGCCGCCTGCGCCGCGAAACAATTCACGACGGTCAGCAGGCCGGTCGCAGCGAGAACTAAGAAAGGTCGAAGTCTCACGTGGAGGCTTATGCAAAAGCCTGGTCAATTTAGCGAGGGATTGAGCGTGTCATAACGCATAGGGCAATGGTCTCTACGGGAAAATTTGAAGGTTCCTACCACAGAATCTTCACACCCGGAGAGACCATTGCAAGGCAATGCTACAACAGGACTGACCGCAGAGCAATTCGAAGAACTCGTCAGGCGCGTCGACGAACAGATACTTTGGAATCGCAGAATCGGTCGCCCGCGGCAACTAACACTGCGCCAAGCGGTGAAATCAACC
>WHUD01000310.1 GCA_009377385.1 Actinophytocola sp.
ACGTCCTCACCGTTCACTAACGCTGAGACGCCGAGCTTGTTCCGAAGAGCCGTCACATGGCCAATACTACGCTGCGACCGTGAGATCGCGACGTATCTCCCCGAGTTGGCTCACATTAGTGCCCCTCAGCTTGGGCGCGGATGGCGTTGAGGGCGAGGTGGACGTCCTCGGGTAGTGGGTCAGCGGCGGTGATGGCCTGATCCCGGCCCCGTGGAACCCGGCGCCCACCCAACGCGACAGTCGGGCCACCAGCACGATCCGCAACTTGACAACACCGTCAACGAACTGACAGAAGATCAATCCGAAAAGCGGGAATCGCACTCGTCACCGCAGTGAATGATCAAGGCCAGCGCCCTGCGCCGCCTACAGAACATGCCAGGGCTTATCCGCGCATTCTTCGCCGACCCCGACCTCCGCTACATCACCACATAACCAGTCCACTTACTTTCGGTCGGCTTAGTAAGTGGCATTTGGCCGCATGCCTCGCTGGCAACGCAAGTTTTCGGTCGATTATCGATGAGAGTCAAGAAGTATAGAATCGAGTTCGCGTATGGCGCGATACTGGAGCGCTCTAACAGCTCCTTCGGAGCGCTCCATCATTCGCGCCGTCTGGTTAACGGACAGCCCTTCGGTAAATCGGAGCCGGATACACTGCGCCTGGTCACTGCTCAGTTGACCTACGCAGCGCGAGATTTCCGCGATTGTTGCGCGTTCGAGTACTAGTTGCTCTGGATTAGGGGCAGGGTCGGTCGATTCAGTGAAAGCCTCAGCTACGGTGACCTTTTGGCGCTGAGACGTTCTTAGGTAATCCCTAACCACATTGCGTGCTATGGTCACGAGCCATGGCCGAACTCCTTGTCCTTGGCATTGAAAGGAGTTCCTGTGCGCAAATGCCTTGAGGAAGGTTTCACTCGTGCAGTCGTCGGCCAATAGTGGATCGTGAGTACGAGATAGGACGAAATTTCGGATCGCTTGAGCATAGTCCTTGTACCAGTTGGCGAAGTCACTTCGACAGTGGCACCT
>WHUD01000311.1:0-716 GCA_009377385.1 Actinophytocola sp.
CGTCGCGAGAGAGCGCCAGTGCCGGTGCTCGTGACGGAGCGAGTCGGCGAGCACGAACGCGTCGAAGGCGTCGGACTTGGTCGGTGCCAGACGATAACGCTCCCGGGCGCGGGCCGACATCTTCGGCGACACGCAGAACAGCCGATGACCATGTTCCTGCAATGTCTCGACCAGCAGCCCCTCGGAGCGTTCGATTGCAACACCGACGATCTTGCCGCATCGGGCGAGGCGGGCCTGCAGGTCACGCAGCCCTGCGGCGTCATGAGCGAGCTTGGCCTGCTCGACGAGTCGCCCGGCGCTGTCGATGATGCAGAGCTGATGGTGGGCATTGCCCCAGTCGATGCCGACGAACACCCCGTCGGCCTCAATCGAGGCAACCGTTGATGGATCCAGCACTGGTGACATCCTTTCTGGACACGTCACCGACTGGCTGGCCGTGCTGGAACCTCATCACGGCGCTCGAAGCGCGACTCCCGCTGGCCACTACGCGGCCCGCCTCCACCAGGAGGGACAGGTCTGCATGGGGGCCTCGAAGGCAACACGTCTGCATAGGTCCTCTCCAGGTGGCGCGGTGACCGGCGAGACCATCTCGCCACCAGCAGTGTCGATTGATGAGATCAGCACGTGGGCTTTGACGCGTTCCTCGAGATAGTGGCGGATCGGGCGGAGGTCGAGGTCGTCGACTTTGACGATGCGGAAGTCGCGTTCGACGTGGG
>WHUD01000311.1:726-1012 GCA_009377385.1 Actinophytocola sp.
GCAGCACGTAGATGCCGTCCAGGGCGGCTTCGGCGTCGATGTTGGCCTGGTCGCGGCGGTAGTCGAGGCTGGTGTCGGTGATGGTGTAGTCGACGTGCTTGCCCACCTTGTAGTGGTTGATCTGTTTGCCGACCGCGACGCCGATGTCGTCCGCCCCGGCCAGGCTGCCGCGGGCGACCCGGTCGGCGATGCCGGCCAGGAGTGTCTCGGTCGCTTGCAGGAGGCTTTCGCGTTTGCGGGCGCGCTGGTCGGCCAGCAGCGGGTTGCGGCAGGCGACCAGCCGCTC
>WHUD01000312.1:0-238 GCA_009377385.1 Actinophytocola sp.
AGGGCCTGCCGATGATCAACACGCTCAGGTTCCGGGCGGGTTGAGGGTGTAGTTCCATTCTGGGTGCCAGTCGTGGCGGTGCAGAATGCCACTGTCGTGGAGTGCTTTCATCTGCGCGTCGGGGATCTTGACGCCGACCGGGTAGGTGTCGGTGTCGAGTTCGGCGTGGACGGTGAGCCCGGTCCGGGTGGTGGTCGCGGCGATGCTCTGCACGATGACGTCATGGCTGGTCAGTGGC
>WHUD01000312.1:248-994 GCA_009377385.1 Actinophytocola sp.
ACGCCGTAGGGGTTGGCCTTCCCCAGAGCGGGGTCGATGAAGTCGTGGACCTTGACCTGTTCAGGGTCGGCGGCCGGGCGCCACTCCTTCCCGCCGTTCTTGTATGGCCCGACGAGTTCTTTCTTCTTGGTGTCCACGCTGATCACCGGATCGCCCGCGGCCAGGTGCTCGCTGGCCTGGTCGTTGAGGTAGGAGAACTGGCCGTCGCGGTCGGGATGCTGGCCGCCCTCGAGCGTCTTGGCGTTGCCCTGCAGGCTGAAACCCTGCTCGTGCAGCAGCCGGGCCACGGTGTCCGCGCCGACCCGGTGCCCGACCGCGGTCAGCTCGTGGGCCAGCTTGCGGGTCGACAGCGTCGTCCAGCACAGCGAGGACTCCGGATCTCCGCGCCGGGTCGGCTCCACCAGCGCCAGCAGCGCCGTGAGCAGTGCCGGGTCCGTTGCGGTCACCCTCTTGCGGCCACCGCCCTCGCGCCGGACCCGCTTCAGCGGCGCCTGCCCGGACTCCAGCTCGGCCACCCCAGCGGAGATCCGCGACCGCGACGCTCCGCTCGCCCTGGCCACCACGGCGATGCCGCCGTGTCCCAGCGACCGGGCTTCACCGGCCATCACCAGCCGTTGCTGGCGCTCATCGAGATGCGGCAGCACCGCCTCGAACTTCGCCCGCAACGACGCCACCAGGTCCGCATCAACAGCCATACCACATCATGACGGATGGACCACTAAATGAAGCGCTTATTTATCGGCAAG
>WHUD01000313.1 GCA_009377385.1 Actinophytocola sp.
CCGGATCCACCGCACACAACAACGCTGTGAACACCGACCGGATCGGACCCGCCCGCGCCGAGAACCGCCGCAGCCATCCCCGCACCGTCGACGCCGGTCGCCCCAGCGTCTCGGCAATCCGCCGATGACCCCACTCCGCCGCCGCATACGCCAACGCCGCGCCGATGACCGTGACCGCGTCCGCGCGGCGAACCAAGCAGGTCACCGGCAGCAGAATGTGGGTGACACCGCAACCCGAACAACGCGCCCGGCGCGGTCGTAGCCGCCACCGCACCCCACCGTCGGCGCGGATCCCGCGGGGCCGTCCGCGCCCCCACGGCGCCAGCGCCGAACCGCACTCCGGACACTCCAACGACGCCGACGACAACCTGGCCTCGACGTCGGCAGCGTCAATGCCTACCGTGAGCATGGCGTCTCCGAACGCCCTTGCAGGCCCTCCCGGACGGCTCCGCCAAAAGACGACCGGGAGGGCCGGTCTTAACCGGACATCCTCACGTTGTCGTCGCACACGAAAAAGGGCAAGCCCATCCAGGCCTGCCCGCCAACGTGATCACACCGAACGACGCCCACCCGCCGCTACGTCGTCACACCGAATGACGCCTCACACCCGCTGCGCTATATCGAGCGCCGGTTGGTAATCCGCTCTGCGGGGCGTCGTGCTTGGGCATGACGTAGTAGATCAACGATGGTTTCAACGCGGTCGAGACGGTCGGCTGCGTGTATTTGGCGAGCTGAGCCCCGCTTACCTGGAGCGCGCGTCGGCGTTGACTCGCGCATCTGCCGCTACTGCAGTCTCAGAATCACGAAATCTCGGCGCGTCAGCGGCCAGTCTTCGGGCCGATGTGGACGAGTCTGCGTCACGGATCGTGCCACAGAAGTAGAACAGGTTCCATTAAGAATACCGTTTCCGCAGTTCAGAGAAGCGCCCCCGGAAGGATTCGAACCTTCGACACCCGCTTTAGGAGAGCGGTGCTCTATC
>WHUD01000314.1 GCA_009377385.1 Actinophytocola sp.
GTTACCATCCCGAACCGTCACAGTCGTCCTGTTGCGACGATCACTGGAATCCGCCCCAGCACTACCGCTCCAGGCGGGGCCACATCAGACTGGCACACCCAGTCACCACCGAGACGTCGGTGAAACCGGCCCCTTCCACGATCTCGAAGTAGGTCGAGGTGGGGATCGCTCCGCCCAGGCACCCCGACCACATCGACACAAAGGACGCCGTCAACTCCGTCGGCAGCTCCTCGGTGAGGCAGATGTCGGAAATCGCCATCCGCCCGCCGGGCCGCAGCAACCGGAACGCCTCCCGGTACACCTGCTCCTTGTCCGGACACAGGTTGATCACACAGTTGGAGATCACCGCATCGGCGAACCCGGTGGGCAGAGCGGTGTCGGCGAGGTCACCTGATCGAAACTCCACCCGATCCCCAACCCCCGCGGTGGTGGTGTTGTCCCGGGCCCGTTCGATCATGGCGGGGGCGGAATCCGCCCCGACGACCTTCCCGGTGGGCCCGACCTTGTGCGCCGCGAGAATCACGTCGATGCCGCCGCCGCAGCCGAAATCCACCACGGTCTCACCGGGCTCCAGGCGGGCGAACCCGACCGGGTTGCCGCACCCACGGGACAAATTGGCCGCGCCCTCGGGCACCAGCGCCATCTCCTCGGCGCTGTAGAGGCCATGCTCCACGGCGAAGCCCGTTTCGGACTCCTCGGCCACCGCGGCGCAGCAGGCCTCCGCGACACCGCCACTGGCCGCGAAGTCACCATAGCGTTGGCTCACGATGTCCTTGATCTCGTGGATGCGCGCCGCCGACATGCTCCCTGCGTCGGTTCCCGTGGCACCCGCCGACCCGGGGCCGTTGCCGCGGCCGGCCAGGTGCACGAGGCGGCGTACCGCATCCTTCAAATTGGTGCGCATGTGCGTCACCTTCCTTCTCATCTAGGGCGTGTCTCACGGATCTTCGTGTGCGGGGCTGCGGAGCCAGATCTTGA
>WHUD01000315.1 GCA_009377385.1 Actinophytocola sp.
CACCAAAAGAGTCCATTACGACATACCGAGAAACCGCTACGGCGAGTGCCAACGCCTCTTGAAGGGTTGCGTCGTCGCTGAAGGACTTCAACTTGCGGTCGAAGGCGTCGAGTTCCGCGCGGATCGCGAAGCCGAACAGCTCGCGGGCGGGAGCTTCAGCTCTCGGGTTTAGACGCATTCTCGGACTCCCTCTTGGCTTGCTTGATCTGCGCGCGGACGCCGAGCCCGACGCCAACAGCACTGAGCGCTTGCAGTGTAGTGCTCGCAACCGTATTAACAGTCTCAGGGAGGATCTGTGCCAGCGCTGACAGCGGCACGGCGGCACCGCTCGTGATAGCCGCTATCTTCATCTCGGGGGTGACCCGCGATGGCTCCTTCTTCGTCTTGCTTGAGCGCTTTAACCGATCACGCCAGCGTTCCTCCTGAGCCCGTACCGGTGTTCGGGCAGCACTCGATACCCCGACACCCGAGGTGCCCGGGTTGGTGCTGCTCGGGGACCCTGCGGGCGAACGCGGCAGTCAACCGCCGGACTTGGCCTGCTCGACGGTGTCGATGTACTCCTTGAGCTTCTCCTGGAAGCCCTGGAGATGCTGCATCGCCTCGTCCAGCGCCGTCTTGCCGGGGCCATCGAGGATCTGCGCGCCAGCCTCGGTGCCCCAGGCAACCGCCTCCCGGACGGCGGTGTCGTTCTCACTCTGCAACTGCCCGAGCCCGCCGAGCGGGGAATCCGCGTCGTTGCTGACCTGCTGCGCGGTGCTCTGGAGGTCGTCAAGCTTGCTCACGCCGGGTCCTTCCCCCGAATCATCCCGAAGCGTCGAGCAGGCATGCTGCCGCAGTCCGCGCTTGTGCGCAACGACCCTCGGTGACAGAGCGCCTGCCCGCCGCGAGCAGCATCGCGTTACCGCAGGTCATCCTGGATTCACCTAGCGGGAGTTTCCGGCCTTCGTTGATCGGCTGGCTTGTTTCGGCTGGTGGGG
>WHUD01000316.1 GCA_009377385.1 Actinophytocola sp.
TCCTTGCGCAGCGTGGTGAGCTCGTCGAAGAACGCCATGTACCGGTCGCAGGCGACCGCGCGGTGGTTCTGCAGCGAGATGGGGTTCCAGCTGATCGCGCCGCAACCTTCGCAGCGGAACCAGAACACCTGCTCCGGTCGCGCGGACCGGAGTCGCCGCAGTAGCCACTTGATGATCATGTTTCCTCCAGGACGGGTGAGGGTCGGGTCGTACGACCCCACGCCCGACTCCCGGCCGTGCTCGTCCGGCGCGCCTTTAGCCGCACGGCGGAGACCGGGAGTCGAGACGTGAGGTGATGCAGAAGCGGCCTGGTTGCTCAAGCTGGCCGCGCTGTGATCGATGGCGCCTACGCCACGTCGGGTCGCTGCTGCGCCGGTCGCTGCCCATCTCCGGCAGCTGCTCGCCCTCGCACGGTGCGAGCACGGGAGGAAACACGTCCTGCCGCGGTGCCGCACGTGCGGCACCAGGTGACCCGGCACTCCTCGGTGCGGTCAACCCGCGCATCCAGTGTACGAAGGGGCGCCGACAGTAGGCTTGACGACGCGCCGAGAGTCGAACGTATGTTCGGAACATGTCGACGGTTCCAGACATGTTCAGCGAGGCGCGAGTGGTCAACCCGCCCCGCCTCGCGCTCGTGCGCACCGACGACGGCGTGTGGACGGCCGAGCTGCTCTACTGGATGCGCGACACCGGCGGCCAGTGGTGGGGTCACGTTGAGAGAATCCTGGATAACCACCGGCGCGCGATCGTGCCGGCGAGTCGCCTGGAGCCGGTCCAGCCGGCCAGCGTTGAGGTCTGGATCGACGACCGGTGGCGACCAGGACGGGTGCAGGGCTGGCGGACCTCCGTCGACGGCAACCGGCATCGCTGGGAAGCGCTCGTGGAGGTCCGCACCAAGAAATGGCGCCGCACCGTCGACGAGCGACTGTGGTTCCAGGTCGGCGGCACGCATCTACGCGGCGCCGAACCGCCTG
>WHUD01000317.1:0-278 GCA_009377385.1 Actinophytocola sp.
CACCGCGGATCCGGTCGGCGTGCGCGCGTACCACGTCGTCGACGGTGGCGCCCTTGAGCAGGCCGCCGGCTACCCAGACCACGTGGTCGTAGGCGGCGAGGGCCGCCGCGACCGCATGCGGGTTGGTCCCCTTGGAGTCGTCGACGAACCGCAGCCCGCCGCCTTCGGCGACGAGCGTCAGCCGGTGCGGCTCGGGGTTGAACAGGCGCAGTCCCGCGGCGACCGCCTCCGCCGGCACGCCGTGGGCGCGGGCGAGCCCGGCGGCACCGAGCGCGTTG
>WHUD01000317.1:288-656 GCA_009377385.1 Actinophytocola sp.
CTCGCGCAGCGTGAACGACACCGCGCCTGCGCGGCCCGCGGCCAGCCGCGTGCTCTCCTCGTCGTCGGCGTTGAAGACGACCTGGGTGGTGGGGCTCCACACCCGCGCCTTCGCGGCCGCGTATGCCGGGTAGGAGCCGTGCCAGTCGACGTGGTCGGGCGCCACGTTGAGCACGGTCGCCGCGTGCGGCCGCAGCGAGCTGGACCAGTGCAGCTGGAAGCTGGACAGCTCCACCGCGAGCACGTGGTAGGGCGGGTCCGCGAGCACCGCGTCCACGATCGGCGTGCCGACGTTGCCCGCCGCCGTCGCCCGACTGCCGGCCGCGCCGAGCATCGAGCTGAGCATGTGCACCACGGTGGTCTTCCCGT
>WHUD01000317.1:666-970 GCA_009377385.1 Actinophytocola sp.
GCGCCGGCTGGGCGCCGCGCAGTCGCCAGGCCAGCTCCACCTCCCCGATGATCTCCAGCTGCCGGTCTGCCGCCGCGGCGAGCAGCGGAGCGTGCGGCGCCCAGCCAGGGGAGGTGACGACCAGGTCGGCGTCGGCGGGCAGCACCGTGGGCTCCCCGAGCCGCACGGTGGCACCGGCGGCGGTCAGCTCGGCGGCGCGCCGCTGCTGGGCGTCGCCGGTGCCCGCGTCGACGACCGTCACGTGCGCACCGAGGCGCAGCAGCACGGCCGCTGCGGCCGCGCCCGACACACCGATCCCCGCGAC
>WHUD01000318.1 GCA_009377385.1 Actinophytocola sp.
CGCTGACCTGCGGACACACCCGCAAAGATCAACTTACCCAGGAAACTCCCGCTAGTCCTCGCCCACTGTATGCGGCACCGGCTGGGTCCGCATTTGACGGACAAGCGTCATCACCGCTGTAACCAGCCATGTAATCGCCAGGGCCTATGTGAAGTTGCCGAATGTGCTTGGGCCGACAGGACCACCGAGCGTCTCGAGGGGAGGGAACCACATGAGTAGCTGCACCGATGGAAGCGCCAGAATTGCGGCAACGACAGCTTCGACCAATAGGACGGTTCGGAGGTGTCGTCGCGACCGGTCGAACAGGCACACCGCGACGGATGACGGGAATTGAACCCGGGTGATCTGCCACTTTGCCACTCCCGTAGTGACGGCAGTCTTGACTGAACCTTGACTGAACCTTGACCAGCGACGTCCACGCTGTCGACCTCAACGAGCGCGCTGACGCGATCGACACACGGGAGGGCAGGTCATGGCGGAAAACCGGATTTCTCACTGGACTCGGGTCACGAGACGTCTCGGCGCGTATCGGACGTGGGCTGTCATCGCAGTGCTCGTGCTCGGTGCCTCAGCACTAGGCGCACCCGCAGCGTCGGCCGCACAACCGATGAGCGTCACGGTGACCATCCACCACATCTGGGAGGTCGACTGCGCCGACAACGAGTCCGACATCTTCGGGGTAGTCTTCGGCAGCTGTCCCAATGACTACTACGTGAAGGCGTTCTTCCCCGACGGCGAGAAAACCTCACCTCGCGCGCCGGACAACCGGACCGAGGTCGAGCCGAACTGGCAGCTGACCGGGACGTTCGACCGCGATGCAGGGCCGTTCGGCATCCGCATCCAGCTCTGGGACCACGACGACACCAGTGGCCCTGACCTGATCGACATCGCGACCGGAGACTCGAACCTCGACATCACGGTCGACCCTGGCACCGGCGCGTTCTCCGGCGATGTCCCCTCTCCCAACATC
>WHUD01000319.1 GCA_009377385.1 Actinophytocola sp.
TGGCTGGCTTAGACGAACGCCAGACCTCATTGAAGCTGCGCTCGTAGGTTTCGAACAGGTTGCCTGTGGTCAGTCGCCGTATATGCATAGCCGGAGCGTGTGCACCTTGCACACCGTATACGTGGGTGTTTACGACCAGCTCGCCATCGAACAGGAACACGGAGTTGTACAGCGTCGTTCGATGAAATCGAAGCTCGGGACCCTCCATCTCGAACAACGGGCGGTAGAACGCCAGGGCGTTCCGGATGCGGGCGGCGAGTGTGTGCTTGCCGAGCTGTTCCTCGTCGCTGCGCCGGGTGACTTCGCGGCTCGCGGGATCACCGAAAAGCAGTCGCACGCTACAGCCGGCACGGGACTTCTGGGCAAGTGTCTTGACGAACGTGGGCCGTTCGACCAGGAACAATCCGGCGTGCACCAAGATGTGGATTCGTTCGCTGGCGGAGTCGATCAACCGATCCCACAGCTCACTCGGGATGAGGTTCCGGTGTGGAAAAAACGTCACCAGCTCCGATTGACTCGCCGTGGCCGCATCCTCGGGCGTGACCGCCTCAGGCCACAGGTAGGTCTCGGTCGTCTGCAACAGTGCGGCGATCGTGCTGCGATGTCGTCGGTACGGCGCACGGCCTCGGGTGATCCACCGTTCCACCGTCTTCGGGTCCACCTTGAGATGGCTTGCTAGCTCGTCCTGTGACACGCCAGCTGCTGTCAGAGCATCGCGCAACCGCTCGTTTCGCATCTGCTGCTCCCGTCTCAGGGGGACACTAGGGACGACTTTACCAGCCCAGGGACGTCCTGAGAAATCCCTTGCTGCGGTGAAGTCGTCCCCGCTGTCCAAGGCATTCTTTGACTTACGCACCCAAGAACGGGGCGTGAAACCAATAGAGATTGCCTGGGAGGGCAGTTCGGATGAAGTTGCTGATTGATACGGCTGGTGTGCAGTTCACGGTGGGTCGTGAGGTGCAGCCGAAG
>WHUD01000031.1 GCA_009377385.1 Actinophytocola sp.
ACCGTGACTTCGCCCTGGCCTGCGCCGCCACCGCCGCGTGACTGCGAAACTCAAGTCTTCCAGTTCCATACTGAAAAAGAACGTCGGCGGCACCGGCAGATCGGGATGTCCCGCCCGCCGCGCCGCATCGACATCGCTGTAGATCGGGTCCTTCTGGCCAATCGCCTTCGCGAAGAACCGCAGCCTGCCGCGCTCGATGTCGGCCTCGATGGGCCGAATCGTCAGCGCCTTCGCCTTCTCCGGGTCGATATGCATACCGCCGCCCCGTCGTTTCATTCAGAGGAATGGGATATCCATTAGTGAATCTGAAACGACGTTAGCGCCCCGATTAGCTACCCGCAATCACGCGCCATTTACGCCGGGCGCGCGGTGGCCATAGCGCGCTCGACCTCCCAAAAGGCGCGCATCGACAGCAGCCGCTCCTGCTCGTCGACCCGGTACACCGCGACGAGGTCGGTGTCGACGCGATATCCGCCGGGTAGGTAGGTGGTGATCGTGGCGACGTTGGCGACCTCGTCCCCTGCGGCGTGCGAGTCGTGCACCACGAACTCGAACCGCTCCACCGACGCGATCGCGGTGTCCCAGAACGCCGCGAGACCGTCCGCGCCGTGATGGCCCTTGCCCTCCGGATCGAACCCCGACGGCCCGACCGGGTCCTCGACCACGGCGTCCGGCGCGAACAGCGCCAGCCAGCCGTCCTTGTCGCCAGCCGCGACCGCGCGCATCGAGGCCAGCGCCGCCCCGCGCGCCGGTGGTTGGTCGGCCGTCTCGTCCCAGCACACCGTCACCGTCATGTGGCCTGCACCTCCGCAATCACCTCGTCGGCGAACTTCTTCACCGCGTCTACTTTGGACGACACAGGGGCGTCGAACGGCAACCCCTCGAATACCCACGGCATCACGACGGCGTCGGTGACGCCCGCCTCGGCCTGCTCGCGGTACCCGGACACGCCGAAGCGGTCGACGCACACCGCCTGGATCTCGAACGGATCGTCCGCGCGGCCGTACTCCGCGAGCAGTTCGCGCAGCCGCCCGATGGTGGTGCGGAGCTCGTCGATCGTCATCATCGCCGACGACCAGCCATCGCCGTAGCGGGCGGCGCGCCGCAGCGCAGGTCCGGAATGCCCGCCGATGTAGAACGGCATCCGCCCCCTCGGCGCCGGGCTCATCCGCAGCTTGCCGAAGTCGAAGAACTCGCCATGGTACTCGACCATCCCGCCGTCGAGGATCAGCCGCAGCACCTCGATCGCCTCGTCGGTGCGCCGTCCCCTGCGCTCGTACGGCACGCCGCACCAGGCGAACTCCTCCGGCGACCAGCCGACGCCGAGGCCGAGCCCGAACCGGTCGCCGGTCAGCGCGGCCACCGACCCGAGCTGGCGCGCCAGCACCACCGGATGCCGCGAGCCCAGCTTGAGCACCGACGTGTAGAACCGGATCTCGCTGGTCGCGGCCGCCATCGACGTCGCGGCGATCAGCGGGTCCACCCACGGCGTCTCGGCGTCCCAGAACCGCTGGCCGTTGGCGGTATAGGGGTAGTCGGCCGAAACCTCCTCGGAGTAGAACAGCGAGTCGGGCAGGACAACCGAGGAGAACCCGTTCTGCTCGGCCGCGACGGCCAGCTCCGCGAGCTGGTCCGGTGGACAGAGCGCGACCGACAGGCTGAACTTCATCGACTCACCTTCCGCCATGGCAAAACTATAACTTGTTCTAGTATGGTCGACGTGACCGCCACGGGGCAAGCCAAGGGAGTCGTCATGGACGCCGATGCCATCACCAAGGCCGCGGAACACCTGCTCAGCGCCTATGACAGCGGCGTACCGGTCGAGCCCATCATCACCGGATTTCCCGACGCCGACCTCACCGACGCCTACCGCATCCAGCAGGAACAGGTTCGCCGCTGGGTCGACGCAGGTGACGAGATCAAGGGCCACAAGGTCGGGCTGTCCTCGCAGGCGATGCAGCGGCAAATGGGGGTGCACCAGCCCGACTACGGCCACCTGCTCGCGAACATGTTCCACGCCGAGCACCTGCCGTTCGACGCCAGCGGCTACCTGCAACCCCGCATCGAGCCGGAGATCGCCTTCGTGCTCGGCGCACCGCTGCGCGGGCCGGGCGTGACGGCGGCTGACGCGATACGCGCGGTGGAGTTCGTCGTGCCAGCGCTGGAGATCGTGGACTCCCGCATCACCGACTGGCGCATCTCGATCGTGGACACCGTCGCAGACAACGCATCGTCCGGCGGCGTCGTGCTCGGCAGCAAACCCACCCGGCTCACCGACGTCGACCTGCGCACGGCTGGCTGCGCGTTCCACATCAACGGCGAACTGCGCGCCACCGGCTCCGGCGCGGCCGTGCTCGGCTCACCGCTGAACGCGCTCGTGTGGCTGGCGAACACCGTCGGGCCTCTCGGCATCATGCTGGAACCGGGCAACGTCGTGCTGCCCGGTTCGATGACCCGTGCGGAACCGGTTGAACTTGGCGACAGTGTGGTGTCCGATATGGGGGAACTGGGTAGCGTCACCGCCAACCTCGCACCCCAGTGACGACCGAGAGCAAGGGAGCACGGATGAAGATCCACATCGATACCGACGTCTGCACCGGCCACGGCATCTGCGAAGGCCTACGCCCCGACGTCTTCGAGGTGGGCGACGACGGCATCGTGCAACTGCTCACCGAGGAATTCACCGAGGCGGACCGGGCCGACCTTGAGGACGCCGTCGACCAATGCCCCACCCAGGCGCTGCGGCTGGAAGGCTGACGTGACGCGACTCGTCGTTGTCGGCGCGTCGCTGGCAGGCCTACGGGCCGTGGAATCCGCGCGACGTGCCGGGTTCACCGGCGCGATCACGCTGCTCGGCGCCGAAGAACACCTGCCTTACGACCGGCCACCGCTGTCCAAGGAGTTCCTGACCGGCGACGGCACGCCGAAGCAGTTCCGCACCGAGGACGCGCTGCGCACCGACCTGGACGTCGACCTGCGGCTCGGCACGCCCGCCACGGGGCTCGACCCCGAGCAGCGAGTGATCCACGCCGGGGACGACGTCGTGCCGTATACCGCCGCGGTGCTGGCCACCGGCGCGACCGCGCGAACCTTGCCCTGGCTCCCGACGCTGTCCGGGCTGCACACCCTGCGCACGCTGGACGACGCCCGTACTTTGCGGACCGTGATCCACCCTGGCGTCCGGGTGGTGATCGTCGGGGCGGGGTTCATCGGCTCCGAGTTGGCCTGCTCCGCGCGCCGGATGGGCGCCGAGGTGACGCTGGTCGAGGCCGCCCCGGTGCCCTTCGCCGCCGCCGTGGGCGAGGAGCTGGCGCCCACGATCGCCGCACTGCACACCCGCAACGGCACCGACCTTCGCTGCGACGTCACCGTCACCGGCATCGACGGCGACGACCGGGTCCGCGCGGTGCGGCTCGGCGACGGCTCCACGCTGTCCGCCGACGTCGTGATCGTCGGCGTCGGGGCCGCGCCTGCGACCGGCTGGCTCGTCGGCTCCGGGCTGAAACTCGACGACGGCGTCGTCTGCGACGAGACACTCGCGACCAGCGCTTCCGACGTGTACGCGGCGGGCGACGTCGCGCGCTGGTTCAACCCGCTGTTCGGCGAGACCATGCGGCTGGAGCACTGGACGTCTGCCGCCGAGCAGGGCGGGCTGGCCGCTCGCAACGCCATCGACCCCGGTGCCGCGACGCCGTGCACGCTGGTGCCGTACTTCTGGTCGGACCTCTACGGCGGCCGGGTCCAGTTCGTCGGCGTGCCCACCGCCGACGAAGTCCGGGTCGTCGCGGGCGACCCCGCCGAGGACACGCTGCTCGCGCTCTACCGGCGCGGCGACCGGCTGATCGGCGCCCTCGGCGTGGAGCAACGACGTCCGGTGCTGCGGATGCGCGCCCTCATCGGCAAGCGGGTGAGCTGGGAGGGCGCGCTGGCGGAGGTTGCGGCGGGCTGAGGTGCCCGCCGCAACCCTCTGAGGGCCAACAGGACCCGGCAAACCGGACACGAAATGGCGCTGTGCGGGTGGATGTACCGAGCGGCCGAGCCCTGCCGAACCTGGAGTCCGCCGCCGGGCCCGCCCGGACGACCGCACCGCTACAACGGTTCGATGTCGGAGATCCGCCAAGTGCCGCCATTGTCGCGGAGCGCCGTGACGTCCAGGGTGGCGGTGGACGACGTCGGCGCCGCGCCGGGCCGCTGGACCTGTTGGTCTAGGAACACCAGCACGGTCGCCCGCCGGTCGGTCAGCTCCCGCACGCCGATCGCCCGCACCGTCGCGGCCTTCACCAGCTGGCGGCGTTTCGCCTGCTGGGCGGCAGCGTCGAACTCGCGCCGGTACTCGGCCGCCGCCTCGCCAACCAGTGCGACGTCCACCGCGTGCTCGGTGCGCCTCAGGCGCGTGTAGTCGTAGGAGAACACCGCCTTCAACGACGCGCTGACCTGCTCGATGACGGCTCCGGTCGCCACCGTGTCGACCAGCGCGGCGTTGGCCGCCGACTCGGTGCCGCGCAGCTGGTGTGCCCGCACGCCGGAGAACACCGCGCTCGCCGTGGCCAGCGCCAGCGCCACCCCCAGCACCGCGATGGTGATCCGCCGAGCCGTTGTCCTGGAGGCCCGAACGTGGAACTCAGCGTCCTGAACGGGGGACACGGCGTCGTGTCCGTCCGAACCGCCGTGTCCCTCGTTCCCGACGCCGTGTGCCCCGTTCCCGACGCCGTGTCCCCCGTTCCCGATGCCGTGTCCCTCGTTCCCGATGCCGTGTGCCCCGTTCCCGACGCCGTGTTCCCTCCTCATGCTGCGGCCTCCACGGCGCTGATCTTCCACCGCCCGTCGCGGCGCACCAGCTCGGCGTTCACCCGCTTCCGGCCGGTGTACGCCTTCCCACCCCGCGTCTCCAGCGTCGTCGACAACACCGCGATCACCCGCGCGGTGCCGGCGTGCCCGTTCAAGTCGGTCACCGCAGCCCGGACCAACTCCGCACGGGACACTGTCTGCGTTCGCCTCGCCTGCTCACGCTGGCCCGCCTCGTCCCCCGCCAGGTCACGGTGCAGCCCGCCAGCCGTGACGTCCAGCCACGCCGCGACGTCCCGCTTCGCATCGCGGTGGTCGATGGTGTGCAGCGTGACCAGCCCGTGCTCGGCCGCACGGAGCACCGCGTCGCGTTGTTGCGCCCGCGCCAGCCCGTCGTCGCGCGCCGCGCTCACCCATGCGACACCGAACCACGCCGCAGCAACCACCGCGACCACGGTCAGCGCCACGAGCCCAGCCACCAGCCGATCCCGAAACGCGGGCGCCAACCACGCCAGCCGACCGCGAAACACGCCCGCCAACCGCACCAGCCGATCCCGAAACGCGGGCGCCAACCACGCCAGCCGATCCCGAAACAACCGCATCAGCCATCTCCCAGCAGCTCGGCGATCCCGACCGGCTTCGAGGACACTCCCGGCAGCCCAAGCAGCCCAGGCAGATCCCCGCCAGAGCCGCCAGGGCCGCCTGAATCCGAAGACTCCCGCCGCTGCGGCGCTGGCACGGCTTGCGGCACGCCCCGGAACGGCGCGTTCTGCGCGCCGCGCACGGCGATCGAGCTGCCGGGCGGCTCCGCGCAGTAGGCGTTCTTGTTCGGCTCCACCTCCGAGACGTCGTTGGCGGGCCGCTGCTTCGTGCTCTCGTAACCCCGAGTGCACGACGGCGGGTTGAACATCTCGAACACCAGCCCGAGCTGGCCGCGACCCTTGTACGACACGGAGCGCGCGAACGCCCCGATGACGCCGAAGTTCACCAGCAGTTGCTTGGTCGAGTCGGTGCGGGGCGCCGCGACGTCCGCGGTGGTCAGCAGGTTCGCCAGCAGCATCGCGGAGTCGTTGCCAGAGACGTCGATGAACTCGCTGACCTGGTTCGCGACCTTCGGCGTCCGGTCGATGATCGCACGCAAGTCCGGATCGGACTCCGCGAACTGCCGCGAGATCGTCTTCAGCCCGCTGGCGAACCGGCCGAGGTCGTCGCCGTGCCGCACCTGCGTGTCCAGCACGGTGCGCGCCGAGGAGAGCAGCCGCCGCGTCGCGGGCATGTTCTTCCGCGCGGACGCGGTGAACTCGTGCGTGCTGTCCAGCAGCAGTTGGAGGTCCTCGCCGGAGTCGGCGAAGGCGACGTAGGCCTCGTCGACGACGGTGTTCAACGACTGCGTGTTGACGCTGCCGATGAGCTGGTCGACGTGCGCCAGCATGGTCTCCGGCGCGACCGGGGCCTCGGTGCGGCTCGCCTCGATCACCGACCCCTGCTTCAAGTACGGCCCGCCCGATCCATCAGGGCGCAGGTCGAGGTACTGCTCCCCGACGGCCGACCGGTTCGCGACGACGGCGTTGGTGTCGGCGGGGATCGGCGGCGCGTCCTCGTCGATGTCCATCTGGACGTCGACGCCGGTGCTGGTCAGCCGCAGCGTGGCCACCCTGCCCACGGTGACGCCCCTGTAAGTCACCTCGGAGCCGCGGAAAATGCCGCCGGAGTCGGTCAGCTCGGCGGTGACGACGTACCCGCGCGGGCCGAACAGCCGGTCCAGCCCGGCGTACTTGCCGCCGACGATGACCACAGACAGCACCGCGATCAGCCCGAACGCCAGCAGCTTGATCCGCGTCGACCAGGACAGCATCACGAGCCTCCCAGCAACGAGCCGAGCAGCGAGCCAGAGTCCGACGCGCCAGACGAGCCGGGCAACGCGGGCAGCTTCGGCACCTGCGGCGTCTCGGGCAGCGGCAGCGGCGGCCCGCCGCCCTTCGGCAGCGAAGGGATCGGGCTCTGCCCCGAGCGGCGCATGTTGTTGACCAGCTGATCGAGGTTCATGTCGAACTCGACGTCGACGTTGGCGTAGTCGCCCTTCATCGTCCTGCCCGCGTTCCACGGCAGCGGGTACGTCGGCAGGATCTTGAGCGCCTCAGTGAGGTTGTCGCCCGATTCGGCGAGCTTGCGCAACGTCGGTTCCAGCGCACGCAGGTTCGCCACCAACTGCTCTCGGCTCTTGCCGACGGTGTCCACGGTGACGCGGGACAGCTTCCGCAGCTGGGTCAGCATCCCGACGATCTGGTCCCGCTGGTTCGCGACCACTCGGACGCCTGGCGCGAGGTGGTCCAGCCCCTCGGTGAGGTGCCGCTTCTCCCGCACCAGCGTGCGGGACAGCTCCGCCAGCCCGTCGATGGCCTTGGTGATCTGCGCTTTCTGCCCGTCAAGCTCGGTGACAAGGTGATCCACCCTGGAGAGCAGCGCCTTGATCTGCGCCTCGTTACCACGCATCGCGTTGTTCAGCTCCGAGGCGATGGTGTGCAGTTGCTCCACCCCGCCGCCGGAAAGCAGCATCGACAGCGCGCCGAAGACCTCCTCCAGCTCGGCGTGCCTGCTGGTGCGCGACAGCGGAATGACGTCGCCGTCGCTGAGCCTGCCGACAGGCCTTGCACCGGTCGGCGGCCGGAGGTCGACGAACTTCTCCCCGAGCAAGCTCGTCTGCCGCAGCTCGGCGACGGCGTTGGCAGGCAACTCGACGTCGCCGTTGACGACGATGTCCACCAGCGCGGACCGGGTGTCCTCGGCCAGCCGCACCCGCTGGACCCTGCCGATCTGGACGTCGTTGACCTTGACGGTGGCCTGCGGCACCAGGTCGAGCACGTCGGCGAACTCCACGGTGACGCGGTACGGGTGCTCGCCGACGTCGGCGCCGCCGGGCAGCGGCGCGTTGTACAGGCCGGAGAACCCGCCAGGCCCACAGCCGGTCAGCGCCAGCATCACCACCAGCACGCACGTGACCATCCGCACCGGGATCACGAGTCGCCTCCCGATGAGCGTTGCATCGCCTCGAGCACCGGCAGCGGCAACGGCGGCAGCTCGCCTCGCTGCGCCGAGTACAGCACCTGCGACGCGCTGGGCAGCTTGAGCGTGCCGTCCCGTGCTGGCGCGAGGTCCTTGCAGGTGTCAGACACCGCGTCGGGGACCTGCGCCGGAGTGCTCGCCGCGAGCAGCCGGCACACCATCATCACCGGCGGGTAGGTTAGCTCGTTGAGGTTGCCCCTGATCGCGATGGTGCCTGACGCGGCGTCGTAGGCGTTGATGAAGTTGTTCATGCCGGTCGGCGCGACGTCGAGGATCTCGGCGAGCTCTGCACGGCGCTCGACGAGCACCCGTGTGACCCCGGATAGCTTCTCCACATTGGACGACAGCAGCGTCCGGTTGTTCTCGACGAACCCGTGAACGTCGGTCAGCGCGCTGGCCAGTGTGGACAGTGCGGCGCCGACATGGCCTGACTCGCCTGCGAGGAACTGCGAGACGTCCGCGACCCGCTTGAACAGGTCCGCGACCTGCCGGTCGCTCCGCGCAAGCATGGTGGTGAACTCGCCGAGGTGCTTGATGGTGCCGTGCAGGTCGTCCTTACTGCCGTTGAGCGTGGCGGACAACCGCGCCAGGTTTGACACGGTGTCGTTCAGGTTCTTGCCATTGCCGTCCATTGTGGCCGCGAGCTGGTCGAGCACGCCGCTCAGCGCGCCGTCGGAGTTGGCGCCCCGAGGGCCGAGCGTTGTCGCCAGCTGGTCGAGGTTGTTGAACAGCTCGTCCAGCTCGACCGGTGACGCGGTGCGGTCGCGCGGGATCACCGTGCCGGACGCCATTGTGGGCCCTCCCCGGTACACCGGGGTGAGCTGGATGTAGCGGTCGCTGACCAGGCTCGGCGCAACGATTACCGCGCCTGCGTCGGCCGGAATGTCCACATCGGAGTCGACCGTGAGATCGACGCGCACCCGGTCGCCGTCCGGCATCACTTGGTCGATGGTGCCGACCTCGACGCCGAGCACCCGCACCGCTGAGTCCTCGTAGAGCCCGACGGTGCGGTCGAAGTAGGCGGTCAGCCGGGTGTCGCCGGAGTCGCGGGTGGCCGTCCACAGTGCTGCGGCGAGCAGCAGCACGACGACGACGCCCAGCGCAAGCCAGGTGTAGGTGGTGCGGGCGGCACGGGTCGTGATAGCCATCAGTTCCCCTCGATCCCCTGGTTCGGCGCGGACACCGGCCGCTCGCAACCCTGCGGGTTGATCGTCATGCCCTTCTTCGTGATGGTGGGCGGGAACATGCCGCACAAGTAGCCCTCGAACCAGCGGCCGTTGCCGGTGGCGTTGGCGCCGAGCCGGGTGAACGGCGCGAGCAGTTCCAGGCTGCGGTCGATGTTGTCGACGTTGCGCTGCAGCACGCCGGTGACGACGTCGAGCTTGCGCAGCGCTGGGGTGATCAGTTCCCGGTTGTCGGCGACCAGCCCTGACAACTGCTTCGCCACCGCTCGTGTGCCGCTGATCAAACTGTGGATCGCCTGCTTGCGCGCGCGGAGCTCGCCGAGCAAGGCACTGCCGTCGTGGATGACCTTGCGCAGCCGGTCGTTGCGGTCCGCGACCAGCTTCGACACCCGGTTCGTGTTGTCGAGCAGCCGGGCCAGTTCGTCGTCGCGGTCTGCCATCGTCTTCGACAGCGCGGACAGCCCCTGCAGCGCGCCGCGCACGTGCTTCGGGGCGCCAGCTAGCGCACCGGAGATCACGTCGAAGCTGTCCGCGAGCTGCTTGGTGTCCACATCGGACATCGTCTGGCCGAGCTGGTTGAAGGCGTCCTGCAACTGGAACGGCGTCGTGGTGCGGTCGATCGGGATCGGCTCGCCAGGGTCGAGCGTGCCGTTGCCACGCGGACGCAGCGCGACGTACTTCTCGCCGAGCAGCGTCTTGATCTGGATGGACGCCGTTGTCTCCGTGCCGAGCCGGGGCAGTTCACCTTCGGCGGGGCCGTCAAGCAGGAACTCAACCCGCACGCGGGGGCCGTCCAGCTCCACCGAGCTGACCGAGCCCGCCCGCACACCGGCGATCTGCACCTCGTTGTCCGGCACGAGCCCAGCCGACTCCGCGAAGTACGCGGCGTAGGTGGTGCCGCCGCCGATGAGCGGCAGCCGGTCGGCGTTGAGCGCCGTCAGCACCGATGCGACGAGCAACAACACCGTGACAGCCCCGACGGCGGCCTGGTTGCGTTCCGCGAGCGGCTTCATGCCCGATGATTCGGACCTGCGAGCAGTCCTCATGCTCATGGCCCGCACCTCTCCGGCCGCTCCGTTCCCGTCAGCGGCACGACGGGGACGGTCACGTTGAGCGAGCCGATGCCGACCGTGCCGGAGACGTCGCAGAGGTAGTAGTTGTACCAACTGCCGTAGCTGAGCACCCTGACGTACTTCTTCAGGTTCCTCGGCATCCGGTGCAGGATCTCGTCAAGCACCGGCGCGTCCTTGGACAGCGTCCCCGCCAGGTCGTTGAGCGCCCGCACGTTCTGCCGCAGCGGTTGGCGCACGTCGGAGACAAGACCGGACACGCTGCCGGTGAGCTGGCCGAGCGCCTCGGTGGCCTCCCCGATCGGCTTACGTTTCTCGGCGAGCCCGCTGATCAGCCGCTGCAGCGCGTCGATCAGCTCCTTGGCCCGCTCGTCGCGGTGGTTGATGGTGCCGAGGACGTCGTTGAGGTTGCCGACGACCTCCCCGATCACCTTGTCCCGCTCCGCGATGGTCGACGTCAGCGACGCGGTGTGGCGCAGCAGGCTGGTGATGGTGCCGCCCTCGCCCTGGAAGACCTGGATGATCTCGTAGGAGAGCCGGTTGACCTGCTTCGGGTCGAGCGCGGTGAACAGCGGCTTGAAGCCGTTGAACAGCACGGTCAGGTTCAGCGCGGGCGTGGTGCGGTCGACGCCGATGACGTCGCCCTTGCGCAGTGGCTCCTCGGAGGCCACGTGGGTGCCGAGCGCGAGGTAGCGCTGTCCGATGACGTTGCGGTACTTCACCTGCGCCGTCGTTGTCGACGGCAGCCGGTGCGACTCGCCGACGTCGAAATGCACGGTGGCCACCGCGTCATCGCCGATCTCGATCGCGCGCACCTGGCCGACCTTGACGCCGGAAATTCGGACGTCGTCGCCGGTTTTGAGGCCCGAGACGTCGGTGAACCGGGCGGCGTAGCCCGACGTGTCGTTGAAGTTGGTGTTGGCGATCGTCGCGGCGAGCACCCCGGTGAGCAGAACGGTGACCACGGTGAACGCGACCAGCTTCAGCAGCGAGGGCAACATCGGACCCAGTGCGGCTCTCAGTCCCGATTTCATCGCAGTTCCACCTCCGTCCCCCGGTACAGCGGCCCGACAAGCAACGAACCCCAGCCGGGCACCGAGCTCGGCTCGACGCCCTGCTCCGCGGCGAGCAGCAGCGATAGCAGCTCGGCCTCGGCAGGCGAACCAGCAGCGGGTGCGCCAAGCGCTGACCCGCCGCCGGTCTGGTAGTCCTCGTAGTCGCCCGCCTTGCCGCTGCCCTGCGCCGACCCGGCAGGCGGCTTGCTCGAGCCGTCCTTGATCGGGCCGTCCGGCGGGTACTGCGGCCAGTGGCCCGGCTGGTCAACCGGCGTGTAGCAACGCGGACCGCGATCGTCGTTGTAGCGGGGCTCGTCGACGCCTGGCTTGTAGGCGCCCCTGCTCTGCGTGATCTCGATCTTGACCCGGCTCACGGCGGGGTGCTTCGCCCCCTTGCCGAAGGCCACCTCGGCGTTGTCCTTCTGGATGGCGAACTGCCGCATCATGCACGGGTACTGCGGGGAGTAGCGGGCGAGCACGTCGAGCGTTGGCTGCACGGTCGTTGTCAGCCGGATCAGGTTGGCCTTGTTGACCTCGAGGAACCCGCCGAGGTCGGCCGAAGCCCCTGTCACAGAGGCGTACAGCGTGCGCAGCCCGTCTCGCTTGGCGGCAAGCGTCCTTGTGGTCGTCGTCAGGTGCGAGACGGCGTCAAGCGCGTCCGGCAGCGCATCGGAGTAGTTGCGCGCGACCTTGGCGAACGAGGCGATGTCGGCCTTGAGGTCCGGCAGCGAAGGGTTCAGCTCGCCGAGCAGGCGCGACGTCCTGCTCAGCGTGTCGCCCAGCTTCTCGCCCCTGCCGTCGAGCGCGGTGGCGATGGCGTTGAGCGAGCTGGACAGCTTCTGCGGCTCGACGGCCTGCAGCAGCGGCATCAGCCCGTCGAGCACCCGCTCCAGCTCGATGGCGTTGGCGGAGCGGTCCTGGCTGATGACGTCGCCTGCGGCGAGCGGCTGAGGGCTCGGCGTCTCCGGGGGCCGCAGGTCGACGTAGCGTTCGCCGAACAACGTCTTGGGCAGCAGCCGCGCGGTGACGTCGGCGGGGATGACGTCGATCAGCTTCGGGTTGAGCGCGAGTTCGAGGTTCGCGCCGTCGCCGGACGACGAGATCGAGCGGACCTCGCCGACGCGCATGCCCCTGATCTTGACGTCGGCGCCCTCCCGCATCTGATTGCCCGCGAACTCCGTCCGCAGCGTCACCGTGGCGACGTCGGTGAACGCTTTGGTGTAGATGCCGACCGTGCCCGCGATGAACCCCGCTGCGAGCAGCACGAAGACCACGCCGAGCGCCTGGTAGCGGAGCCGGCGGAGCAGGACGGCGCGCTGCGGGCTGCGGATCATCCTGCGATCCTCACCGTCGTCGTCGATCCCCAGAGGGCGAGGCTGAGGAAGAAGTCGAGCACCGCGATCAGCACGATCGACGTCCGCACCGCCTTGCCGACCGCGACGCCGACCCCGGCAGGTCCGCCGCGCGCGGTGTAGCCGAAGTAGCAGTGCGTCATGATCACCACCAGCGCGAAGATCATCACCTTGGCGAAGGAGTAGAGCACGTCCTGCGGTGGCAGGAACATGATGAAGTAGTGGTCGTAGGTGCCTGCCGACTGGCCGTAGACCCAGATGGTGATCTGCCGCGACGCCAGGTACGAGGACAGCAGCCCGACGGCGTAGAGCGGGATCACCGCGCCCACCCCGGCCAGCACCCTCGTGGTGACCAGGTACGGCAGGCTGGGCACCGCCATCACTTCCAGCGCGTCGATCTCGTCGGAGATCCGCATCGCGCCGAGCTGCGCGGTGAAGCCGCAGCCAACGGTGGCCGACAGCGCGAGCCCCGCCGACAGCGGCGCGACCTCGCGGGTGTTGAAGTAGGCGGAGATGAACCCGGTCAGCGCCGCGGTGCCGAGCTGGTTCAGCGATGAGTAGCCCTGCAGGCCGACGACGAGGCCGGTGAACAGCGTCATGCCGATCATCACGCCGAGCGTGCCGCCGATGATCGCCAGCGCCCCCGTCCCGAAGCAGACCTCGGTCAGCAGCCGCAGCGACTCCTTGCTGTAGCGGCGCACCGTCCTCGGCACCGTGGCCAGCGTGTGCAGGAAGAACGCGAGTTGCTCGCCGAAGCCCTCGAACACCTGCCCGGGCCGGGCGAGGTAGTCCAGCGTGCGGTCACCCAGCTCGGTCCATTCCTCGCGGTTCGCCTCCTTCACCGGCATGGGTCACATCGCCTTCGGTGGGACGATTTGCAGGTAGATCGCCGTGATGACGACGTTGATGAGGAACAGCAGCAGGAACGAGATGACAACGGCCTGGTTGACGGCGTCGCCGACGCCCTTCGGCCCGCCAGCCGGGTTCAGCCCCCGGTACGCGGCGACGATGCCTGCCACGAAGCCGTACAGCAACGCCTTGAACTCGCTGACCCACAGGTCGGGCAGCTGCGCGAGCGCGTTGAAGCTGGCCAGGTACGCGCCGGGCGTGCCGCCCTGCATGACGACGTTGAAGAAGTAGCCGCCGAGCACGCCGACCACGCTGACCAGGCCGTTCAGCAGCACCGCGACGGTCATCGCTGCCAGCACCCTCGGCACGATCAGCCGCTGGATCGGGTTGACGCCGAGCACCCGCATGGCGTCGATCTCCTCGCGGATCTGCCGCGCGCCGATGTCGGCGCACATCGCGCTGCCGCCCGCGCCAGCCACCAGGAGCGCGGTGATGAGCGGGCTGGCCTGCTGCACCAGCGCGAGCGCGCTCGCCGCGCCGGTGAACGACTGCGCGCCGATCTGCTGCGTCAGCGAGCCGAGCTGCAGCGCGATGACGGCGCCGAACGGGATGGCGACCAGCGCGGTCGGCAGGATGGTCACACTGGCGACGAACCAGCTCTGCTCGATGTACTCCCGCAGTTGGAACGGCCTGCGCGGGATGGCGCGCAGCACCTGCCACGCGAGCGTGGTCATCCGGCCGACCTGCTCGAACGCCCCGGCGCCAGGAATCGTGACCCCCGCCGAACGCTGAGTCATCGATGACCTCCCCGCGCCGCGGCCGTCGGCATGGCTACACCTTCAAGGCGTGGGTCGCGGTCGCTCCGCCGTCCGCGACGAACTCCGCGCCGGTGCAGTACGAGCTCTCGTCGCTGGCCAGGAAGATGACGACCTCGGCGATCTCGCCCGGCTGGCCGAGTCTGCCGAGCGCGACCTTCTTGCCGATCCAACTGGTGTCGATGTCCGCCCCGCCGACGGCGTCGTGGACCATCTTGGTGTCGATCATGCCCGGGTGTACCGAGTTGACCCGGATGCCGTCCTCGCCCAGCTCCAGAGCGGCGGACTTGGTCATGCCCCGGATCGCGAACTTGCTGGCGGTGTAGGCGAGGACGTAGGGCAGCCCGGCTATGCCCTCCACCGACGAGACGTTCACGATCGCGCCACCTCCTGCCGCTCGCATGGGTGCGACGACCGAGCGTAACCCGAGAAACGTTCCGATTTGGTTGACCCCGATGACACGCTGGTAGTCATCCAGCGTCGTGTCCTCCAGCTTGGAGAAGTGCAGCACGCCCGCGTTGTTCACCAAGACGTTGAGCATGCCGAACTCGGCGACGGTCCGCTCGACGGCAGCCTGCCAGTCAGCCTCATCGGTGACGTCGAGCCGCTGGTAACGCGCCGCGTCGCCCAGTTTGTCCGCGAGCTGCTTACCCTCGGTGTCCAGGATGTCCGCGATGACGACCTTCGCGCCCTCCTCGACGAAACCTCGTGCCGCCGAAGCGCCCTGGCCCCGCGCCGCCCCGGTGATGAGGGCGACCTTGCCAGTCAATCGACCCATGTCCTGCCGTCTCCTCACGTGATATGTGGATACAACGATGTAGCGCGCCGCCAATCACGGCAGCGACATCAGCTCGGTGGCCGCGAAGCCGTCACTCTCACCGTGCGTGGCGAAGTAGCCACCGACCGACTCCGCCAGCTCGTCCACGCTCCATCGGTCGCCCTGGGTGTCGAACCGCTGCCGCACCGTGGGCGGCGCGAGCAGCGCCACCATCCCGCTGTGGACGACAAAGACCTGGCCGGTGACGTGCTCTGCGGCGGGCGAGGCGAGAAACGCCACGAACGGCGCGACGTGGTCGACCGAGAGCGGATCGATTCCTTCGTCGGGCGCGGGCCCGAAGACGTCCTCGGTCATGGCCGTGCGGGCGCGCGGGCACATCGCATTGGCCCGTACACCGTAGCGGGACGTCCCCCGCGCGGTGGCCACGGTCAGCGCCGCGATCCCGCCCTTGGCGGCGGCGTAGTTGGGCTGGCCGGCGGCGCCGAACAGGAACGCCTCCGAGGCGGTGTTGATGACGCTGCCGTAGACCGGCGCGCCCTCGGCCTTGGACGTGTCCCGCCAGTACGCCGCGGCGTTGCGGGAGAGCAGGAAGTGACCGCGCAGGTGCACCCGGATGACCTCGTCCCACTCGTCGTCGCTCATCGAGAACAGCATCCGGTCGCGCACCAGCCCGGCGTTGTTGACCAGCACATCCAGCCCGCCGAACCGCTCGACGGCGGTGCTCAGCAGCGCGTCCGCGGTGACCCGTTCCCCGACGTCGCCGGTGACCAGCGTCGCCTTGCCGCCAGCGGCCTCGATCTCGTCGACGACCTCGCCAGCGGCGTCGCTGATGTCGTTGACGACGACGCTGGCTCCGGCATCGGCCAGGGCCAGCGCCTCTGCCCTGCCGAGCCCGGCGCCAGCACCGGTCACGACGGCGACGCGGCCTTCAAGACTCGTAGTTCGCACTGAGCTGTCACACACCTTCGCCTTGCGAATAACCCGTCAGGGATTCCATCTAGAACGTGTTCTTGGCTACACTAGAACGTGTTCTCGTTTTGCACAAGGAACCGCACACCCGGAGGGCTAGTCAATGAGGATCAGCTTCACCGAAGGGCAGCAGCGACTGCGCGCGCAGCTCCGTGACTACTTCGCGAAGCTGATGACCCCCGAGCGGCGCGACGGGCTGCGGACGTCGGGCGGCGAGTACGGCGACGGCACGGCGTACAAGGAGATCGTCCGGCAGCTTGGCGCGGATGGCTGGCTCGCCATCGGCTGGCCCGAGGAGTACGGCGGACAGGACCGGCCGATGCTGGACCAGCTCATCTTCACCGACGAGGCGGCGGTCGCCGGGGTGCCTGTGCCGTTCCTGACGCTCAACACCATCGGACCGACCATCATGCGGTACGGCACCGACGAGCAGAAGTCGTTCTACCTGCCCCGGATCGCGCGGGGTGAGCTGCACTTCGCGATCGGCTACTCCGAACCGGAGGCGGGCACGGACCTCGCCTCACTGCGCACCAAGGCGGTTAGAGAATGCGGTGACGAGGGTGATGTCATCGTCGTGAATGGACAGAAGATGTGGACAAGCCTCATCGAGTACGCCGACTACGTCTGGCTGGCGGCCCGTACCGATCCCGATGCGACGAAGCACAAGGGACTGTCCATTCTAATCGTTCCAACCGACGCGGACGGCTTCTCCTGGACCAAGGTGCACACCGTCGCGGGGCCGGGTACCAGCGCCACCTACTACTCCGACGTCCGGCTGCCGACATCGGCGCTGGTCGGTGAGGAGCACAAAGGGTGGCCGCTGATCACCAACCAACTCAACCACGAACGGGTCGCGCTGACGTCGGCCGCGCCGCTGCAGGAGTCGCTGCGGCAGGTGCGGGAGTGGGCGCAGCGCACCAAGCAGCCGGACGGCTCGCGGGTGATCGACGCCGAGTGGGTGCGCATGCACCTGGCGCGGGTGCACGCCAACACCGAGTACCTCAAGCTGCGCAACTGGCGCATCGCCTGGGCCGCGGACACGGGTGACCTCGCGGCAGCGGAGGCGTCGGCGACCAAGGTGTTCGGCACCGAGTTCGCTACCGAGGGCTACCGGCTACTGCTGGAAGTGCTCGGCACCGGCGGCGTCGTCCGTCAGGACTCGCCGGGCGCGTTGCTGCACGGCCGCATCGAACGGCTGCACCGCGCGTCGCTGATCCTCACCTTCGGCGGCGGCACCAACGAGGTGCAGCGCGACATCATCGCCGCGACTGCGCTCGGCCAGCCCGTCTCAAGGTAACTCCAGATAGGACAGCCATGGACTTCAGCCTCACCGAAGCACAACATGACCTCGCCGAGCTCGCCCGGCGCATCCTCACCGACTGGGCCGAGCAGCACACCGACCGCGACCTCGGCGGGTTCGACCGCGAGCTGTGGCGCTCGATGGCCAAGGCGGGCCTGCTCGACGCCGCGCTGCCTGCCGAGACCGGCGGGGGCGGGTTCGGCCTGCTCGAACGGTGCAGCCTGCTGATCGAGGTCGGCAGGACGACGGCGCCGGTGCCGTACCTGGCGAGTATCACGGCGGCGTCTGCGCTGGCCCGGTTCGGCACGCCCGCCCACGTCGAGCGCTGGGTCCTCCCGATCAGCAGGGGCGACGCCACCATGGCGGTCGCGCTGGCGGACGAGGGCGCGCCGGCGCCGTTCACCGGGCAGCGGAGCCGAACGGGGCGTTCGGCTCGCGGCGACGGCTCAGGCGACGGTGCCGGCTGGCTGGTGTCCGGCGTCCAGACCGCAGTGCTCGACGGCGCTCACGCGGCGGCGTTCCTGTGCGAGGTGGCCGCCGACGACGGCGACGCCCTGGTCGTCGTCCCTGCCGACGCGCCGGGCGTCACGGTGTCCGCGCAGCGCACCGTGGACGGCGACGACGCGGCGCTGGTCGAGCTGCACGACGTCGCGGTCGCCGACGACGACGTCGTCGGCGAGCCTGGTGCGGCGGCCACCACCAGGCAGCACGCGATCGTCGGGCTTTGCGCGCTGCAGCTCGGCGTCGTCGAGCGGGCGTTGGAGTTGACCGCCGAGTACACCCAGCAGCGGGAGCAGTTCGACAAGCCGATCGGGTCGTTCCAGGCGGTGCGGCAGCGGCTGGCGGACGCCTACATCGACGTCGAGGCGGTGCGGCTGACGCTGTGGCAGGCGGCGTGGCGGCTCGCCGAGGGCCTGTCGGCTGGTGAGCAGGTCGCGACGGCGAAGTTCTGGGCCGCCGAGGCGGGACACCGGGTGGCACACACCGCGGTGCACCTGCACGGCGGCGTCGGCATCGACACCGACTCGCCGCTGCACCGCTACTTCGCGGCGGCCAAGCGTGCCGAGTTCGCGCTCGGCGGCGCGACGTCGCAGCTCCGTACCCTCGGGTCGCTGCTGGCGGCGGAGGAGACATGAGCCGAAGGTGGCCTTGGGTACCTATGCGGTACCGAAGGCCACCTTCGGCCCCGAACCGCGCGCCAAGGCGGCCAACCAAACCTGACCCATCAACAGCGCCGCGCGGCGGCCCCAACAGAACGAGGTAAGCATGACGGAAGCGGACTACGTCGTCGTCGGCGCTGGCAGCGCCGGCTGCGCGGTGGCGGGCAGGCTCGCGGAGCAGGGCGCCAGCGTGGTGCTGATCGAGGCGGGCGGACCGGACACCAGCCGGTTCGTCCGGGTACCCGGCATGATCGCGCCGATGCACAGCGTCCCGCAGATCAAGAAGCGGTTCGACTGGGGCTACTCGACGGTGCCGCAGAAGCACGCCCTGGAGCGCGAGATTCCCAGCACGCGCGGCAAGGTGCTCGGCGGGTCAAGCTCGGTCAACGGGATGCTCTTCGTGCGCGGCAACCGGGCAGACTACGACGGCTGGGCCGCCGAGGGCTGCGACGGCTGGAGCTACGACGACGTCCTACCGAGCTTCAAGCGGATGGAGGACTGGGAAGGCGGCGCGAGCGAGGTGCGCGGCGCTGGCGGGCCGATCAAGGTCACCCGGCAGCAGGACCTGACGAGCGCGTCGACGGCGTTCATCGAGTCGCTGAGCGACACCGTCGGCGTGCCGAAGCTCGACGACTACAACGGCGCCGAGCAGGAAGGCGTCAGCGTCTTCCAGGAGAGCGCGGCGGACGGGCTGCGCTACAGCTCATCGCGCGGGTACCTGAACGGCAACGCGAACCTGCGGGTGCTGACCAAGGCGCAGGTCACCCGGCTGACGTTCACCGGCGATCGCGTCACCGGCGTGGAGATCGCGGAGAAGTCCGGCACACGGGTGATCACCGCGATGCAGGAGGTGGTGCTGGCGGCCGGGGTGTTCGGCTCGCCACACCTGCTGCTGCTGTCCGGCATCGGACCGGCTGGCCAACTCCGTGACCTCGGCATCACGGTGCGCGCCGACCTGCCGGTGGGCAAGAACCTGCACGACCACCTATTCGTGCCGATGACGTTCCTGATGCCGTCGGCGGTGCATCGGGGCACTGCGTTGCACTTCGCGTCCGGCGTGCTCAGCGAGATGCTGCGGGGCAACTCGTGGTTCGGCCGAACCGTGTTCGAGGCGGTCGCGTTCGTTCGGTCCTCACAAGCGACCGATCGGCCGGACATCCAGTTCCACACGCTGCCGTGGTCGTATCCGACGCCGAACCAGGACGCCCCCGGGATCCACCGGCCGGACAAGCGGCCCGCGCTGACCGTGCTGCCAACGCTGATCTACCCGCAGAGCAGGGGCGAGGTGCGGCTGGCGTCGCCCAACCCCACGGTGGCGCCGCTGATCGACCCGGCCTACCTGGCCGAGCCCGCCGACGCCGACCTGCTGGTCGAGGGCATCCAGCTCACCCGCGAGATCATGGCGAACCACCTCATCGCTGGCGATGTGCGCGGCGAGTTCAGCCCAGGCGACGCTTTCCGCGATGAGACGGCGCTGCGCAGGGAGCTGCCGAACCGGGTGCACAGCGTGTACCACCCGGTCGGCACCTGCCGGATGGGCACCGACGAGCGCGCCGTCGTCGACCCGGAGCTCCGGGTGCGCGGCGTCGAGGGCCTGCGCGTCGCGGACGCCTCGATCATGCCCACCGTGACCGGCGGCAACACCAACGCGCCCGCGATGATGATCGGGGAACGCTGCGCGGAGTTGATGACGGCGTAGTGACGGGCCGCGGCTGGCACCGCGTCCCGCCACAAGTTGATCAGCTTCCCCTGCGCTGCGACCAAATCCTGTCCGCTTTGCCGGACCTACCAGGTCATAGCGCAGGGGAAGCTGGTGCCGAGGCGCCCGGTGGCTTACCGAGGCGCCCGGTGGCCAACCGAGGTGTGACGGCGTAAGCCGTCACCAGCACTCGGGGGTGTCGCCGCGCGGGGCGGTCCACTGCCCGCCCTTGCCGTGCATGACGAAGACGCAGTTCGAGTCGGCGGGTCCCTCCGGCGTGAAGGTCATCGGCGTGGTCAGGCCGCCAAGCCGCTCGTTCCGCAGCGTGCGCAGCTCCGAGATGATCGACGCGCGGCTGATCTGACCGCCAGCGGCCTTCGCGGCCTGCTCGAACAGCTTCGCCGACGCCCAGCCCTGCGCGGCCGCCGGTCCCGGCGCCGAACCGTCGCCATAGCGTTCCCACGCGCCGGAGAACTCGCGGAAGGCCGGAGTGGACAGTCCCGCGAACGGGAACGTCGACATGCCGAGCAGGACGTCGCTCAGCCCCGGCTTGGTGATCGCGTCCGCGCGCATGGTCGACGAGATCTGCAGGTACTGCGGCGTGTAGTTCTGCCGCTGGCAGGACGACGCCACCCGCTCGACGGTGCCGGGGTCGCCGACAACCATCAGCAGCTCGACCCCCGCGTTGCGTGCCTGGATGCACTCGGCCGTGTAGTCCGCCTGGAACACCGAGATCCGCGCCCGATACTGCGGGTCGAGCCCGGCGCGCTTGGCGCCGCCCTTGTCGAACAGCTCCTTCTCGACGAACGTGCACGACTGCGTCTCGCTGCAGAACAGGCCGCCGAACTTGTCGCTCTTCGCGTACTTGGCGCCGATGACGGCGGTGCCGAAGATCTGCTGCGGCGAAGCGGGACACTGCCGGAACAGCATCGGGCTCTTCGTCCACTCCGGACCACAACTGCCGCCGACGATCGGCACCTGCTTGTCCTCGACGTAGCCCCGCCAGGAGTTCAGCGTCTCGACGACGGTCATCGCGGCGACCACCGCGACCGCGTTGTGCTCTTCGACCAGTTGCTTCATCAGGCTGCGCGCCTTCGATGCGTCACCGCCGTCGTCCATCACGATGACCTTGACCGGACGCCCATTGATGCCGCCGTTGGAGTTGACGTGCGCGCCCCACACCTGCAGCGCCCGCGCGCCCTGCGCCAGCGCGGCCCCGCCTGGCCCGGAGTACGCGCCGACGGTGCCGATGACGATCGGCTCACCGGGGCTGCCCGCGCCACCCGGTCCTTCTGCGGTGCCGCCCGCCGTGCTACCCCGCTTCCCTGACGACGGCCCCACGCCTTGCGCCGTGCCGTCCAACGCCTGCCCCGACGTGGGGCCGCTGCCGGGTCCCGCCGTCGCGCCGGGGACGTCGCCAAGCGCGCCCGGCTCACCCGGCCCGGCCTGCGTCGCGGCCGGTCCGGCACCGGTGTCCGCCGCGCGGATGATGCTGTCGCGGTCCACCCGCGTCCCGCAGGCGGCGGCGACCAGCGTGGCCACCGCGCACAGCACCACCAGGACGCGGGTGCGTGTCCGAAACCTCACGGTGTCCTCCTTGTCCTACGCATGTGCGCCGCCCATATAGCGGGCCATCAGCTCACCGGCGTCGAGCTCACCCGGCTCACCACGGAACTCGATGCGCCCGCGCGCGAGCAGGTAGACGTAGTCCGCCAGTTCCAGCGCGCGGGTGATGTACTGCTCGACGAGCAGCAAGGCGCAGCCCTCCGCCGCCAGCGCGGCAAGGAACTCGAAGATCTCGTCGACGACGACGGGTGCCAGCCCCATCGACACCTCGTCAAGCAGCACGTACGCCGGGTTCGTGACGTAGGCGCGGCTCAGCGAGAGCATCTGCTGCTGTCCGCCGGACAGCGATCCGGCGGGCTGGCTGAGCTTCTCGCCCAGGATCGGGAACGCCGACACGGCCCGGTCCACCGCGACGTCGATGTCGCCGTCACCGGCCTGGACGAGCAGGTTGTCCCGCACGCTCAATGCGGGGAAGATGCCACGCCCCTCTGGCACGTGGCACACGCCCCGGTTGGCCAGCACGTGCGGAGGCTTGCCGGTGACGTCGGCGCCGTCGAGTGCCATCCGGCCTTCGGATGGTTTGAGCAGCCCAGACGCCACCCGCAGTAGCGTCGTCTTGCCTGCACCGTTCGCGCCGAGCAGCGCCACCACCGATCTCGGCGGAACCCACAGCGAGACGTCCCTGAGCACGGCGGTCTCGCCGTAGCCAGCCGTGACATCGGTCAGCTCAAGCATGGGCCGCCTCCGAACCCAGGTACGCCGCGCGCACGACGTCGCTGCCGCGCACGTCGTCCGGCGTGCCCTCGAAGATCAGCTCACCGAAGTCGAGCACGTACAGGTACTCGCAGATCGCCATCACCAGCGACATGTCGTGCTCGACGAGCAGCACCCCGCAGCCCCGCTCGGCGACGACGCGGCTGACCAACTGTCCGAACCGGACCGTCTCTCCGGTGTCCAATCCGGACGACGGTTCGTCAAGCAGCAACTGCGAGAACCCGCCGGCAAGCACCCGGCCGAGGTCGACCCGCCGCCGCTGTCCCGTCGACAGCGAGCCAGCCGCCTCCCGGCGTAGCGGGCCAAGTTCGCACAGCTCAAGCACTTCCTCGGTTGCCGCGCGCACCGCCTTGCGGTCGGCTTTGGTGCTCACCAACTGCTTGAGCGGATGCGCACGCGCCAGCCGCGCCTCAAGGCCGAGCGCGATGTTCTGCTCCACCGTGAGCGAGTCGAACAGGTCCATCCGCTGGAAGGTGCGGCCGAGACCAAGCCGCGCCCGCGCCGCTGGCGACCGCGCGGTGACATCCTCGCCGAACAGGCTCACCCGCCCCTCCGACGGCCGTAGCAGCCCGGAGCAGGCGTTGAACGTCGTCGTCTTGCCAGCGCCGTTCGGCCCGATCAACCCGGTGACCCGACCCTGTGGTGCGTCGAGCGTCACCCCGGAGACGGCGGTCAGCCCGCCGAACCGGATGGTCAGCCCGTCAACGCACAGCCCCGCGGTCATCGCGGCGCTCCCATCCGCAGCCGCGCGCCGGCCTGCGGGCCAGCGGGGACGACGTCCGAGAGCCGTTCCGCCGCCGCGCTGCCCGCGTCGAGCCGTTCGGCCGCCCGAGACGACGTCTCGGGCTCCGACTCCGCGCCGCTGGGCCGCTGTCCTGCCTGGTGCAGCGCGACGGCCAGCGCGCCGAGGCCGAAGAACACCGGCATCCAGTCGACCATCGCGTCGCCGCTGCCGTAGGCGGGCGCGACCGCCACGAACAGCGCGGCCAACACCGGCGCCGCCGAACGCACCATGGCGAACAGCACCAGCACCGCAAGCCAGACCAGCGAGTTGTATGCCATGAACGGCGTCCCGGTCGCGGACAGGGTCTGCGACGCGTACAGCGAACCGGCCACCCCGGCGAGGAACGCGGAGATCGCGAACACCGTGACCCTCGTGACGTTGACGCCGAGCCCGAGCGTGGTCAGCGTTGTCGGCGAGTCGGCCATCGCGCGCAGCAACCTACCGAGCCTGCTGCGGTTGACCGCGGCCACCAGCAGCATCCCGGCCACCGCGAACGCGAGCAGCAGGTAGTAGAACGCCGTGTCGGAGGCGAACCCGGCTGGCCGGGTGGCTGCCAGCGTGCTCGTCGTGCCGAACATGAGCTCCGAGCGGTAGACAACCCGCTCGAGCAGCAGCCCGAACCCGAAGGTACCGAGCGCGAGGAACAGCCCGGACAGCCGGATCGCGGGGACGGCGACGAGCATGCCGACCGGCACCGCGATCACCCCGGCCAGCAGCACCGCGACCAGCCACGACACCCCGGCGCCGACCGCGAGATGCGAGAACGCCGCCGCACCGACGGCGACCAGCCCGGCGTGTGCCAGTGAGGCCTGCCCCGAGGTGTGCACCAGCAGGTGCAGCGACGCGAAGATCAGCACGAACACCAGCGCGTTGGACCACACCGGCAGTTTCGCGCCGACCAACATCGGCAGCGCTAACGCGAACGCGAGCGTGGCCAGCACAACCAGCCGGGTCGCGCCCTGCCCGAGCAGCGGCCTCGATACCGGAGCCCTGCGGTGGGTGCCCACCTCGACCAGTCGACGTCTGCCTGCGACGAGCAGCACCACGAAGAGCACCAGGAACGGGATCGCGGGCGGCAGCCCTGCCAGCGCCTCGGAGCCGACGACGTACTTCGTTGCCAGCGCGGTGAGCAGCCCGATCAGCAGCCCACCGGCGTAGGTGGCAGGCAGGTTGCGGAACAGCCCCACAGCCGCCGCGCCGTAGGCCTGCACCACGAGCAGCGTCAGCAGCAAGGCGTCCAGCCCGATCTGCGGCGCGAGCAGCAGCCCGGAGATCGCGGCGAACCAGGTGCCGATCAGCCACGCCCAGCGGCGCACCGCGATGGGCGCCGCGCCGGACAGCGACAGCAGGTCCGGGTTGTCGACGACGGCTCGCATCCGCACGCCGAGCCGGGAACGCCGGAAGAACAGGTAGAACGCCAGCGCGCCGGTCGCCGCGACGCCGGTGGAGATGAGCTGGTCGATGCCGACCTCGATGCCGACGAGCGACACGGTGTCCACCGGCAGGAACGCCGGGAACGGCAACCCCTGCCCGCCGTAGTACGCGATGAGCGCGCTGGTGATGGCGAGCTGCAGACCGACGGTCGCGACGATCTTCATGGTGACGGTGGCGTCCGCGAGCCGGGTGGCGATGCGCTCCAGCACCACCGCGAGCACCGGCGGCAGCACCACCACGACCAGAACCAGCGCGACCGGCCACGGCAGGCCGCGCAACTGGGTGAGGTCGTAGAAGGCGTAGGCGGCGAGTGCGGCGATAGCGCCGTGCGCGAAGTTGAAGATGCCGGACGTCTTGTAGGTCAGCACGAGGCCCATCGCCGCGAGGCCGTACACCGACCCGGTGGTGATGCCGATGATGACGAAGGGCAGCAGCTCGTTCATGGCTGACACACCGCGCAGGGTTCGCCGTCGCCGAGCGACGCTGGCTCGACGTCCTTGCCCGCCACCAGCGGGCAGGCGGGGTCGTGCACCTTGCGCATGCCGTGCGCACGTACCAGCGGCAGCGTTGCGGTGTCCTGTCTCGGCGCTGGCTCCTGCGCCGCAGGCGGCTCGAGCGACACCAGCGACGCCCTGCGGTACCCGATCGCGCGGCGCAGCCGCAGCAGCCACAGGCTCAGGCCCACCCCAACGACGATCAGGCCACCGACGGCGAGGGTGCCCCACACCGCCTGTTGGGTGAGGGTGGCCGCCGACGCGGCCCCGAACCACGCCGCCACGATCATGACGACGCCGATCAGCGCGGTGAGGCACACGGCGATGACGTCGGCGTCCCGCCACGGACCGGACGGAGCCTGCGGAGCGCCGGTCATGGCCGGTCCCCCACCGCCAGCCGTTCCGGCGTCCGGTCGCCGTTACGCTGGTCGAGCCACGCGGTGTCCTGCGCGGCGTCGTTCTGGCCGTCCGGCAAGGACGTCTCGCGGATCGCCCGCTCGATGCGGTCCAGCTTGCGCCACTCGTCGCGCAGGTCGGCCGACAGCCACAGCGTCGCGGACACGCCGAGCAGGAACAGCGCGCCAATGCCGCCGCTGATCAGGTACGGCAATTGCTCGGCGGGATACGGCGTACCGCTCACCCCGTACCAGCCAATGATCAGCACGAGCAGGCCGGCGAGCAGCGTTGCGGTGGCGAGCAGCCGATCCCACTGGCTGCGCGCCCGCGTCATGAGGTCCATCGCGTCTTCACTCCCAACAGCCGCAGCATGGTGGCGCTGACGACCAAGGCCAGCGCGCCGAACACGATCGCCAGGTACAGCGCGCCGACTCCCATCGGAATCGGGTTGCCCGCGCGTTGCACCGACTGCGCGACGGGTGGCTCGACGGGGGGCGGCTCCGCCTGCTGCGGCGCCGGTGCCGCCTGGGGCGCTGGCGAGTCGGTGGGGCTCGGCGCCGCCACGGGTGCGGCGCCGTTCGTGCCGCCGCCGGTCGGTCGCTCCTCGACCGCAGGGATCGGCGGGAGGTTCAGCCCACCGCCGAGAGCGTTGTCCTCGACAGGGGCGACGGCGGCGAAGGCCCGCCCGACGGTGTAGGTCACGGTGTACGTCGCGCCGGAGTTGGGGTTGCTGCGCTCGGCGACGATCTGGATGCCGGCCGACAGCACGCCGTCGGACGTCCGCTCCGCTGCGAGGTAGTCGACGGTGATTCCCGCCTGCTTCAGGGCGTCCGCGGGGCGCTGTTCCGGCAGGCCTGCACTCTGGTCAGCGGCCTTGACGCCGTCCGGCGTGATGACGACCTCGGTGCCTGCGACCGTTGTCCTGCCGATCCGCAGGCCGGAGTCGCGCCGGATCGTGCCGTCGCTCAGTTCGGCGGTCGCGGTGCTGTGCACCTGCCCGAGGGTGAGGACGTCGTTGATGGTCAGCGGCTGGGTGTCGCTGCTCGCGGTAGCGGTGGCGGCGCCCGCGCCGGGGTCGACGTTGGCGTCTGCGGTGGACACCGTCGCGCCGGGCGCCTGCTCGGGCGCGCCCGTGTGCGCCCGTGCGGTGCTTGCCGTCTCCGTGCTCCGCGCCCGCAGCGTGTACGCCGGGCTGCTGGCCTCGCCGGACTCCTTGGCCGGGTGGCGGGACGCGGCGTAGGCCGGGTAGCCGGGCACCTCCTGGCCGATCCGCTGGCCGAGCAGCCCCGGCCCCGCGAGGACCGTCTCGCCGGGATACGGGCTGCTGGCGAACGCCGACGAGTCCCGCACCGCGTAGTCCACACACGCCTGCGCGACCGGTACCCCCGCCCCGGTCGGCGCGGCGAGCAGCAGGTTGTCGCTGGCGCTGACCGTGACCTGGATGCCGACGGCCGAGCCGACGACAGGACACCCGCCACCAGGGTCCGTCGCCGCCGTTGCGCCGGGTGGCAACACGACGAGCCGCGCCGCAGCCGAGACCGCGGCAGCGGCCACCCTGCCGCGCCCTGGCCAGGAACTAGTTCCACGTCGTGTCACTGTTGTCCGAGCCACCCCGACACCTCCTCATCGGCAGCGTGTCACCGAGTACAACGACGCAGAACAGAAACAGGTTCTACCCAATCGGCAATGCGACCGACTTCAGCTCGACGTAGGGTTCGATGCCCTCCGGCCCGAACTCGCGGCCGACGCCACTTGCCTTGAAACCGCCGAACGGGGCGGTGAAGTTCATCAGGTACTGGTTGATGCCGAGCGTGCCGGTGCGCACCCGCCGCGCGACGTCGAGACCGTGATCCACATCGGACGTCCACACCGAACCGGCGAGGCCGTACTCGGAGTCGTTGGCGATGCGGACGGCGTCGTCCTCGTCGTCGTACGGGATCACCGCGAGCACGGGACCGAAGATCTCCTCCCGTGCGATGCGCATGTTGTTGTCCACATCGGCGAACACGGTCGGTTTGATGTACCAGCCGGTGTCCACTCCGTCCGGCATGCCGCTGCCGCCGACGACGAGCCGCGCGCCCTCGGACTCGCCGAGTCCGATGTAGTCCCGCACCCTGTCCTGCTGCCGTTTGGCGACCATCGGTCCGATGTAGTTCGTCACGTCCATGGGATCGCCGACGGTCAGCCCGCCCACCATCGTCGCGAGCGCCTCGACCACATCGTCGTACCGTTTCCGCGAGGCCAGGATGCGGGTCTGCGCGATGCACGCCTGGCCGCTGTTGAGCAGCGACGCCATCTGCAGTTGCTGCACGGTCTGCGCAAGGTCGGCGTCGTCAAGCACGATCGCGGCGGACTTCCCGCCGAGCTCCAGCGTCACCCGCCGCAGGTCCTGCCCGCACAGCGAGGCGATCCGGCGACCAGCGGCGGTCGACCCGGTGAAGGCGATCTTGTCGACGCCGGGGTGGGTGACCAGGTGCTCGCCGACCTCCCGCCCGGCGGGCACTACGCTGACCACGCCCTCGGGCAGCCCGGCCTCGTCCAGGATCTCCGCCAGCGCGAGCGCGGACAGCGGCGCCTCCGGTGGCGGCTTGAGCACCACGGTGCAGCCCGCGATCAGCGCGGGCGCGAGCTTGGCCATCGTGACGAAGTGCGGCACGTTCCACGGCGTGATGACGCCGACAACCCCGACCGGTTCCTTGCGCACGACGACGTCCGCGCCGAACGAACCCGGCCTGCGGTCCTCCCAGGCGACCTTCTCCCCGATGCCGAGGAAGTCGGCCAACGCCATCGACGTCGCACCGACCTGCCCGACCTGCGAGAACCACAGCGGAGAGCCCATCTCGGTGCTGAACAGCTCCGCCAGCTCGGCCTGCCGCGCGTTGTAGGCGTCCGCGAACCGCCGCACCGCCGCGAGCCGCTCGTCCGGCGAGGTACGCGGCCACGCGCCGGTGTCGAACGCCTGTCGTGCCGCCGCGACGGCGCGATCGACGTCCTCCGTTGTGGCCTCGGGGGTGCTGCCGACCCGCTGCTCGGAGTGCGGCGAGATCACCTCGATGCGGTTGTCGGTGGCTGCGGCGACCCACTGGCCGCCGATGTAGAGCTCCTTGTACTCGCGCATGCTCGTGCTCCTCAGCGGGTCTTGTCGAGACGGTCCAGTGCCTGCTCGTACTCGGCGATCAGCTCGCTCATCAGCTCGGCGACCGGCCGGACGGCGTTCATCCGTCCGACGATCTGGCCGACCGGCATCGCGACGACGCTCGGGTCCCTGGCGGCGGCGATGCGCTGGTGCGCCTCCGCGACCAGCAGGTTCTGCAACGGCATCGGCAGTGGGTCGGGCGCGTCCGGCTGCGCCCACGACTCGGTCCAGCGGGTCTTGAGCAGCCGCGCCGGCTTCCCGGAGAAGATCCGGGTGCGCACGGTGTCCGACGAGCTGGCGGCGACCAGCGCGTCCTGCACCGTGCCGGAGCCGCGCATGGTCTCCAGGTACTCGCTGGTGGTCAGCCAGTACGAGCCCATCCAGACGCCGGTCGCGCCGAGCGCCAGGGCCGCGGCGACCTGCCTGCCCGACCCGATGCCACCAGCCGCGAGGACCGGCGCGCGGTCGCCGACGGCGTCCACCACCTCGGGCAGCAGCACCATGGACGCGATCTCGCCGGTGTGCCCGCCAGCCTCGTAGCCCTGCGCGATGACGATGTCGACGCCGTTGTCCACGTGGCTCACGGCGTGCTCCGCTTTGCCTGCCAGCGCGGCGACCTTCACGCCGTGGCTGTTCGCCTGCTCGATGACGTCGTTAGGCGGCGAGCCGAGCGCGTTGGCGATCAGCGTGATCGGGTGCTTGAGCGCGACGTCCACATGGGACCGTGCGACCGAGTGCAGCCAGCCAAGCACGCCTGCGCCGTCGTTGCACTCGGTCAGCTCAGGCACGCCAAGCTCCCGCAGCGTCCGCTCGACGAACGCCCTGTGTTCCTCTGGGATGTGCTTTGACAGGTCACCGGCACTGCCCTCGGTGGGCACCTTCGACGGCATGACGATGTCGACGCCGTACGGCTTGCCACCGGTGTTGGCGTCCATCCAGTCCAATGTGGCGTCCAGGTCGGCCGCGTCGTTGAAGCGGACGCAACCGAGCACGCCGAGCCCACCGGCGCGCGACACGGCGGCCGCGACGTGCTCGGACGGAGTGAACGCGACGATCGGGTACTGAATCCCGAGCGTGTCACACAACTCTGTGTGCATGGGGCTCCTTAGCGGGTGACGGCGAGCGCGCTGTCCGCGTGCTCCTCGGCGTAGGACTTCGCCCACGGGTAGTCAGGCTTTCCGCTTGGCTGGCGGTGAACCTCAGGCACGACCCAGTAGCTGCGCGGCACCTTGTACCCAGCGATCTTGGTGCGCACGTGCGCGTCTAGGGCCGCGGTGTCCAGCGAGGCTCCGGGCATTGGCGCGATGACCGCGCCGACCCGCTCCCCGTAGCGCTCGTCCGGGACGCCGACGACCAGCGCGTCGAAGACGTCCGGGTGCGACTTCAGCGCGCCCTCGACCTCCTCGGGGAAGACCTTCTCGCCGCCGGTGTTGACGCACTGCGAGCCTCGGCCGAGCAGGGTCACGGTGCCGTCGTCCTCGTAGCGGCCGTAGTCGCCTGGCACGACGTAGCGCTTGCCGTCGATCTCGACGAAGATCTTCTTCGTCTTGTCCGGGTCCTTGTAGTAGCCGACAGGGACGTGCCCGCCGCGCGCCATCAGGCCAACCGCGCCGGGCTTCGGCTCGATCTTGGTGCCGTCCTCGTCGAGCAGCAGGGCCTGCTTGGTGAAGTTGACCCTCGGCCCCTGCGAGTGGTCGGCGTCCTTGGTGATCAGGCTGATCCCGGTGAACCCGCTCTCCGACGAGCCGATCGCATCTGTCAGCACCGCATTCGGGAAGGTCTCCAGGTACGCCTGCTTGACCGACTGCGAGAACAGCGCGGCATGGCTGCTGAACGCGACCACGGACGAGGCGTCGTAGTCGCCGTCCTGGTACGCCTTGAGCATCGGGCGCGCCATGGCGTCCCCGACGAACGCCAGCACCTGCACCCGGTGCTTCTGGATCGCCCGCCACACCTCGTCCGGCTCGAACTGCGGCACAAGCACGGCGGTGCCGCCGGGGAACAGCGCGCCAAATACCGCCCACTGCGCCGCGCCGTGGATCAGGGGTGAAATGGTCATGCGGACCAGGCCGGGACCCTGTTTGGCCTGCTCCGCCATGGTCCACTCGTCCGGCACATACTCGCCGGTCATGAAGTCGATGCCGCCGCCGAGGACGCGCCAGACGTCCTCGTGCCGCCAGATCACGCCCTTCGGGTAGCCGGTGGTGCCGCCGGTGTAGAGGATGTAGCGGTCGTCGGCACTGCGTTCAGGGAAGTCGCGCTCCGGAGACTGCGCCGCGAGCGCCGTCTCGTACTCGACGCCGGTGTAGTCGACGTCCGAGCCGTCTTCGACCACGACGATGTTGCGCAGCTTCGGCGCGGACGGCAGCACCTCGGCGACGGTCGGCGCGTACTGACGCTCGTGCATCAGCGCGACGAGGTCGGCGTTGTCGAAGAGGTAGCGCAGCTCGTCAGCCACGTACCGGTAGTTCACGTTGATCGCGATGGCTCGGAGCTTGTACGCCGCGAACATCGCCTCGATCGTCTCGATCGAGTTGCGGGAGTAGATGCCGATGTGGTCGCCCTTGCCCACCCCGACGGAGGCGAGGTGATGGGCGAGGCGGTTGGCGCGCTCGTCGAGTTCGACATAGCTCACCTGACGGTCGCCGCAGATCACGGCGGTGCGGTCGCCCGCGGCGTCCACCGCGTGCTCAAGGAGGTCAGCGATGTTCAGTGCCATTGCTCTAAACTAGAACATGTTATCGTTATGGGCAATGGTCAACCTGGCTCCGGTGGTATCGACTCGACCACGGAGCGTGAAACACGTACCAATCCACGCCTGGGAAGAGGGTTTCGATGACGTCGACAGCAGCCGAGCACGCATTGCTGGAACAGCGTGGCCACACGCTGATCGTGACCATGAACCGGCCGCACGCCCGCAACGCGCTGAGCGGCGAGATGCTGGAGATCATGCTGCGCGCCTGGGACCAGGTCGATGACGACCCGGCCATCCGCTGCTGCGTGCTCACCGGCGCGGGCGGGTCGTTCTGCGCGGGCGCCGACCTCAAGAACATGAGCCGCAACGACCCCGGCAAGGCGATGTCCGGTAACGGGTGGGACCCCGCGCGCATCCCAGGGCTGCTCAAAGGACGCCGGCTGACGAAGCCGTTGATCGCGGCCGTCGAGGGTCCGGCGATCGCGGGCGGCACCGAGATCCTGCAAGCGACCGACATCCGCGTGGCGGGCGAGAGCGCCAAGTTCGGCATCTCCGAGGTGAAGTGGAGCCTGTTTCCGATGGGCGGGTCCGCCGTGCGGCTGCCACGGCAGATCCCGTACACCGTCGCCGCCGACCTGCTGCTGACCGGGCGACACATCACGGCGACCGAGGCTCGCGACATCGGGCTGATCGGCCACGTCGTCCCGGACGGCACCGCGCTTGACAAGGCGCTCGCGATCGCGGACCAGATCGCGGCCAACGGTCCGCTCGCGGTGCAGGCGGTGCTCCGGACGATGCGGGAGACCGAGGGCATGGCCGAGGAGGACGCGTTCGCCGTCGAGGCACCCATCGGGCTGTCGGTGTTCACCAGTGCGGACGCCAAGGAAGGCCCCCGCGCCTTCGCCGAGAAGCGCACCCCGGTGTTCGAGGGGCGTTGACGGCGGTTGGCGCGGGGTCGCGGGCCGAACGGGGCGTTCGGCCCGCATTTAGCACCGAACGCCCCGTTCGGCTCGCTTCCACGCGCGCCACTGAATTAGAACACGTTCTATACAACCCCAAGGTTTCCGGTACCGCCACTTGCCGGACTTATCGAGAACATGTTTCACTCAGATCGTGACTACAGAAGCGCCGCCGCTGTCGGAACCCCTTGAGATCCAGTTCGACTACACCCGCTCGCTCGGGCCGGTGCTCGGACGGTTCATGACCGGCCTCGCCGAACGCCGCATCGAGGGCGTCGTCGGCTCGGACGGGCGGGTGCACGTGCCGCCGGCCGAGTACGACCCCGTCACCGCCGAGGCACTGCGCGAGTTCGTCGAGGTGGGCCAGCAGGGCACGGTGCTGACGTGGTCCTGGTGCGCCGATCCGGTGGCCGGCCAGCCGATCCAGCGGCCGTTCGCCTGGGCGTTAATCCGGCTGGACGGCGCGGACACCGCGATGTTGCACGCCGTCGACGTCACAACGCCGGAGCGGATGCGCACCGGGATGCGGGTGCGGGTGCGCTGGGCCGACGACCCGGTCGGGCACATCCGCGACATCGCGTACTTCCTGCCAGTGGACGCGCCGGACGACCACCCGCCGACGTCGCCCCCTCCCCCCGTCGCCGAGCAAGACGGCATCATGGTCACCCCGATCAAGCTCGGCTACCAGCACACCGTGTCGCCAGAGGAGAGCCGGTACCTGCGGGCGCTCGGCGAGGGCAAGCTGATCGGCCAGCGCTGCCCGAGGTGCGAGAAGGTCTACCTCCCGCCGCGCGGCGCGTGCCCTACCGACGGCGTGCCGACGACGACCGAGGTGGAGCTGCCAGACACCGGCATCGTGACGACATTCTGCATCGTCAACGTGCCGTTCCTCGGCCAGCAGATCACCCCGCCGTACGTCGTGGCCTACATCCTGCTCGACGGCGCGGACATCGCGTTCCTGCACCTGGTGCGCGGCTGCGACGTCGACCAGGTTCGGATGGGCATGCGGGTGCGCGCCCAGTGGCGACCCCGCGAGGAGTGGGTGACCAGCATGCGCAACATCGCGCACTTCAAGCCGACCGGCGAGCCCGATGCGCCGTACGAGTCCTACGCACACCACCTGTGAGGCACTATGAGTAGCGAGACCTGGTTGCAGGATCGAGCCATTAGACCCGCCGTTGTCGGGTTCGCGCAGTCGGACTGCGTGCGGCGAACCCAAGGCACCACCAACGGTGTCGAGATGCTTGTCCCGATCCTCGCCGAGGCCTTCGAGCAAACCGGACTGTCCAAGTCGGACATCGGGTTCTGGTGCTCTGGCTCGTCGGATTACCTTGCGGGAAGGGCGTTCTCGTTCATCTCCGCTGTGGACGCCATCGGCGCGTTCCCGCCGATCAACGAGTCCCATGTGGAGATGGACGCCGCGTGGGCGCTCTACGAGGCGTGGGTGAAGATCCGCACCGGCGAGGTCGACACCGCGCTGGTGTACGGCTTCGGGAAGTCGTCGGCGGGCACGCTGCGGCGGGTGCTGAGCCTGCAGACGGACCCGTACACCGTGGCGCCGCTGTGGCCGGACTCGGTCAGCATCGCCGCGCTGCAGGCCAGGTTCGGCCTCGAGTCCGGCCGGTGGAGCGAGAAGGACATGGCCGAGGTCGCCGCCCGCAGCCTCGCCGACGCGCGCGCCAACCCGCAGGCGCAGCGCTCCGGCGAGTCGTCCGTCGCGGAGCTGCTTGACGCGCCGCTGACGGCCGATCCGTTGCGGGCACACGACATCGCGCCGATCACCGACGGCGCAGCCGTGGTCATCCTCGCCGCCGAGGACCGCGCCAGCGACATCGCCGCTCGACCCGCGGTGATCACCGGAATCGAGCACCGTGTCGACTCCCCCGTGCTCGGCGCGCGGGACCTGACCCGCTCGCCGTCCACCGAATCGGCTGGTGCGGCGCTCGGCGTCGGTGACGTCGACGTGGCCGAGCTGCACGCCCCGTTCACCCACCAGGAACTGATCCTGCGGCACGCGCTCGGCCTCGGCGACGACGTCCGGATCAGCCCTTCCGGCGGCGTGCTGGCCGGCAACCCGATGTTCGCGGCGGGGCTCGCCCGCATCGGCGAGGCCGCCCGTCGGGTGATGACGGGCGACGCCGACCGCACGCTGGCGCACGCGACCAGCGGGCCCGCGCTGCAACAGAACCTCGTCACCGTGATGGAGGCACAGTCTTGACTACTCCCCGTTACTGTTGGGGGATTCCCATCCGGCTCACGCCGGACGGTTCCTGGTTCACAGCCGGTTGCCCCATGCCGGAGGATTCCCGTTGAGGTCTTACACCAGCTCCACAGGCAGACACCGCCAGCCCGGCGGCCAGAATGTTCTTCGCGGCGTTAATGTCCCGGTGATGGGTGGCACCGCATCCGGCGCACATCCACTCCCGTACAGCCAACGCCATACTCTCGGTCAACCGTCCGCATTCGGAGCAGGTTCGGGACGATGGGAACCACCTATCGATTACGACCAATTCACGCCCGTACCAGGCGCACTTGTACTCCAACATCGACCGGAACTCGGCCCATGCGGCATCGCTGATGGCTCGAGCCAGCGCGCTGTTACGAAGCATTCCCCGTACATTCAAATCCTCGATCACGACCACTTGGTTGTCGCGGACGAGTCGAGTTGTGACTTTGTGCAAGTGGTCACGCCGACGGTCGGTGATGCGCGCATACACATGGGCAACCTTACGGCGGGCCTTCTCGCAGTTCGCCGAACCGTTCTGTTTGCGAGCAAGCTCCCGCTGAGCACGAACAAGGCGGGAACGTTCCCGGCGTTCGTGTCGCGGGTTTGTGACTTTCTCTCCGGTAGAGAGCGTGAGCAGGGAGGTAATCCCCGCATCAATGCCCACCGTGTCCTGACTCGGCGCGTGCTGCTCAACTCTGGTTTCCACCAAGATCGACACGAACCATCGGTCGGCCGCGTCCCGAGACACCGTGACCGTCGACGGTTCTGCGCCTTCCGGCAACGGACGCGACCACACGATGTTCAACGGTTCCCGCATCTTCGCCAGCGTCAGCTGGCCGTCACGCCACCGAAACGCCGATTTTGTGTACTCGGCCGATGCCTTAGAGCGCTTGCGAGATTTGAACCGCGGATAATCAGAACGCCTGTCAAAAAACGATACGAACGCCCCTTGCAGGTGTCGGAGTGTCTGCTGCAACGGCACCGACGACACCTCGTTGAGATAGGCGAGTTGGTCGGTCTGTTTCCACATGGTCAGCATCGCCGAGGTCTCCCCGTAGTTCAGCCGACGTTGCTGGGTAAACCACGCGTGAGTCTTCGCATCCAAGGCAAGGTTGTAGACCTTGCGCACACACCCGAACGTGCGCGACAACTCCTGTCGCTGCTGCTCGGTGGGATAAAAGCGGTACTTGTAGCTCCGCTTCACCTGCGTCCTATCCACCTTCCACACAATAGCGCGCCACCATGTACGGACGATCTTTGGCGCCGCAGCATGCAGCCCGCAATGGAGCGCGCGCATCCTAGGGATCTACTACTCCGACACCTGACGGCGAGGCACTTCTCCCGATTGGAGATTCGATGAAACAGCGTGCGGCCGTGCTCGGCACCGGGCAGACCCACCACAAAGCCAAGCGCACCGACGTCTCCATGGCGGGCTTGCTGCGGGAGGCCATCGACCGCGCGATGGCCGACGCGCAGGTCGGCTGGGACGACATCGACGCCGTGGTCATCGGCAAGGCGCCGGACCTGTTCGAGGGCGTCATGATGCCGGAGCTGTACCTGGCCGACGCGCTCGGCGCGACCGGCAAGCCGCTGCTGCGGGTGCACACGGCGGGCTCGGTCGGCGGGTCGACGTCGATCGTCGCGGCGAGCCTCGTGCAGTCCGGCGAGCATCGGCGGGTGCTGACGGTGGCGTACGAGAAGCAGTCCGAGTCGAACGCCATGTGGGCGCTGTCGATCCCGATCCCGTTCAACATGCCGGTCGGCGCGGGCGCGGGTGGGTACTTCGCGCCGCACGTGCGGTCCTACATCCGCCGGTCGGGCGCGCCGGAGGTCGTCGGCGCGATGGTGGCGGCGAAGGACCGTCGCAACGGCTCGCTGAACCCGTACGCGCACCTCCAGCAAGCCGACATCACCGTGGAGCAGGTGCAGGCATCGCAGATGCTGTGGGATCCGATCCGCTACGACGAAACGTGCCCGTCGTCCGACGGCGCGTGCGCCATGGTGACCGGCGACGAGGCGTCCGGCGACGCGGCAGCCGATGGCGTGGCGTGGATCCACGCGACGTCGATGCGCACCGAGCCGACGACGTTCGCCGGGCGCGACCAGGTGAACCCGCAGGCGGGCCGCGATGCGGCTACGCAACTGTGGCGCGACGCCGGGATCACCGACCCACTGTCCGAGGTGGACGCCGCGGAGATCTACGTGCCGTTCTCGTGGTTCGAGCCGATGTGGCTGG
>WHUD01000320.1 GCA_009377385.1 Actinophytocola sp.
CCTGCAGCGTGGACGGCTTGTGCAGCGGCGACAGCGCCTTGACCGCCAGCCGGCGCGACAGCTCGTCCGAAATGTCGATGCCGCAGCCGGCGGCGACGGCGGCGGCCTCGCCCATGATCGCGCCGGCCAGCGCGCGCAGGTTGGGATCCTCCCACAGCCGGCCGATGGTCGAACGCGTCAGCATGCAGAGCTGGCTGACCGCCGCGTTGGTCAGCAGCTTCTTCCAGACAGCGGTGCGGATGTCGTCCGCGACCGGCGCGGCGATGTCGGTCTCGCCCAGCGCGTCGGCCAGCATGCGCACCCGCGCGCCGTTCGGGCCCATCGGCTCGCCCAGCGTCACCGCGCGGTCCTTCTGGTGATGGTCGACCACGCCCGGCGCGGCCATCGAGGTGGAGGCGTCGATCACCGCGCCGATGGCGCGGTGCGGGCCAATGGCGGCCTTGATGCGCCCGCCGGGATCGACCGATTGCAGCGCGCGCCCCTCCAGCGCGCCGCCGGCCCCGTGCGTGTACCACCACGGGATGCCGTTCTGCGCCGCGACCACCGGCGTGTCGGGGCCGAGCAGCGGGGCCAGCGCGGCGGCGGCGGCCGCGACATGGTGCGCCTTCATCACCATGAACACCGCGTCCTGCGCGTCCGCCTGCTTCGGATCGTCGGTGACCAGCGCCGGCGTCACGTGGCGCCGGTCGCCGTCCATGATCACGGTGAGCCCGTCCCTGCGGATCGCCTCGAGCTGCGCGCCGCGGCAGATCAGCGTGACCTCGTGTCCGGTGCGCGCCAACTCGCCGCCGATCAGCCCGCCGATCGCCCCGGTGCCGAAGATGCAGATTTTCACGCGCGTCCTCCCCCGGTTGCCGGCGCATCATCCGCATCCCGCACGGCCTCCGCAAGGGCGCGCCACGGCGCGATGTCCCAGTAGCGCACGGCGGCCGGCGACGGCGAGGGCAGCACGAACAGCCGCACCC
>WHUD01000321.1 GCA_009377385.1 Actinophytocola sp.
GGAGCGGATCGCGGAGATCATGGGTGTGAGTCGTGCGTCTGTTTTTGATTGGATCGCGAAGTATCGTGAGGATGGGCTGGCTGCGATTTCGACGAAGTTCGCGTCGGGGCGGCCGACGGCACTGGACGATTCCGAGATGATCCGCCTGTATACGATGATCCATGGGAAGGATCCGCGCACCTATAGTTTCGGATTCGCGTTGTGGACGCGTGCCTTGATCAGGGATCTGATCAAGCGAACGTTCGACAAGGAGGTCTCGCTTATGACGGTCGGGCGGGTCCTGAAGAAGCTCGGCATGTCGGCGCAGCGGCCGTTGTACCGGGCGTACAAGCAAGACCCCGAGCGGGTGGAGCGGTGGAAGACCGAGGAGTACCCGGCGATCAAGGCGCAGGCCAGGGCCGAGGGCGCCACGATCCTGTTCGCCGACGAGGCTTCGGTGCGCACCGACTACCACGCGGGCACCACCTGGGCACCGGTTGGGCAGACCCCCGTGGTCACCGGGCCGGCGGTGCGCCACGCCGTCAAGCTGGTCTCCGCGATCAGTCCCCGTGGCCAGATCAGCTTCCAGGTCCACGAAGGATCGATGAACGCCGAGCGGTTCATCGAGTTCCTCGCCAGCTTGCTCCATGACTTCGACACCGCCATCTTCCTGATCGTCGACGGCTCATCGGTACACAAGGCCAAAATCGTCAAAGACTACATCGCCACCACCAACGGGCGCCTGAAGCTGTTCTTCCTGCCCGCTTACTCGCCCGACCTGAACCCCGACGAATGGGTCAACAAGAACGTCAAACACGACCGCATCGCACGCGCCGTCCCGATGAACCGCTCCGAACTCAAAGCGATCGCTATCGACGCACTCGAACGGCTCAAGAAATTCCCCACCATCGTTCGAGGATTCTTTGGAGACCCGAAGCTCAGCTACATCCATACGTAGAGGAAGAAACAACCAAACTATACAGA
>WHUD01000322.1 GCA_009377385.1 Actinophytocola sp.
CAGCACCCGAGCGTCGGCATCCGCCTCCACCTCGCGCTGCAGCGCCACGAACTCCTCGAACATCTCGAAGGTGATTGCGTTGAGCCGCTCGGGGCGGTTGAGCCGCGCCAACACGACACCTGGTCGCGGGTGTTCGACGGCCAGCGTGTTGTACGACATGCTCACCCTTTCAGTCCACGGACAGCGGAGGCCGACGCCAGGTCGAGCGCTCGCGCGAGCAACGGCGCGACCATCTCTCCGGCGGTCTCGAAGTCCTTCCCGGTGGTGTGTCCCTGCCGGTGCCGCGCATGGATGCCCTCAAGGATCACCGCGATCTTGAAGTCGGCAAAGACCAGGTACCAGTCGATGTCCGAGACCTCGATACCCCGCGCACCGACGTACTTCTCGATCACCTCAGTCCGCGCCGGGAAACCCGGCAACGCGGTCGCCCCGGCGGTAATCGGGTTGAAAAACTCACCCTCCTGGTCCCAGAACGAGCACAGGATCCCCAGATCGGTCAGGGTGTCACCGAGCGTGGACATCTCCCAGTCCAGGACACCGATGATCCTGGTGGGGTCCGTGACATCGAGCATCATATTGTCGAGTTTGAAGTCGCCGTGCACAATGCCCGGCAGATGGCGGTCAGGGACGGAACTACTGAGGCGTCTCAGCAGCTCGTCCACCTCCGGACGCGGCTGCGTCTGCGACGCCTGCCACTGCTTCCGCCAGCGGTGAAGCTGTCGCTGCAGGTAACCCTCCGGGCGTCCCCAGCCGACAAGGCCCACCGACGCGGGATCGACCTCGTGCAACGCCACCAGCGTCGCCACCATCCGGTCGGCGAGCCGCCCCCGCTGCTGCTCGGTCAGCCGCGCGGTGTCCTCCTGCGTGCGACAGGTCATGCCATCGAGTTTCTCCATCACGTAGAAGTCGGCGCCGATCACGTTCTCGTCGGTACACAGACCGAGCACCCGTGGGACGGG
>WHUD01000323.1 GCA_009377385.1 Actinophytocola sp.
GTGCTCGGGTTCTTGTTGCTGGGAGACCGGCTGACGTTGACCGAACTGGCCGCGCTGGTGGCGGTGCTGGCAGGGCTGCTGCTCACCACTCGGATCGCGGAGAACGGCCAGACCGACGTGGCGTCGGCCGACGGCGTGATCATCACGCCGGTGGGGCTCCGCCGCCGGGTCGCCTCGGCGGTGCGGGTCCGGTCCGGCGGGCTGCCGCGCCGCGAGGTGGGTCTCGCCCTGTTGTCGGCGTTCGCCTACGCGCTCGGCAACGTCATCCGCAGTGACGCGGTACGTGAGTGGAACGAACCGGTGATAGGCGGCCTGCTCGGCGCCGCCACCGCGACGTTCCTCTACTTCAGCGTCCACACCTCGCCCCGGGAACTTTGGTGCCAGGTTCAGCGCGGCGACCGCCGGGGCATCCTGCTGTGGAGCCTCAGTGGAGCGCTCACCGTGAGCGCGCAGATCTGCGTCATCGCGGCGACGAGGCACATCGAGGTGGCGGTCGCTATCGCGATCTCGTCGCCGTTACCCGTCATCGTCGTCCCGGCCAGCCTGCTGCTCTTCGGCAACCAGGAGCGGCTGACATGGCGCACGGCAGCGGGTATCTGCCTGATCCTGGCCGGAGTCGGCTCACTGCTTCTCGTCTGATCCGTCGCGCGAGCGGGCCGCCGACGTGTGATGTCTCGCGATGAGTGAGGTGCGCGTCTGCCCGGTCGGCCCGCGCCATCGCGGTGAGCTTGCGATAGGCGCGGTGGTTGCTGAACAGCGTCCACCAGTTGAAGAACACTATCGACGCCACCGACCCGACTTCGGCCATCTTTGGGGCTTCGGTCGGGTAGTAGCGCGTTGACCTGCGGGTTTACTGAGCAGGCCGGCCGGGTTTGCGCACTAATCGGTGCTCGTAGGCTTCTGCCGGTGGCGTACGTACGGACTGTGAAGACGGCGTCGGGGGCGACGGCGGT
>WHUD01000324.1 GCA_009377385.1 Actinophytocola sp.
CCAACGTGGTCTCGGAGCTCATGCGGCCCGACTCCGCCGCCGGGGTTGTCGCGTGGGTAGATCAATTTCCAGCCGACCAGGTCTTCATCACGGCAGTGACCGCAGCGGAGCTGATGTACGGAGTCGCCTGGCTACCGAACGGCCGCCGCAAGCAGACTCTCGTCGCGAAGGTCCGTGACCTCATCGGCGTGGATTTCGAGGACCAGGTGCTCCCGTTTACCGCTGCTGCCGCGGCCCAGTACGCCGAGATCGTGGCCTCGCGGGAGCGGCTTGGCCGGCCAATCAGCATGGCCGACGCGCAGATCGCGGCGATCTGCCGTCAGCACGACCTCCACCTCGGCACCCGCAACGCCAAGGACTTCGCCGACGTCGGCATCCGGGTCCTCAACCCCTGGGCGTGACCTCACCGGACTCACCGCCGCGATGATCCGTGGGCTGACCGCCGCCCTCGAGCGTGTCGCCGGGGCCGGCCGGCTGTCCCATCCGCCGCACCATCGTGTCGGTCCGGGCGTCGGGGGCGGGGGCGACCCGTCCGCTGACCTCGACCACGCGGACCCCGTCCGGACCGGCGAGCGCCGGGCGCAGCTCGGGGAAGTACCGCAGCAGCGGTTTGGTGTTCCGGCTGTCCAGGCGCGGCTGGGTCCCGGACCAGCTGACGCAGCGGAACCCGTCCCACTTCGGCTCGTAGAGGTAGTCGCCGGCAGGCAGCTCGCGCGCCAGCCGAGCGAGCATCGGGCTGACCGGTGGCGTGACCGGCAATGCCGGGTCGGTGGGGGAACCGTCCGGGCCGGACATCACGCACGCCTTCATCGCCGGGGAGGGGCTGGGCGACGATCAGCTGCCGCCCTCGGCCGCCCCTCCGACCGTGTCGAGGATGACCTCCCTGGTCCGGTCCTGCGACAGACCCAGCGCCAGCGAGAGCTCCAGGGACACCGCGTCGAGACACGCCTGC
>WHUD01000325.1 GCA_009377385.1 Actinophytocola sp.
GGATCCACAGGACGGTCGTATCGTCTTCGGTTATCACGTCGGTCCATCGCAACGCGCACAGCTCATGACGCCGGGCCCCGGTCGTCATGGCCAGCCAGACCAACGTCGCCCAGTCCGTGTCACGTGCGGCCGCCGCGTTCACGATGGCGGCCGCTTGGGTGGGCGTGGGCGGCTGCGGCTTCGGTATCGGCGCTGATACCGGTTTCGCGTCCTTGACCGGGTTCTCAGTGATCCACTTCCAGCGCACCGCACTACGGAACGCTCCGGACAGCAGCCAGTGGATCTGTCGCCGCGCGGACGTGCCTAGCGGTGTGCACACATGTTGACGGCATCGCTGGTCGCACTCGTGTTGGCGAGGAGTGCGGTGCTGGACGTACCGGCCGGTGCAATGCTCGCGGCAACGTTTCGATTCCCGATACAGCGACTCGAGCGTGTCGGCATCGACGTCACCGACCTTCTCGTCGCCGATAAACGGCTCGACGTGCTTCTGCCACAGCAACCGGTAGTTCTCTACCGTGCTCCACGCGCCGTCGAAGTCATTGAGGTAACGCTCGACGAGCTGGCTGACCTTGGCCGCGGTCTTGGGATTGCGCCGCTCGTAGACCTCGTTGAGCAGCTGAATCCGAACCTTCTCGGCCTCCGCGTCCTTGTCCGGCGTATCCGCCGGGATGACCCTCGTCCGCCGGTGGCGGCGCTTGGTCACCGGGTCCACGCCCGCGTCGACGCGCACGCGCAGCGCGCCACTGGCCAGGGTGTCGATGACACCCTGCTGGCGCTTCCTCCGGAAAGTCTTCGATCCCGCCATCGACTCCACTGTAACCCAATTTGGGTCACGATGCGGGTCACGAATTCCTCATCGATCGACGCCGGTCTTGAGTTTGCCCTGGTCACCTAAGGTGGGCGCAGCTGGGTTCGAACCAGCGACCCCCTGCTTGTAAGGCAGGTGCTCTT
>WHUD01000326.1 GCA_009377385.1 Actinophytocola sp.
GGGAGGTGACTCGTGGAGATGGCCTTTATTATGCGGGTATGTCGAACGTCGTGCCGTTTCCTTCCCCAGCGAGGCCGTCCTACCGGAGACCACGCCGTGCGGATGTGATGACCTACCGGGTGGGGGTGGCGCTGGAGGGTACAGCGGAGCCGCTCTGGCGAACGCTGGAGCTGGCCTCGGACATGTTTCTCGACGACGTTCACGCCGTGATCCAGGTGGCGATGGGGTGGACGGATTCGCACCTGCACCGGTTCGCGTCCGGGCCCGCGTACTACAGCAGGGAATCCGAGTTCTACCTGATGCCGTTCGAGATCGACGAGGGCGAACAGGGCGAGCCGGAGCATACCGTGCGGTTGGACGAAGTGTTGGTCGAGCCTGGGGACGTCCTGTTCTACTGCTATGACTTCGGCGACGACTGGCAGCACGTCATCCGGCTCGAGGAGGTCACCTCCCGGAGCGGCTCCGCGCCGCGGGCGGTGTGCATCGGTGGTGAGGGGCCGTCACCTGCGGAGGACTGCGGTGGCGTACACGGCTACGACCTGCTCGTGGCCGCGAACGACCCCGCACACCCGCGGTATGCCGAGTCCCGTGCGGAGTACGCGGAGATCTTTGGTGCTGAGGTTGATCCGGCGTGGTCGGCGCCGACGCCGTCCGATGAGGACGTCGTCAACCGCGCGATCGGCAGGCTCGCCTTGGATGCGCCGGCGGTGTCGGAACTTCCCGCGCGGCTGGTGCAGCTGCACGAGGCGATCCGGTTCATGCCTGCTCAGCGCGCCCTGCGGCAGCTGCTCAGTGACGCCGGGCTCGACGAACCGACGGAGATCGCCCCGGATGACGCGGCTCGGATGGTCGCCCGCTATACGTGGTTGCTGAACCGGGTTGGCGACGATGGGATCGCTCTGACCTCTGCCGGATATCTACCCCCGGTGCACGTCAAGGCGGCCGTCAC
>WHUD01000327.1 GCA_009377385.1 Actinophytocola sp.
ATTTGGTCGCCGCCGCGCTGACCCAGCACGAGCTGCGGCAGGCGGCACGCGCGAAGTTCAGCCGGGCACCACGGATGCTGTTCACCCGCGCCGGGCTGGAACAGGCGTCTGCTGAGGTCACCGCGCGCCACCGCGCCGGGCGCTATGCCGCCGGGCGGTTGGCCGACCTGTGCTGCGGGGTCGGTGGGGACCTGATCACGCTGGCCGTCGACCACGAGGTGCTCGCCGTGGACCGCGATGCGCTGCACCTGCGGATGGCGGTGTACAACGCCGGGGTCTATGACACGGCAGCGAGGGTGAGCGCCTGCCACGCCGACGTTCGCGAGGTCGATCTCACCGGGGTGGACGCGGTCTTTGTCGACCCCGCCCGCCGCGCCGGCACCCGGCGCCTTCGGGCCGGGGCCAGCGAACCGCCCCTGAAGTGGTGTTTCGCGTTGGCCGACCGAGTAGCTGCCGTGGGGATCAAGGCCGCGCCCGGCCTGCCGGCACAGGTGGTTCCCGCCGGGTGGGAGACCGAGTTCGTCGCCGACGGCCGCGACCTCAAAGAGGCCGTGCTGTGGTCACCTGCCTTGGCCAAGGCCCCGCGCCGCGCGACGATCCTGCCCGCCGGACACACGTTGCTGCCCGATCCCGGGCCCGCGGTGCCCATCGCCGAACCGGGCGGCTTCCTACTCGACCCCAACCCCGCGGTCACCCGTGCCGGTCTGGTCGAGGAGCTGGCCCGCCGGCTCGACGCGTGGAAGATCGATCCCAAGATCGCGTTCCTGTCCACCGACATCGACACACGCACCCCCTTTGCCCGGACCCTCCGCGTGATCGAGTCGGCCCCCTGGAACGAGAAACAGTTCGCCCGACGACTCCGGGCGCTAGGCATCGGCGCGGCCGACATCCGCCGCCGTGGCCTGGCCGGCGACGTGGATCAGATTCACCGGCGGCTCAAGCTG
>WHUD01000328.1 GCA_009377385.1 Actinophytocola sp.
TGGAGGTCGATGTGGGGGATCGCGAGCTGGACTGAGAGGAAGAAGGCGACGTGCACCGTGACGGCGACGGTCAGCAGCGCGCCGAACCAGCCGCTGCCGAGCAGCCGCGCCGGGATGGGTTGAGTCACGTAGTCCCCACTCGCTACCACACAGGGCGGACCGGCTGGGTGCGCGATACTGGGATCGAACCAGTGACCTCTTCGGTGTGAAGAGAACGCGCGCGGTCTCACCCGTATCAGGACACCTCTCCAAATCTCCGCTGACCTGGGCTGCGGCCAGCAGCTGCGTCTCATCCGTCTCAGCCGTCACACGGCGACGAAGCGCGTCCTGGCTACCGCTTTGGCTACCGGACAAGCTAACACGGCGTCGACGTGTACTTCACCAGCTTGCGCAGGTGCCTGATGACGGCATGTCCCTGATGTCGATTGCCATCGTCGTCATGGGACCGGGTGCTTGCCACCCACAGGACCCCCTCGGTGGCAAAAACCTGGTCCCCATGATGCGATGGGACCACCGTCTTGCCAGTTGTGGGACCACCCGGGCGTCTTCTCGATTAGAACGTGTTTCAGTTCCATTGTCGGTCTGGCGTCACACTGGTCATGTCCGTGTGGGTCGGTTCGGCTTCGAATTCGGACACTACCTTGCGGCTGGCCGTATGGCTGTGTGAGGGGCTGTTGATCTGCCGGACAGCAAACCCAAGGTCCTCAAGCGCCAGATGCGCAAGTGGTTTTCGCCCACCGGGTCATCACACGCCTCAGCCTGAATCCACCGCCCGGATTGTGAGCGGAACCGTGTCGTGACAGCAGAAATGCTTCCTCAGCTGGGAATACGAGAGTTGCTGACACTCTCACACCCAGTCTCGAAGGGGCACGGAGGCCCGAGAGGCGGCCGCCTGCTGTTCATCGATGAACGTCATCAGATCTGTCGGCGCCGAGCCCGGCC
>WHUD01000329.1:0-219 GCA_009377385.1 Actinophytocola sp.
CCTGCGGCACGCGGGCCAGGTGGTTGGCCCACCACCGGGAGTCGCCCACCAGGTCGTGGTCGTTGCCGCCCAAGCCGTCGATGAGCTCACGGACGATATCGGCGTGCGTGGTCGTCACCGCGGTGTCGCCCACACCGCGGGCGAGCTGCCGAAGCCACGGGCCGGTCGCCGGCCCGAAGCGCTCGGCGAGCCGGCCGGTGTCCGCCTCGACCGCGACCT
>WHUD01000329.1:264-939 GCA_009377385.1 Actinophytocola sp.
CAACGGACTCTTAATCCGTGGGTTCGGGGTTCGAGTCCCTGGCGGCGCACCGGTTTTACCAGGAAGAACGTGGAGTGATCGGCGACTCGCCGCTAGTGTGTGGACCCAAACGTGGTGCGAAAGCTGTTCTATGATGCCTGTATGGCGGATTCGGCGCGCCGGCGGAGGAGGTCGCACGGTGGCATCGAGGAGCTGCCCAGCGGTGCTCTGCGGGTGAAGGTCTACGCCGGCATTGACCCGGTGACGAAGCGCCGGCACTACCTGCGGGAGACGATCTCTCCGGGACCCAAGGCCGGCAACGAGGCCGGGAAGGCACTTCGGCGCCTCCTCCATCAGGTGGACGAGCGACGCAACCCGAAGACGAACGCGACGCTCAACCAGCTCCTCGACAAGCACCTCGAACTGCTCGACGTCGAGGAAACGACGCTGCGCACGTACAAGGGATACGTCGACCATCACATCCGCCCGCTGGTCGGCCACGAGAAGGTCGGCTCGTTCGACGCCGACCTCATGGACTCGCTCTACGCGGAGCTTCGTCGGTGCCGCGCTCACTGCGACAAGCGGCCCTACGTCGAGCACCGCACCGACCGCAAGCACGAGTGCGACGCGCGCTGCCAGCCGCACGAGTGCCGACCATTGGGGAATGCGACCATCCGGCAGATCCACTTCATCCAC
>WHUD01000032.1 GCA_009377385.1 Actinophytocola sp.
CAGGTCAACGTCGAGGAGGGCCGCCACCTGTGGGCGATGGTGTACCTGCTGCACGCCTATTTCGGCAGGGAAGGCCGCGAGGAGGCCGAGGCGCTGCTCTACCGCAACTCCGGCAGCCCGGACACGCCCCGCATCCTGGGCGCGTTCAACGAGGAGACCGCCGACTGGCTTGCCTTCTACATGTTCACCTACTTCACCGACCGGGACGGCAAGTACCAGCTCGGCACGCTCAAGGAGAGCGCGTTCGATCCGCTGTCGCGCACCTGCGAGTTCATGCTCAAGGAAGAGGCGCACCACATGTTCGTCGGCACCACCGGTGTCGACCGGGTGGTCACCCGCAGCGCCGAGCTGATCCGCGAGCACGACATCATGGACATCGCGCGGCACGGCGGCATCCCGCTTGACATCATCCAGAAGTACATCAACTTCCACTACAGCGTGTCGCTCGACCTGTTCGGCAGCGAGACGTCGACCAACGCGGCGAACTACTACACCGCTGGCCTGAAGGGCCGCTGGAACGAGACCCGGCGCAAGGACGACCACCAGCTCACCGACGATTCCGTCGTCATGGAGAGGCCCAACGACGACGGCACCTGGAGCGAGGAAGAGGTGCAGGCGCTACTGGCGCTGAACCTCGACCTGCGCGGCGAGTACATCGCCGACTGCCAGAACGGGCTGAACCGCTGGAACAAGATCCTCGCCGACAACGACATCGACTTCCGGTTCGCGCTGCCGCACCCTGGCTTCAATCGGGACGTCGGTGTCTACTCGGAGCACAACGTCACGCCGGACGGCACGATCGTCGACGAGCAGACCTGGGAGGCCAGCCGGTCCCGCTGGCTGCCGACCAGCGAGGACCTTACGTTCGTGCGCTCGCTGATGCACCCGGTTTACGAGCGGGGCAAGATCGCAAGCTGGGTCGCGCCTCCGATCAACGGCATCAACGGCAAGCCGTTCGACTACGAGTACGTCTACCTGCCGTGAGGGGTGCCGATCATGACTGCTGCCAAACCACCCAGCGTCCCTGAGTTCTTCAACGCCACCGACTACCTGGTCTACCGGCACCTGCGGGAGGGCAACGGCGCCAACACGGCGGTCGTCTCCCCGAGCAAGACGCTGAGCTACGCCGACCTGGCCGGGGAGATCCGGCGGGTCGCGGCCGGGCTGCGCCGCATCGGCGTGCGCCCCGAGGAACGGGTGCTGCTGTGCATGCCGGACGACGTCGAGCTGTTCACCGGCATCCTCGCCGCGATGTACCTCGGGGCGGTCGGGGTGCCGTGCTCCACCATGCTCACCGGGCCCGAGCTGGGCACGCTGGTCGCGGACTCCCGCGCCAGGGTCGTGCTCGGCGGCGGCGAGTTCGCGGACAAGGTCCGGAAGGCGGTGGCCGATGCCCCGGACGTACGGCACGTCGTGCTCGCGGGAGCGGAGCCGTCCGGCCTGCCGGACGGCGTGTCAGGGCACGCATGGGACGACCTGCTGGACGGCGATGAGGCCGAGCCGTATGCCACCTGGGCGGACTCGCCCGCGCTGTGGCTCTACACCTCGGGCACGACCGGCAAGCCGAAGGCGGCCATGCACCGCCACGTCGACATCCGGTTCGTCGCGGAGAACTACGGCCAGCAGGTGCTCGGCATGACCGCCGAGGATCGCTGCCTTTCGGTGGCGAAGCTGTTCTTCGCCTACGGCATCGGCAACTCGATGTTCTTCCCGCTCTCGGTCGGCGCGTCCGCGCTGCTTGAGCCGTCGCGGCCGTCGCCGGCGCTGTTCGCTGAGCGGGCCGCCGCCGACAGGGCGACGGTGCTGTTCGGCACGCCGAGCTTCTTCGGGCCGCTGCTGGCCAGCGACGTCCCCGACACGGCGTTCGCCACGGTGCGCCAGGGCGTCTCGGCCGGCGAGGCGCTGCCGCCGAGGATGTACCACGGCATGCTGGAACGCTTCGGCGTCGAGGTGCTTGACGGCATCGGCTCCACTGAGATGTTGCACATCTTCATCTCCAACCGCGCTGGCCAGGTGCATCCCGGCTCGTCGGGCACCCCGGTGCCCGGGTACTCGGTGGAGATCCGCGATGAGCAGGGCACGCCGATCGAGGGCATCGAGGAACCTGGCGAGCTGTACGTGCGGGGCGAGAGCGCGGCGACCGGCTACTGGTGCCGCGCGGACACCTCGCGGCAGGTCTTCCTCGGCGAGTGGCTGCGCACCGGCGACACCTACGTGCGAAACGCCGACGGCACGCTCACCTGCCTCGGCCGCGCCAACGACATGCTCAAAGCGGGCGGCATCTGGGTGAGCCCGTCCGAGGTGGAAAACAGGTTGCTGGAGCACCCCGACGTCGCGGAGGTCGTCGTGGTCGCCGTGCCGGACTCCGACGAGCTGGACAAGCCGGTCGCCTGCGTGGTGCCTGCGCCGGGCGCGAAGGTCGAGGCCGACGTGCTGATCGGCTGGTGCCGCGAGGGATTGGCGTCGTTCAAGCGGCCCCGGGCAGTGGTCGAGATGACTGAGCTTCCCAAGACCGCGACCGGCAAGATCCGCCGCAACGTCTTGCGCGACCAGCTGCGCACCGAGCTGCTGACCGAGGTGAAGGAGGAGACCAATGTCGGCACAGGATGAGGCGGCACCGCATGGGGCGACCCCGCATGACGCGACGACGGCTAACACGGCGGCGTTTGCCGCCGAGGCGGTCGACGTCGACGTTCTCATCGTCGGCGCCGGTCCAACGGGGTTGTTCGCGGCGTACTATGCCGGGTTCCGTGGCCTGCGGGTCGGCGTGCTCGACTCGCTGCCGGAGCCCGGTGGGCAGATCAACGCGATGTACCCGGAGAAGGACATCTACGACGTCGCTGGTTTCCCCGCGGTGCGGGGAAGGGACCTGGTGGAGTCGCTGCTCGCGCAGGCGGAGCCGTTCGACCCGGTGTACCTGCTGGGACACCGGGCCGAGGAGCTGGAGCGTCACCCCGACAGTGCCCAACCAGCCGGACCGGAGACTTTTACGGTGACCACTCACCGGGGCACCCAGGTGTCCGCCAAGGCGGTGATCATCACCGGTGGCATCGGCACCTTCACGCCCCGGCCGCTGCCAGTGGCTAAGGAGTTCGAGGACGGTGATCCCCCTGGGCTGGCGTACTTCGTGCGGAGGCTGGACGACTACAAGGACACTGACGTGGTGATCGTCGGCGGTGGCGACTCGGCGTTCGACTGGGCGCAGGCGCTGCACTCGCGGGCCAACTCGGTGACGCTGGTGCATCGCAGGGAGACCTTCCGGGCGCACCCGACCACGGTGTCCGCGGTGGCCGAGTCCGACGTCGACATCGTCACCAACGCGCAGGTGTCGAAGGTGATCGGCAACGGCGCCATCGAGTCGGTGGAGATCACCGCAACTAACGACACCGTGCACACCGTGCCGTGCCAGCGGATCATCGCCGCGCTTGGCTTCACCGCCAACCTCGGGCCGCTGCTGAAGTGGGGCGTCGACGTCGAGAACCGCCGCCACATCCCGGTGGACACGTCGATGCAGACCAACGTGCCCGGGGTGTTCGCCGCAGGTGACATCAACGACTACCCCGGCAAGGTGCGGCTTATCGCGGTCGGCTTCGGTGAGGCGGCGACGGCGGTCAACAACGCCGCCCACCACATCGACCCCGGCCAGCCGGTGTTCCCCGGCCACTCGACCGACGCGCCGACCACCGAACGCGCGGCGGCGTGATACCCAGGAGAACAGGATGCCTTACGTGATCGCGGAGCCATGCATCGACGTGATGGACCGCTCGTGCATGGAGGAATGCCCCGTCGACTGCATCTACGAGGGCGAGCGCAAGCTCTACATCAACCCGATGGAGTGCATCGACTGCGGGGCATGCGAACCGGCCTGCCCGGTGGAGGCGATCAGCCAGGACCGCAACGTGGCGGCGGAGCACGAGGCGTTCGTCGAGGACAACCGGCGGTTCTTCACCGAGGCGCTGCCTGGCCGCGACGATGTCCTCGGGCAGCCGGGCGGGTCGATGGTGCTCGGCCCGGTCGGCGCGGATACCGAACTGGTAACCGAGTATGAGCCGCGCGGCTGAACCGGTGCCGGACACCCTGGACACCGTCGTCGATGCCCACATCCATGTGCCGCGACTGTCCACGCTGAAACCGGCCTGGCTGGAGTGGGCGGAGCGGTTCTCCGGCCCGCACCCGTGGCGGGACGCCTACGACGACGCGGGGGATCCGGTGCCGGAACGGTTCGACGCGCTGCTCGCGGCCGAGGGCGTCGACCGGGCGTTGCTGTTCAGCGAGTACAGCCCGAGGGCGACCGGCATCCAGCCGATCGAGGACCTGCTGCCGATCGTCGAGTACAACCCTGACCGGTTTCGGCTGGTGGCGAACGTCAACCCGCACCTGCACCACCCGCTGGTGCCCGAGGTGGAGCGGCAGCTCGACCTCGGCGCGGTGGCGCTGAAGCTGCACCCGGTGCACGCCGGGTTCTCGCCTGCCGACCGGGAGCTGTACCCGGTGTACGAGACCTGCGCGGCACGCGGCGTCCCGGTGATCACCCACTCCGGGACGTCGGACTTCCCCGGCTCACGGGCGAGGTTTGGCGACCCGCAGCTCTACCTCGACGTGATCGAGGACTTCCCGGAGCTGCCGCTGGTGTTCGCGCACGGCGGGCGTGGCTGGTGGTACGACACGGCGGCGTTCCTCGCGCTCGGCAGGCCAAACGTGTGGCTCGACCTCGCGGGCCTGCCGCCGCACAAGCTGCCGGAGTACTACGCGCGGTTCGACTTCACCCGGCTGGCGACGAAGTTCATCTTCGGCACCGACTGGCCCGGCGTGCCAGGCACCGCGCGCAACGTCGCCGCGCTGCGCAGGCTGGGCCTGCCGGACGACGTGTTGCGCGATGTACTGTCCGGCAATGCGGCCAAGATCTTCCCCGGGTTGGGGATCTGAGTCGCGTATTACATCGAATGGGAGTGGGATGAAGCAGGTAGGCGTGATCGGTGGCGGCACCATGGGGCTCGGCGTCGCGTACGTCTTCGCGGCGGCGGGTTCCGAGGTCGCGCTGGTCGAGCCGGACGCGACGCAGGCGGCGCGGGCGGCGGAGACGATCGCCCGGCAGGCCAAGCGCGCCGAGGAGAAGGGCAAGCTGGACGCGGCGGACGCCGCTGCGGTGCCGGAACGGGTGCGGCTGCTCGGCGCGGTCAACGAGCTGCCGTCCGGGCTTGACCTGATCGTGGAGGCGGTTCCGGAGCGCATCGACCTGAAGCGCGTGGTGCTGGCCGAGGCCCAGCGGCGTGATCCAGCCATGCTGGCGTCCAACACGAGCGGGCTGAGCATCGACTCGCTCGCCGAGGGTCTCGACCGTCCGGCGGACTTCCTCGGCATGCACTTCTTCAACCCGGTGTGGTCGATGCCGCTGCTCGAGATCGTGCGCGGCAGCGCGACGTCCGAACGGTCGGTCGACGCTGCCCGCGCGGCAGGCGAGCTGATCGGCAAGCAGACGATCGTGGTCCGGGACGTCCCCGGCTTCGCAACAAGCAGGCTCGGCATCGCCATCGGGCTCGAGGCGATCCGGATGCTGGAAGAGGGCGTCGCGTCGGCGGCGGACATCGACCGCGCGATGGAGCTGGGCTACCGGCACCCGATGGGGCCGCTGCGGCTGACCGACCTGGTCGGGCTCGACGTCCGGCTCGACATCGCCCGGCATCTCGCCGAAAGCCACGGGCCTCGGTTCGAGCCGCCGCAGCTGCTCATCGACACGGTGGCGGCAGGCGAGACCGGCAAGAAGTCCGGCAAGGGCTTTTATACCTGGGACTGACTACGCCGGTTCGGCCTTCACCAGCCGGTCCCAGTGGCGTTGCGCGCCGTCCCGCCAGTCGGCGTGGTTGCTGTGGAACAGCTCGGCCGCCTTGGTGCCGCTCCAGTTCGCTGGCAGCAGCCTTGCGGGCAGCTGCGGGTCGAGGAACGGGAACCGCCGCCACTCGTGCACCAGCCGGGTCTGCGCGTGCAGCGTCGCTTCGCCCTTCGACGGGTTCAGCCCAGTGAACTCGTCGATGAAGTCCTCGTAGCGGTTCTCGACGTCGGTGAGGTCCCATGACCGGGCGACCATGGTCTCCTCGTCGCCGATGGCGCCGTAGGAGGCGATGAACGACATCGGTGAGCCGACATCGAGCTCGTCGACGATCCGCTGTGCCTCGTCCTGGCGCCGGACGTCGGGGCTGACCCACACGCCAGGTGCAGGCGAGCCGAAGCCCGCCCAGGTGAGCTGGGTGCGCAGCCGGTGTCGCAGGTCGCGTTTGGACTCCGGCACCGAGACGAGCACCACAAGCCATTGACCGTCCCACTCGTGGTCGTCACGGCCGAAGTCGTAGATCCGCTGCGCGCCCTCGGTGAGGAGCCTGCGGCCGGGCGGAGTCAGCGACCACCGCACGCGCCTGCCGACCCGGTCGGAGACCAACCAGCCCTCCGCTGCCGTGCGGGCAAGCGACTGGCGGGCCGACTTCTCCTCGATGCCGAACAGCCCGAGCACGTTGACCAGCGTCGCGGTCCACACCGGCTCGTCGCGCGGCAGGACGTACTCACCGAGGATGGTCATCAGCAGCGACCGGGCACTGGTGTGGCTGACTTCTCGCCGCCGGGTGACCTTCGGTCGGGCGCTTGTGGCTGCCATATGCCTCATTTCCCCTGCTCAACACGTGGTGCCTGTTGGCTCAAGGCTACGCCCCGCACGGTCGGCTCCCGCGACGGCGCAACGCCCTCATTCTACATCTACTTGACGCATATTGATATCAATGTAGATACTCGGGACTGTGTTGCGGAGCTATCTGAACGGACAATGGCGCACGCCCATCGACGACGGCAGGCCGCTGCTTGACGCCGCGACCGGCGACGAGGTCGCGCGGATCTCAGGCGAAGGCCTCGACTACGCGGCTACGCTCGACTACGCGAGGACGGTCGGCGGCCCCGCGCTGCGGGAGTCCGGCTTCCGCGGGCGCGCAGGCATGCTCAAGGCGCTCGCCAAGCACCTGACCGAGCACCTGCCCGAGTTCCACGAGCTGTCGCTGCGCACCGGCGCGACGCCACGCGACGGGAAGGTCGACGTCGACGGCGGCATCTCGGTGTTGTTCGTCTACGCCAGCAAGGGCGCCAGGGAGCTGCCGAACGGGAACGTGCTGCTCGACGGCGAGACCGAGCTGGTCGGCAAGCAGGGCACGTTCGGCGTGCAACACGTGCACACGCCGATCCCCGGCGTCGCGGTGCAGGTCAACGCCTTCAACTTCCCGGTGTGGGGCATGCTGGAGAAGCTCGCGCCCGCGCTGCTCGCCGGGGTGCCGTCGCTGGTGAAGCCCGCCAGCCAGACCGCGTACCTCACCGAGCTGGTGGTCCAGCGGATCATCGAGCCCGGCATCCTGCCCGATGGCGCGGTGCAGCTCGCCTGCGCGCGGCCGGACGGGCTGCTCGACGCGCTCACCGGCGCGGACCTGCTCTCGGTCACCGGCTCGGCCGCCACCGCGAGCGCGCTGCGCACCCACCCCACGGTCGCCGGCAACGCGGTGCGGTTCACTGCGGAGGCTGACTCGCTCAACTGCTCGATCCTCGGCCCGGACGCCACGGCGGGCACCGAGGAGTTCGACCTGTTCGTGAAGCAGCTCGTCACGGAGATGACCGTCAAGGCGGGTCAGAAGTGCACCGCGATCCGGCGCGCGTTCGTGCCGGCGCCGCTGCTGGACGACGTCGAGGCGGCCGTGCGGGAGCGGCTCGGCGGGGTCACCGTCGGCCACCCCGCCGAGAACGTCCGGATGGGCGCGCTGGCGAGCCTCGCGCAGCGTGACGACGTCCTGGCTCAGCTCGGCAAGCTCACATCGGCGGGCAGGCTGGTGCACGGCGACCCTGAGCGGTTCGACGTCGTCGGCGCCGACGCCGAGCGGGGCGCGTTCCTGCCGCCGCTGCTGGTGCGCTGCGACGACCCCGACCACGCCGAGCCGCACGAGGTGGAGGCGTTCGGCCCGGTCAGCACCCTCATGCCGTACCGCGACGCCCAGCAGGCGGTGGCCTACGCGGCACGCGGTGCAGGGAGCCTGGTCGGCTCCGTGGTCAGTGCCGACCGCGACTTCACTCGCGAGGTGGTGCTCGGTGCCGCGCCATGGCACGGACGACTGCTCGCGCTGGACCACACCGACGCGGCGGAGTCGACAGGGCACGGCTCGCCGCTGCCCCACACCACCCACGGCGGCCCCGGCAGGGCAGGCGGCGGCGAGGAGCTCGGCGGGCTGCGCGGCGTCCGGCACCACATGCAGCGCAGCGCCATCCAGGGCCACCCTGACCTGCTCGCCACCCTCACGGAGGACCGCTCATGACCACGTTCGGCAGCATCGACGCTGGCCGCATCGGCATCGGCACCAGCCAACTCCCGCTGGCGTGGCCGCTGGCACAGGGCGTCGTGCCCATCCCCGGCACCAGGAACCCCGAGCACCTTGCGGAGAGCCTCGCCGCGACGGACGTGACGCTGTCCGATGCCGAGCTGGCCGAGATCGACGCGCTGTTCCCGGCTGGCGCCGTGGCTGGCGGGGCGTTCCAGGAGGTGTGACGTGGCGATCTACGCGCTGGGCGACGACGAGCCCGACATCCACCCGGACGCGGGGACGACTGCGTCGTCGGGCACAACACCCACCTGGAGGGCTGCCGCGTCGAGGACGCCTGCCTGATCGGGTCAGGGTCGGTGACGCTCAACAACGCCGTCGTCGGCACTCGGTCGGTGGTCGGGGCGGCCGCGTTGGTGCCGGAGGGCATGATGGTGCCGCCGGACTCCATGGCGCTGGGCGTGCCCGCCAAGGTGCGCTCCCGAAGCATGGACATCGGTTGGATCGACTACGCCGTGCGCACGTATCTTGAGCTGGCGACGCGACATCGCAAGGAACTCCGCAGGCTCGACTGAAGAAGGCAGCGCATGGCACGGCAGGCGCCCGAGAAGGACCCTGGCGACGAGGGGCTCGTCGTTTCCGCACCCAAGGATGAGGCGGCGGGCATTTCCGCCGTGCTGTCGTCCTTGCGGCACGCGACCAGCCAGATGGGCGTCGCCCGCAGCGCGTTGACGCTGCTGTCGGTGAACCAGCGCTCCGGGTTCGACTGCCCCGGCTGCGCGTGGCCGGAGCCGTCCGGCGGTCGCCACACCGCCGAGTTCTGCGAGAACGGCGCCAAGGCGGTCGCGGAGGAGGCCACGCTGCGTCGGGTCACGCGGGAGTTCTTCGCCGCGCACCCGGTGTCCGAGCTGGCGGGCAAGTCCGACTTCTGGCTCGGCCAGCAGGGCAGGCTCACCGAGCCGATGGTGCTCGAACCCGGTGTGGCGCACTATCAGCCGATCTCGTGGGACGACGCCTTCCGGCTGGTCGCCGACGAGCTGCGTGCGCTCGACTCGCCGAACGAGGCCGCGTTCTACACCTCGGGCCGCACCAGCAACGAGGCGGCGTTCCTCTACCAGCTCTTCGCCCGCCGGTTCGGTACCAACAACCTGCCTGACTGCAGCAACATGTGTCACGAATCCAGCGGGAACGCGCTGATCGATACCATCGGCATCGGCAAGGGCAGCGTCACGCTGGACGACATCCACCGCGCCGACCTGATCATGGTGGTCGGGCAGAACCCCGGCACGAACCATCCCCGGATGCTGTCCGCGCTGGAACAAGCCAAACGCGACGGCGCCAAGATTGTCAGCGTCAACCCGCTGCCGGAGGCCGGGCTACGGCGGTTCAAGAACCCGCAGCGGACGTCCGGGGTGATCGGCTCAGGCACCGAGCTGAGCGACGAGCTGCTGCCGATCCGCGTCAACGGCGATATGGCGCTGTTCCAGTACCTCGGCAGGGGGCTGCTGCGTGCGGAGGACGCCGCGCCGGGCACCGTGCTCGACCACGACTTCATCGACACCAGCACCGAGGGCTTCGCCGCGTACCGCGAGCACGTGCTCGCGCTGTCCGATCAGGACGTCGCGGAGGCGACGGGGCTCGACGAGGCGCAACTGCGCAGGGTGGCCGACATGCTGCTCGGCTCGCGGCGGGTGATCGTGTGCTGGGCGATGGGGCTGACCCAGCATCGCAACTCGGTCGCCACCATCCGCGAGATGGTCAACCTGTTGTTGCTGCAGGGCAACATCGGGCGGACAGGCGCTGGCGTGTGCCCGGTGCGCGGCCACTCCAACGTGCAGGGCGACCGCACCATGGGCATCTACGAGAAGCCCGATCCGTCCTTTCTGGACGCGCTCGGCACGGAGTTCGGCTTCGACCCGCCGCGCGAGCACGGCTACGACGTCGTCGACACCATCCGCGCGATGCGCGACGGGCGGGTGCGGGTGTTCTTCGCGATGGGCGGCAACTTCGCATCGGCCACCCCGGACACCGAGGTCACCGAGGCCGCGCTGCGTTCGACGTCGCTGACGGTGCACGTGTCGACCAAGCTGAACCGCTCGCACTTGGTGACCGGCACCCGCGCGCTGATCCTGCCCACGCTCGGCCGCACCGAGCGGGACGAGCAGGAATCCGGGCCGCAGGTGGTGTCGGTGGAGGACTCGATGAGCCAGGTGCACCTCTCGCGGGGACGGCTCAAGCCCGCGTCCGGGCACCTGCGCAGCGAGGTCGCCATTGTCGCGGGCCTGGCGAGTTCGGTGTTCGGCGACGACCCTGGCGTGCCGTGGCAGAAGTTCGCGGCCGACTACGACCGCATTCGGGACAGCATCGAGCGGGTGGTGCCCGGGTTCGAGCGGTTCAACGAGCGCGTCCGGCAGCCGGACGGCTTCACGCTGCCGAACCCGCCGCGCGATGAGCGCCGGTTCGACACGCCGTCCGGCCGCGCCCGGTTTACCGTCAACACCCTCGACGTGCTGCGGATCCCCGAAGGACGGCTGCTGCTGCAGACGGTGCGCAGCCACGACCAGTACAACACCACGATCTACGGCCTCGACGACCGCTACCGGGGCATCACGGCCGGCCGCAAGGTGGTGTTCGTCCACCCCGACGACCTGGCAGAACGCGGCATCTCCGACGGCGCGCAGGTCGACGTCGTCAGCGAGTGGCGGGACGGCGTCGAGCGCAGGGCGGCCGGGTTCCGCGTGGTGGCGTACCCGACCGCGCCCGGCTGCTGCGCGGCGTATTTCCCGGAGACGAACGTGCTCGTGCCGCTGGACAGCACCGCGGAAGGCAGTAACACGCCGACGTCGAAGTCTGTAATCGTCCGGCTGGAGCCCGTTGAGGAGACGTAGCCGGACGGCGACCAACGATCTACACGACGTGTAAAAGTCGTTAGTTTCGCGTAGAAATATTCTTCCCGCGTCGTCGTGGTAGACGACGCCTGGTTCCGCGATCGATTTCACTCGTGTGGTTGACGTCACTCTAGTCGTACTACATAATACTCGACTAACTCAGAATAATCGTAGAATGTTGGACGGAGGCCACAATGGACAGCGGCAGCCTGATATCGCGCAGGGGAATCCTTGGCATGGTTGGTGCCGCTGGGGCGGCCGCGGCACTCTCCGCGTGCGGCAGCAGTCTTGGCGGAGGGTCCGCAGGCGGCGAGTCGGGCGGCGGGGTGAAGGTCGGCCTGCTCATTCCGCAGGCGGGGGTCTACACGCCACTCGGCGTCGACATGCAGCGCGGCTGGGACCTGTGGCTGAAGCAGCACGGCGGCAAGCTCGGCGGCATGCCGGTCACCACGGTGGTCGCGGACGAGGGCGAGAGCCCGCAGACCGGTGTCCCCGCGCTGCAGCGGCTGATCCAGTCCGACAACGTCGACGTGGTTGTCGGCATCGTCAGCTCGTCGACCGCGCTCGGCGTGCGTGACATGGTCACCGAGTCGAAGAAGGTGCTCATGGTGGCCAACGCGGGCGCGAACGACATCACGGCCGCCGCCGCGTCGCCGTACATCTGGCGCACCTCGTTCACCAACAGCCAGGTCGCCGCCGCGATGGGCGAGTACCTGGCCAAGGAGAACCCGCAGGACAGCGTGTTCCTGATCGCGTCGGACTACGCCGCAGGCGACGAGGCCATGGCGGGCTTCAAGGAAGCGTTCGAGGCAGGCGGCGGGAAGATCGCCGGGATGGCCAAGCCGCCGTTCGGCGAGACGCAGGACTACCAGCCGTTCCTCGCCAAGATCAAATCGTCCGGCGCGAAGGCGACCTTCTGCTTCTTCGCCGGGTCCGAGGCGGTGACCTTCGTGAAGCAGTACCGGCAGTTCGGGCTGGCGAAGTCCGTGCCGCTGTACGGCTCCGGCTTCCTCACCGAGGGCGGGGTGCTCGACGCGCAGGGCGACGCGGCGCTCGGCGTCCAGACATCGCTGCACTACACCAGCGAGCTGGACAACCCGGCCAACCAGGCGTTCCGCGAGTCGTACGAGAAGGCCTACGACGCGGTGCCCACCGTGTACTCGGTGCAGAGCTGGGACGCGGCCAACACGCTCGACCGTGCACTGCGGGAGTCGGGCAGCGCCGAGGGCGACGCGCTGTCCAAGGCGCTCGGCCAGCTCGGCGAGATCGACGACAGCCCGCGCGGGCCGTGGCAGTTCGAAGGCCAGACACCGAAGCAGGCGTTCTACCTGCGCAAGGTCGTCGAGGAGGACGGCACGCTTGTCAACAGCGTCGTCGCCGAGACCGATCCGGTCGGCCAGACAAGCTGACCCGGAAGGGAGCGCATGGTGCCCGCTTGGTTCGACGCCGTCTTCGTGAGCATCCTCAACGGTGCCGCGATCGGGTGTCTGCTTTTCATCCTCGCCGTCGGCCTGTCCCTTGTGTTCGGCATGATGGACGTCCTCAACCTCGCCCACGGCGCGATCTTCCTCGCCGGTGCCTACATCGGATGGTGGGTCGGTGGGCAGTCGCCGACCTGGGCGGGATTCCTCGTGGCGATAGGGATCGCGACGCTGTTCGGCGTCGTCTCGGGCGGGGCACTGTCCGCGGTGACCGAACCGCTGCGCAATCGGTCGCATTTGGACCAGGCGCTGCTGACGCTCGGCATCGCCCTCGTGCTCGCCGAGCTGCTGGCGCTGGCGTTCGGCAGCGACGTCCGCTCTGTCGGCGCGCCGCCTGGGCTCAACGGCGCGGTGACGATCCTCGGCAACGCGTATCCGACGTACCGGCTCGCGCTCATCGGCGTCGGCGTCGTGCTCGCCGTCGCGCTGTGGCTGCTGGTCAGCCGGACCATGGTCGGGGCGATCATCAGGGGCACGGTCAACGACAGGGAGATGATCTCGGCGATCGGCATCGACGAACGCAAGGTCAAGCTCGCGGTGTTCGCGGTCGGCTCGGCGCTCGCCGCCGTCGCAGGGGTGCTCGGCGGGCCGATCTACGGCGCCGCGCCGGGGCTGGACGCAACGGTGCTGATCCTCGCGCTGGTCGTCGTGGTCATCGGCGGGCTCGGCTCCGTCCGTGGTGCGTTGGTCGGCGCGCTGGTCATCGGGCAGATCGAGTCGCTCGGCAGGGCGTTGTTCGCCGACGCCACATCGTTCATCCTGTTCGGTTCCCTCGCGCTGGTGCTTGTGCTGCGCCCGCGCGGGCTGTTCGCGGCTCCAGGGGTGGCGGCCCGATGACGTCCTTCACTCGCTGGCTGGTGCCGCTCGGGGTGGCGATCGCGCTGGCCGCCGTGCCGCTGTTCCTCGCGCCGTACGCGACGACGACGATGACCCGCATCCTGGTGTTCGGCCTACTCGCCGCGAGCCTGGCGCTGCTGGTCGGGATCACCGGGCTGCCCTCGCTCGGCCACGCCGCCTACTTCGGTGTCGGCGCCTACGCCGGGGGTTGGTTCGCGGCCAACGTCTCAGCCCAGGCGCCGCTGTCGCTGCTGGTCGCGGCGGTCGCTGGTGGGATTGCCGCCGCGGCGACCGGCTGGGTGGCCGTCCGCTCCAGTGGCGTGTTCTTTCTGGTGCTCACTCTCGCGATCGGCGAGATCGTGCACCAGGTCGTTGAGAGCTGGGAGTCCGTCACCGGCGGCTCGAACGGCCTCTACGGCATCCCCGCGACCACGGTCGGCGGCGCGCCTGTCGACGACGTCGCGCCGCTGTACTGGTTCGTACTGCTCGCCTTCGGCGTCGGCTTCGCCGCACTGTGGCTGGTCGCGCGCTCGCCGTTCGGCAGGGCGCTGCGTGGCATCCACGACAACGAGTCGCGCATGCGCGCGCTCGGCTATCCGACGTCGCTGTACAAGTACGCCGTGTTCGTCATCGCTGGCACGGTCGCGGGGCTCGCCGGTGGGCTGCTCGCCGCACAACAACGACTCGTCACGCCGGAGGACCTCGGCTTCACCACCGCCGCGCTCGCGCTGCTCGCGGTGATCATCGGCGGAGCTGGCAGCCTGTGGGGCGCCTGCGTCGGCGCCGCGCTGGTGATCGTGGTGCGCGACGCCCTTGGGCCCACATTGGACGGTCACGGCCCGCTGCTGCTCGGCGTCGTGTTCATCCTGGTCGTCTACCTGATGCCGCGCGGCGTCGCCGGTATCCGGCTCCGAAGGCGTCCCGCTGAGCCCGACGTTGCCGAACCGGAACCCGTCCCGAGTGGAGGTGTGCGGCGATGACGGTGTCGCTGACCTGTCGTGGCCTGAGTCGTGACTTCGGTGCGCTGCGGGCCGTCGACGACGTCGACCTGTACGTCGGGCCCGGTAGCAGGCACGCGCTGATCGGGCCGAACGGGGCGGGCAAGAGCACGCTGATGTCGCTGGTCACCGGCGCGCTCTCCGCCAGCTCAGGCACGGTGCGCCTCGGCGACACCGACATCACCCGGGTGCCGGAGGCGCGCAGGGCGCGGCTCGGCATCAGCCAGACGATGCAGCATGCCAGCCTGTTTCCTTCGATGACGGTCGCGGAGAACGTGCTGCTCGCGGTGCAACGGCACGGCAGGATCTCGCCGCTGCCCCGGCGTCATCCCGAGTACACCGCGCGGGTCGGCGAGCTGCTGGCGCGCACCGGCCTCGACGGCAGGGACGACGTCGGAGTGTCCGGGCTGTCGCACGGCGAGCGCAAGCAGCTTGAGCTGGCGGTCGCGCTGGCGGGTGATCCCCGGTTGCTGCTGCTGCTGGACGAACCGGCGGCGGGGATGTCGCCCGCCGAGTCGGCGCGGCTGGTGCGGCTGATCGAGGAGCTGCCGGACGAGGTGACCGTGCTGTTCATCGAGCACGACCTCGACCTGGTGTTCGCGCTGGCCACCGAGGTCACCGTGCTGCACCTGGGCCGTGTGCTGCTGTCCGGCACCCCGGATGAGGTCAGGGCCAGCGAGGCGGTGCAGCAGGCCTACCTGGGAGCCGGTCGCACCGAGGAGCTGTTCTGGAGCGAAAAGGCGGAGGCGTGACGATGTTCCTTCGGGTGAACGACCTGACCGCCGGCTACGGCGGCAGCACCGTCCTCACCGGCGTCAGTCTCGACCTCGAGCAGGGCGGCGCGCTGGCGCTGCTGGGCCGCAACGGCGTCGGCAAGAGCACGTTGGTGATGACGCTGGCCGGGCTGGTGCGCCCGAAGTCCGGCTCGGTCATGCTGGCTGGGCGGGAGCTGGCGGGCAGGCGGCCGGACCAGATCGCGCGGCAGGGTGTCGGGCTGGTGCCGCAGGGCAGGCGCGTGTGGAGTTCGCTGAGCGTGGCGGACCACCTTGAACTGGCCGCGCGCCGGGCGCGGACGCCGGATCCGGCGTGGACCGTGGAGCGGGTCTACGAGCGGTTCCCTCGGCTGGCCGAACGACGTGGGCACCTCGGCGGGCAGTTGTCCGGCGGCGAGCAGCAGATGGTGGCCATCGCGCGGGCGCTGCTCACCGACCCGGCGCTGGTGATCCTGGACGAGCCGTCGGATGGCCTCGCGCCAGCCGTCGTCGACCAGATCGACGACGTACTGCGGAAGCTGCGGGCGGACGGCGTCACGGTGCTACTGGTGGAGCAGGACCTGCACCTGGCGTTCTCGGTGTGCGACGAGGTCGCGGTGATGGCGAAGGGGCAGGTGGTGCACCGCGCCGCGACGCCCGCGTTCCGGCGTGACCCGGACACCGCGCACCGCCTGCTCGGCGTGGCGGCGTGATGTCGATTCGCCCACTTCGAGTAGCGGGGTCTTGCGGGAATCCAGTTGATCTGTTGTGCTTAGGCTAACCTAATATCGAGGAGCAGTGAGGGGGTGGCAGTGCCCGTGTATGCGTGCATCTGTGCCGCCGTGACGACGTCGCAGGTCGAGGCCACAATCCTGGCCGGAGCGCGCACCGTGTCCGACATCGGCGAGCGGTGCTTCGCCGGCACGGGTTGCGGGAACTGTGTCGACCGCCTCGAAGAGCTCATCGAACAGTCCGAGCCCTCGTCAGAGAGTGTGGGGAAGCTACCGCAGAGCGCCTGAGTACGTTTCCAGTTGTGACGCTGGTCAAGCGCGAGTACGGTCCGGTCATCGGCCGGATCGGAGGTAGTCATGCGCGGCGACGACGAGGTTCTAGAACTCCTGAACGAACAGCTCACCAGTGAGCTGACCGCGATCAATCAGTACTTCCTGCATGCGAAGATGCAGGCCAACTGGGGCTTCACCAAGCTGGCGGAGCACACCCGCGCCGAGTCGATCGAGGAGATGCAGCACGCCGAGGTGATCACCGATCGCATCCTGTTCCTCGAAGGGCTGCCGAACTACCAGCGCCTCGGGACGCTGCGGATCGGACAGTCGGTCGGTGAGCAGTTCCAGTCCGACCTCACCATCGAGCAGGAGGTGCTAGAGCGGCTGAAGCCCGGCATCAAGATGTGCCGCGACAAGGGCGATATCACGACGGCGAACCTGTTCGAGAAGATCCTCGCGGACGAGGAGCACCACATCGACTACCTCGAAACCCAGCTCGAACTGATCGACAAGCTCGGCGAGCAGCTCTACCTCAGCCAGCTCGTCGAGCGCCCACCCTCAGCAGGCTAGCCGCGAGTCGCCCCCTCCGGACCCGCGAGTCGCACCTTCCGGACCCGCGAGTCGCACCTTGGCGGGGCGCGAGTTGCACCTTCCGGACCCGCGTGTCGCACTTTCGCGGGCGCGAGTCCCGCGTTCCGGGGTCGTGTGTTGTGGGGGCGTCGTGTTCTGACTTCCGGGGTGCCGTGTTGTGGGTTAGGCGTCGTAGTCGATTTCGACGGTGTTGGTGATGGGGTGGCTCTGGCAGGTCAGCACGAAGCCCTCGTCGAGTTCGGACTGCTCCAGCGCGAAGTTGCGCCGCAGGTCGACTTTGCCGGAGGTCACTTTGGCGCGGCAGGTGCCGCACACCCCGCCCTTGCAGGCGAAGGGCAGGTCAGGCCTACCTCGCTGCGCGCCTTCCAGCACCGACGTCCCCGCCGGGACGGCTACGGTGGTGGTGCGTCCGTCGAGGCGGACGCAGACCTCGCTGCCTTCGATGTCGGCTTCGGGGTGTGTGGCCGGGGTTGGCGGCAGGTCGCCGACGTAGAACAGCTCCTGGTGCACTCGCTCGCGCGGCACGTCGTAGTCGAGCAGCAGGTCTTGGATGTCGGTGACCATGCCGAATGGCCCGCACAGCCACCACTGGTCAACCAGCGCCGGGTCGCCGAGCAGCGGCAGCAGCGCGCGGAGCCGGTCGGCGTCCAGCCGCCCGGTGAACAGCTCCACCTCACGCGGCTCGCGGGAGAGTACGTGGATCAAATCGAGCCGGGTCGGGTACCGGTCCTTGAGGTCGGCCAACTCCTCGGCGAACATCACGGTGCTGGTGCGCCGGTTGCCGTACAGCAGCGTCACCGTGGTCTCCGGGTGCCGCAGCACCGACGCCGCGATCGACAGCGCGGGCGTGATGCCCGAACCAGCCACCACGAGCACGTGATGTCCGGGGACGTCAGGATCCGGCGTGAACGAGCCGGTGGGTGGGGATACCTCGATCTCGTCACCGGGCTGGATGTCCTGCACCAGCCAGGTGGAGAAGAGGCCGTCGGGTACCTCGCGGACGCCGATGCGCGGGGGCGCGCCGGCGGGGGCGCAGATCGAGTAGTTGCGGCGTTCCTCGCGGCCGTCGACGTGGCGCCGGAGTACGAGGGACTGGCCGGGTTGGAAGTCGTAGCGGGCCGCGAGGTGGTCGGGGACGTCGAAGGTCACGGCGACGGCGTCGTCGCACAGGCGTGTGACGTCGGCGACGGTCAGCGGGTGAAACTCGCCGCGGATTCGGGAGGGTGCGGGGGCGCTCAGTGCTGAACGTGCCGTGCTCGCTTCGCTCCGCGCGGCGTGCTGTTCGCTCGCCGGTCGGCTCCCGTTGCTGTCGATGTGCATCGCCGGCTCGCTCACTAAATCTCCTTGACGTGTTCGAACGGTTCGGCGCAGATCCGGCAGCGCCGCAACGACTTGCAGGCGGTGGCGGAGAACCGCGAGGTTTCCTCGGTGTCCGCGGCGCCGCAGTGTGGGCAGCGCACGACGTGCACTGGGGCGCTGAGGGTGAGCGGGATCGGCCCGGACGTCGTGTGGGGTGCGGTGCTGGGTGGGGCGATGCCGGCGTCGGCGAGCTTGCGCTTGCCGTCGTCGGTGATCCAGTCGCTGCTCCAGGGTGGGTGAAGCACGGTGCGGACCTCGACCTCGTCGTACCCGGCGTCGCGCAGCGCGTGCACCAGGTCGTCGCGCATGGTGTCCATGGCGGGGCAGCCGGTGTAGGTGGGGGTGATGGTGACAATCACCCGCCCGTCGTCCTCTTCGGACACATCACGCAGCACACCCAGGTCGGCCAGGGTGAGCATCGGCAGCTCCGGGTCGGTGACCGTCTCGGCCACTGTGCGGGCGTCAGTTGTGGTTGCGGTTGCGGTCACCATGTTGCCTCCGGGTGTGCCCGTGCCACGCTCTGCAGCTCGGCGATCAGGAAGCCCATGTCCTCGGTGTGCACGCCGTCGCGGCCGGTGCGCCCGGACACGCCCGCGCGCGGCGGGGCGTCAGGGATGGTGAGGGTGGCGGCGGTGCAGACTTGGGCAAGCACGTCGTCGAACTCCGCCCGCAGCCCGGCGGGGTCGACCGCGATACCGGCGTCGGCGAGCTGTCGCTCGATCGGGTGGGGTGCGAACAGCTCATCCACCAACGGCCAGACCGCGTCCAAACCGGTTTGCATGCGCTTGCGGGAGTAGTCGGTGCCGTCTCCGAGGCGCACGGTCCATTGGGCGGCGTAGTCGCGGTGGTAGGTGACTTCCTTGACGCCCTTGGCGGCGATCGCCGCCAACACCGGATCCTTCGAGTCGGCGAGGCGTTGCAGCAGCGCGAGCCGCCAGGTGGCGAACACCAGCAGCCGGGCGATGGAGAAGGCGAAATCGCCGTTGGGGATCTCGGTGAGGCGGACGTTGCGGAACTCGTGTTCGTCGCGGAAGAACGCCAACGCATCCTCCGAACGCTCGGAGCCCTCGGCTTTGCCGGCGCGGGTGAGGAGCAGCCGAGCTTGGCCGAGGAGGTCGAGGCCGATGTTGGCCAGGGCGACCTCGTCTTCGAGTTCGGGGGCGTGGGTGCACCACTCTTGGAGTCGGTGGGAGGCGATGAGGGCGTCGTCGCCGAGCATCAGGCAGTACGCCGCCAGATCCTCCCCATCCACACCGGTGGGAAGGGTGGTGTCCACTCCGGCCAGGGGGTCTTCGAAGCCGGTGCCGAACGCCCAGCGGGCCTCGTCGTTGGCCTCGCTGACCGCTTCATACGCGTTGTCGAAACTCATCACTGGGTCACGCTCACATGTGTGGCACGGTGTCGGGGATGTCGTAGAACGTCGGGTGCCGATACACCTTGTCCGCGCTGGGTGCGAAGAACGGGTCCTTCTCGTCCGGGCTGGACGCGGTGATATCGGCGGCCCGCACCACCCAGATGGACACGCCTTCGTTGCGGCGGGTGTAGAGATCACGGGCGTGGCGGATCGCCATCTCGTCGTCGGCGGCATGCAGCGAGCCGACGTGCACGTGGTTCAGGCCCCGTTTGCTGCGCACGAACACCTCATACAACGGCCACTCATGCTTGATCTGCTCGGTCATGCCACTGCCACCGCCTCCCGGTGTTTGCGGGCGTGGGCGGCTGCGGCCTCGCGCACCCACGCGCCCTCGTCGTGCGCACGTTTGCGGTGCGCGACCCGCTGGGCGCTACACGGGCCGTTGCCGCGCAACACCTGTTTGAACTCGGACCAGTCGATCTCCCCGAAGTCGTAGCTGGCCCGCTCCTGATTCCAGGCGAGGTCGGCGTCGGGCAGGGTGACGCCCAGCGCCTCGGCTTGGGGGACGGTCATGTCGACGAAGCGTTGCCGGAGTTCGTCGTTGGTGTGGCGCTTAACCTTCCACGCCATCGACTGCGCCGTGTTCGGCGAGTCCCCGTCGGGTGGGCCGAACATCATCAACGACGGCCACCACCACCGATCCGTCGCATCCTGCACCATCTGCCGTTGCGCCTTGGTGCCGCGCATCATCGTCATCAACAACTCATACCCCTGCCGCTGATGAAACGACTCCTCCTTGCAGATACGGATCATCGCCCGCGCATACGGCCCATACGAACACCGGCACAGCGGCACCTGGTTGCAGATCGCCGCCCCATCCACCAGCCAGCCGATCACCCCGACGTCGGCGAACGTCAACGTCGGATAGTTGAAGATCGACGAATACTTCTGCTTCCCGGAGATCAACCGCTGGGTCAGCTCACCCCGATCCGCCCCGAGCGTCTCGGCCGCCGAGTACAGATACAACCCATGCCCCGCTTCATCCTGGACCTTCGCGAGCAGGATCGCCTTACGCCGCAACGACGGCGCCCGCGTGATCCAATTCCCCTCCGGCTGCATCCCAATAATCTCCGAATGCGCATGCTGCGCGATCTGACGAATCAACGTCGCCCGATACTCATCCGGCACCCAATCCCGCGGCTCAACCCGCAGATCATGCTCGATCGTCCGCTCAAAATGCCGCTCCAAATCGGACAGTTCGGTGGTGGTCACTTCTGCTCCTTCGAAACCAGCGTCAGCACGTCGTACTTCGCCACCGACTCGCCATCGGCGTTGGTGACATCGGTGTCCCAGCGGACCTCCCCGTAGTCGGCGTTCTCGCGCGGGGTGATCTGCTTGGCGGTCAGCGTCACCGTCAGCTCCTCGCCGGCCTTGACCGGCGTGAGGAACCGCAGGTTCTCCAGGCCGTAGTTGGCCAGCACGGGGCCCGGTTCCGGCGAGACGAACAGCCCGGCCGCGAACGACACGACCAGGTAGCCGTGCGCCACGATGCCGCCGAACAACGGGTTCGCCGCCGCGGCCTCCTCGTCGGTGTGCGCGTAGAAGGTGTCGCCGGTGAACTCCGCGAAGTGCGCGATGTCCTCCTCCGTCACCCGGCGCGGCCCGGCCACCACGGCGTCGCCTACGCGCAGCTCGGCCAGCGACTTCCGGAACGGGTGCGTGCCCTCTGGCCCGCCGCCGGCCCCAGAGGCACAAACACGCCTTGGCGCGCCGGGCACCCACTGCCCGGTGACCTCGGTCAGCACCGTCGAGCTAGCCTGCACGGCGGTGCGCTGCATGTGGTGCAGCACGCCCCGGATGCCGCCCATCTCCTCGCCGCCACCGGCGCGGCCGGGACCGCCGTGCACCAGGCCAGGCAGCGGCGAGCCGTGCCCGGTTGACTCCTTCGCATCGTCGGTGTCCAGCACCAGCAGCCTGCCGTGCCACGGCGCGGCGCCGAGCGCCACCTCCCGCGCGAACGCCGCGTCCCCGGTCACCACCGACCCGACCAGGCTGCCCTCTCCCTTGGCAGCCAGCTCGACGACCTGCTCGGTCGACGTGTACGGCAGCAGCGTCGCCACCGGCCCGAACGCCTCCACCTGGTGCGGTTCCGCGCGCTCCGGGTCGTCCACCCGGAGCAGCACCGGGGACAGGAACGCACCGCGCTCGGCGTCCGCGTCGACGACGTCGACCTGCTCGGGGTCACCATAGACGACGGCACCGACATCCATGAGCGCCTTGAGCGACCGACGCACCTCCTCGCGCTGTTCCAGGCTGGCCAGCGCGCCCATGCGCACGCCATCGTTCGCGGGGTTGCCGACGGTGACCTTCGCCAGCCGCTCGGACGCCGCTGCCGCGACGTCGTCCATCAGCTCGGCAGGCACGAACGCCCTGCGGATCGCGGTGCACTTCTGACCTGCCTTGACGGTCATCTCCGTGACGAGCTGCTTCACGTAGAGGTCGAACTCCGGGGTGCCCTTCGTGGCGTCCGGCCCCAGGATGGACAGGTTCAGCGAGTCGGCCTCTGCGTTGAACCGCACCGCGTTGCGCACGATGCTCAGGTGCGACCGGAGCTGGCTCGCAGTGGACGCCGAACCGGTGAACGACACGACGTCCTGCGTGGTGACGTGGTCCAGCAGGTCACCGGCACTGCCGCAGACGAGCTGCAGCGAGCCCTCCGGCAGGATGCCGGACTCGACGATGAGCTCCACCAGGCGATGCGTGAGGTACGCGGTCTGGCTTGCGGGCTTCACCAGCGAGGGCATCCCGGCGAGGAACGCGGGTGCGAACTTCTCCAACGGCCCCCACACCGGGAAGTTAAAGGCGTTAATCTGCACCGCTACGCCGCGCAGCGGGCTGAGGATGTGCTGGCCGACGAATGTGCCTCCCTTGCTGAGCGGCTCGACGGCGCCCTCGGCGAACACGGTGTCGTTCGGCAGCTCCCGCCTGCCCTTGCTGGCGTAGGCGAACAGCACGCCGATGCCGCCGTCGACGTCGAACTTCGAGTCGCCAAGGGTCGCGCCGGTCTTGGCGGAAAGCGCGTACAGCTCGTCACGGTGTTCCCGCAGGTCAGAGGCGAGCGCCTTGAGCAAGGCCGCGCGCTGGTGGAAGGTCAGCTCCCGCAGCGCTGGCCCGCCGACGCGGCGGCCGTAGTCCAGCACGGCGGCCATGTCGATGCCGGTGGTGGACACCTGCGCGATCTCCTCGCCGGTCGCGGCGTCGTGCACCGGTGTGCCCGCGTCGCTCGGGGTGTGCCAGTCGCCGGATACGTAGCTGCGGAGGGGACTCATGGATGACCTTTCACGCTCGCGAGGGTTATTTACTTACCGTGTGTTCAGTAATTCCATGCTAGCGCGACGGCGGCACAGGGGAAAGCCCCCGTTTTCGGCGGCCCCTTGACGCCTTGACAGCGGAGGTCAGGCTGCCGTTGACTGGCCAGGCGCAAGTCAATTACCAACCATTTGGTCAGGTAGTGGGGTAGAGCGGTGGCGGACCTGCGGAACGCGGCCGAGCGGATGCTGGACGCCGACAAGGCGTCGCGTGCGCTCGGCATCGAGCTGGCCGAGCTGTCCGAGGGACGTGCGGTGATGACGATGACGGTGACCGACCTGATGGTCAATGGCCACGACATCGCCCACGGCGGCTACGTCTTCCTGCTGGCCGACACGGCGTTCGCCTGCGCGTGCAACAGCCACGGCCCGGTCACCGTCGCCGCGGGCGCCGAGGTGTCCTTCGTCGCGTCCGCCAGGTTGGGTGACGTCCTGGTCGCCACCGCTGAGGAGCGGACGCGGTTCGGGCGCAACGGGATCTACGACGTCACGGTGCGGCGGGACGACGGCGCTGTCATCGCGGAGTTTCGCGGCAGGAGCCGCACCATCGAGCGGAACGGGGAGGCGGAGTGACGGTCGGGAGCACCGGCATGGCGCAGGCGGAATGGGACGACGCGGAGCGGCTCAGCGCGGACCAGTTGCTGAAACGCCAGCTCGACCGTCTGCAGTGGACGCTACGGCACGCCTACGAGAACGTGCCCGCGTACCGGCGGAAGTTCGACGAGGCCGGTGTGCGGCCGGAGGGCTGCCGGTCGCTCGATGACCTGGCGCGTTTTCCGTTCACCACCAAGAAGGATTTGCGCGACAACTACCCGTTCGGCATGTTCGCGGTGCCGAGAGAGCAGGTGAGCCGGATCCACGCCTCAAGCGGCACGACCGGGCAACCCACCGTCGTCGGCTACACGAAGTCCGATGTGGACATGTGGGCGGACGTCGTCGCGAGGTCCATCCGTGCGGCGGGCGGACGTCCGGGCGACCTGGTGCATGTCGCCTACGGCTACGGGCTGTTCACGGGTGGCCTTGGCGCGCACTACGGCGCCGAGAAGCTGGGCTGCACCGTCGTTCCGGCGTCCGGCGGCATGACGGCACGCCAGGTGCAGCTCATCAACGACTTCAAGCCGTCGATTATCATGGTGACGCCGTCCTACCTGCTCACGCTGATCGACGAGTTCGAGCGGCAGGATATCGACCCGCGCGGGACGTCGCTGCGGGTGGGCATCTTCGGGGCGGAGCCGTGGACCGAGGAGATGCGCCGCGAGATCGAGGAGCGGATGGGCATCGATGCGGTCGACATCTACGGGCTGTCCGAGGTGATCGGTCCGGGCGTGGCGCAGGAGTGCGTCGAGACCAAGGACGGCCTGCACATCTGGGAGGACCACTTCTATCCCGAGGTCATCGACCCGATCGAGGGCCACGTGCTTGACGATGGCGAGCGCGGTGAGCTGGTGTTCACGTCGCTCACCAAGGAGGCGTTCCCGATCATCCGCTACCGCACCCGTGATCTGACCCGGCTGCTGCCAGGCACCGCCCGGCCCGCGTTCCGGCGGATGGAGAAGGTCACCGGGCGCAGCGACGACATGATCATCCTGCGCGGTGTGAACGTCTTCCCGACCCAGATCGAGGAGACGCTGCTGCCGATCGACGGGCTGTCACCGCACTTCCAACTCGTACTGTCCACAGCGGACCGATTGGACCGGATGACGGTGCGAGTTGAGGCGGATCCCAACGCGTCCGCCGAGCTGCGGCGTGCCGCGGCTGCGGAGCTGGTGGCGCGGGTGAAGGACAGCGTCGGAGTGAGCGTCGCCGTCGACGTCACCGATCCCGATGCATTGGAGCGGTCGTTGGGGAAGATGCGTCGCGTCATCGACGAGCGCGCGAAGTAGCCCGGTGTACCCGCCGATCGAGTCGTACCGCCACGGGATGCTCGACGTCGGCGACGGGAACCTCGTCTACTGGGAGGAGTGCGGCAGCCCGCAGGGTAAACCGGCGTTGGTGGTGCACGGCGGGCCTGGTTCGGGGCGTGCTCCGGGGTCGCGGCAGCTGTTCGACCCGGAACCGTATCGGATCGTGCTGTTCGACCAGCGCGGCTGCGGGCGCAGCACCCCGCACGCCAGTGACCCGGCGACGGAGATGCGGCACAACACCACGCACCACCTGCTGTCCGATATGGAACTGCTCCGCGAGCATCTTGGTATCGAGCGATGGTTGCTGTACGGCGGGTCGTGGGGGTCCACATTGATCCTTGCCAACGCCGAGCGATATCCACACCGGACGTCCGAGATCGTGCTGTGTGGCGTGACCATGTCCCGGCGCAGGGAGATCGACTGGCTGTACCGGGGCGTAGGACGGTTCTTCCCCGAGCAGTGGGAGCGGTTCCGCGCCGTGGTGCCGGAAGGGGAGCGCGACCTGCTCGCCGGCTACGCCCGCCTGATGGAGCACCCCGATCCCGGCGTCCGGACACGCGCCGCCGTGGAATGGTGCGCCTGGGAGGACGCCGTCATCTCGCTTGAGCCGAACGGCGTCCCCAACGCCTACAGCGACCGGCCGTCCGACGCGCTGCTCGCGCTGGTGCGGATCTGCGCGCACTACTTCTCGCACGGCATGTGGCTCGACGCCGACGAACTGCTCCGCAACGCCGACCGCCTCGCGGGCATCCCCGGCGTGCTGATCCACGGCAGCGTCGACCTGAGCGGGCCGCTGGAGACGCCGTAGCTGCTCGACCGGGCGTGGCCACACGCAGAGCTGGTCGTGATCGACGACTCCGGCCACACCGGCAGCGACGCCATGCGCGCCCGGATCGTCGCCGCGCTGGACGACTTCGCGGGGTAGCCCTCACGTCGCCGCTTCTCCAGGATGAGGTCGTTGGCAAAGCCCGGGAGCGTGCGGAGAGTGTCATGGGTCACGTTAGGACTTCGAGTCAGCTTGCGGTCAAGCCCGCTACTCGGTCGGCTCGTCGGGACCCCCGTTCGGGTTCTCCGGATCCTCGGTGTCGATGTCCTGCGTGAACGCGGCCTCTTCGGTGTCGTCCTCGTCGCGCCGCTGCTCGGAGCGCTCGCCGAAGACGCGCTCCTCCAGCGCGTCCACCGCATCCTTGGGGCGGGTGCGCGGGTCGTTCGGAATGTCGTGGCCGCGGTCGTCGTCGGCTGGCTCGATCACGGTGTCAGCACCTCCTCGTCCGCCATGTTTCCCCCGGTGATCGTTCGGCGGCAACCGGAGAACCGGCGTTCCGGGATGGGTACCCGACCTGGGGTCTCCTAACCGGGCGGGTAACCACAGTTAAGCTTGCCCGCACCACCTGACAGTTTGCGAGGTTCCATGCGCCACTCCATCGCTCAGCGTGTGCTCGGTGTGCTCACTCTCGGAGCCGCGCTGGCGGCCTGTGGCGATACCGAGCCGGCCGGCCCGGCGGAGCACGCCCACGTCGGTCTTGCTCACATCCACGGCCTCGCGGTGAACCCGGCGGACGGCGAGCTGTACGCAGGTAGCCACAACGGCGTGTTCGTCGTCACCGGCAAGAGTGAACCGGAGCAGGTGGCGGGCCGCACGCAGGACTTCATGGGCTTCACGATCATCGGGCCGGATCACTTCCTCGGCAGCGGACACCCAGGACCGGACGCGTCGGGACAGCCGCCGCACCTCGGCCTGATCGAGAGCACCGACGGCGGTGAGACCTGGCGGTCGCTGTCGCTGTCCGGCGAGGCGGACTTCCACGCGATGGAGGCCAAGCACGACACCGTGTACGGATTCGACAGCCAGACCGGGAAGCTGCTGGTCAGCAAGGACATGCGGTCGTGGGACCAGCGCGCGGCGCTGCCCATGGCGGACTTCGCCGTCTCACCGGACGACGCCGACGAACTGCTCGCCACCACCCAGGACGGCGTCGTGCGCAGCACCGATGGCGGGCGGAGCTTCGCGACCGACGACGCGGGCCCCGTGCTGCTGCTTCTCGACTGGGCGAGTACAAAGCAGTTGGTCGGCATCACGCCCGATGGGCAGGTGCGGACCAGCGCGGACGGCGGCGAGTCCTGGCGCGAGGCGGGCAGCGTGCCCGGCTCACCGCAGGCGATCACCTGGCACCCCGATTCCGGCATCTACGTGGCCACGGACCAGGCGATCCATCGCTCGACCGACGACGGCGCGACGTTCGACGTCTACCAGCAGCTCGGCTAGCCGACGGTCGTCGCGCGCCGCGCCGTGTGCTCGATCATGTCGGCGAACCGGGGCCACATCGGTTGCGGCATGTCATGGCCCATGCCGTTGATGACGTGCAGTTCGGCGCCGGGAACGGCGCGCACCGTCGCCAGCCCGCAGCCGACGTTGATCAGCAGGTCGTCCGCGCCGTGGATGACCGTCGTCGGCAGCCGCAACTGCTTGAGCCGCGCCGTGCGGTCTTGCGCAGCGACCGCCGCCGCGAGCTGCCGCGCGGTGCCCGCCCGGTTGATGCCCCGGTCGAACGTCCGCTCCGCGCGGGCGCGCAGTCGTTGCTCGTCTAACGGGTAACCAGGCGAGCCGATCACGCTGGCCATCCGCAGAAGATGCGTGATGTAGCCGTCGCGGTCACGCGGCGGTGCGGTGAGCAGCGTCGCCACGGCCTTGCGGTGCGGCCGCCAGACCAGCCGATTGCCGGTGTGCGACATGATCGACGTCAATGAGCGCGCCCGGTCGGGATGGCGGATCGCCAGCAGCTGGCCGACCATGCCACCCAGCGACGCGCCGACGATGTGCGCCGACGCGACGCCGAGCCGTTCCAGCAGCGCCGCCGCGTCGTCGGACATGTCGTCCAGCGAGTAGGCGGTCTTCCTGCCCAGGTACGCGGCGGGCAGGCTCACCGCGCCGCCGATCGACGACGACCGGCCGCAGTCGCGATTGTCGAAGCGGATAACGTGGAAGCCGCGCTCGGCGAGCAGCAGGCAGAATTGGTCGTCCCACCAGGTCATCGGCGCAGACAGGCCCATGATCAGCAGCAGCGGCTCGCCGTCGGGTGGCCCGAACGTTTCGTAGCAGACGTTGATGCCGTTGACGCCTTCCGCGAACTGCTCGGGCATGCGCTCCCCACCTTCCTTTCCCGTGATCGGAACACCAGGATAGGCCGGAGGTCAGGCCGCCGCGTAGATCTCTTCGCTGGCGACCCTGGGCGGCGGTGAGCTGGCGCGCACGCGGCCCCATGGTTTCAACACCGACAGCGTGAACGCGATCAGCAGCAACGTCGGCGACACGATCGGTGGGAAGATCAGGTCCTCCGGCATGGTTGCCGTGGCGTCACCGGCCGCGAGCCGTCCCGCGTACTCGGCCGCGTCGCCGATGCCGGGGCGCAGCGCGAACACGATCAACGCCGACATCCCCACGTTGATGACGAGCTTGACGAGCACCCACCAGTATCGCAGGATGCCCCACTTGCTGCCGAGTCCAAGCACGATGCCGCTGGCAAGGCTGAGCAGGCTGGCCACGAGCATCGGCCAGACGGCGAACAGTTCGAGCGCGGCGAGGCTGGTGACCGCGACGCCGGTGTCGTCGGTGAGCAGCGCGGTGAACACCAGCACGGCGAGCACGACGTCGATGCCGAACCAGGCGCCGACCGAGATGATGTGGACAAGCAGGACACCCTTGCGGAGTCGTCCGCGCAGCCTGCGTTGTGTGGTGACCATGGCGCTCCCCTCGATGAGTCGCTCTGGTCACTCTCGCGCTGTACGCGACAACAGGCATCCGTTGTCTGACGGATTCTGCGCTACGTCGAGCCGCGTAGCTCCTAGCCGCTTGCTTCGGACTCCTCGGCTTCGGCGTCGCTATCCAACAGGCCATGGCGCAGCTTCGCGAGGGTGCGGCTGAGCAGGCGCGATACGTGCATCTGGGAGATGCCGACGCGCTCGGCGATCTGTGTCTGCGTCAGGTTGTAGTAGAAGCGCAGCGCGATGATGTGCCGTTCCCGCTGCGGCAGCTCGCGGATGAGTGGCTCGAGCGCCTCGTGGTTCTCGACGCCCTCGATCCCGGCGTCCTGCTCGCCGATGGCCTCGCCAAGCGGCATCCCCTCGCCGTCGTTGCCGAGCGACTCGTCCAGCGAGGAGGCGTGGTAGGCCTGGCCAGCTTCGAGCCCCTCGTACACCTCGTCCTTGCTGATGCCGAGGTGCTTGGCGATCTCCGCTGGCGTCGGCGCCCTGCCGAGTTGCTGCGCGAGCCGGGTGCTCGCCCCGGACACCGAGAGGTGCAGCTCCTTGAGCCTGCGCGGCACTCGCATCGCCCAGCTCGCGTCGCGGAAGTGCCTGCGGACCTCGCCCATGACGGTCGGCACCGCGTAGGAGAGGAAGTCGCTGCCCTTGTCCGGCTTGAACCGGTCAACCGCGTTGATCAGCCCGACCGTTGCGACCTGCACCAGATCCTCCTTCGGGGTGCCTCTGCCCGCGAACCGGTGCGCGATGTGCTCGGCAAGCGGAAGGTAGCCCCGTACCAGTTCGTCGCGGATGGCCTCGCGACGAAGGTCGTCCTCATCCAGGGCGGCAAGCTCGTCGAACAGCGGAACCAGGTGGTCGTACTCATGTGACGAGTGCCGCTGCTGCGATGTTGTCGCCGCCTGCCTCACCGGGTGACCACCGGCCTGCGTTTGACGAACTCGATGTGCACCTGGTGTAGCGAGTCATCCACTTGATCTGCCCAGCTCGCGACGTCGTCGGCGAGCGTGGTCAACACGCGCCAGCCGAACGTGGACTCGCTCGGCGTCACATCTTCCGTCGACGTGATGGTCGCGGTGAACATGATGTCGTCTGCGCCGATGGTGAACCGGCACGACAGCACCGAACCGGCGACGGCATGGGTGATCAGCGAGGAGCATGCCTCGTCGACGGCAAGCTCAAGATCGGAGATCGCGTCGACGTCGAAGTCGGCACGCATAGCGATGTTCACGGCTACAGCGCGAACGATCGGCAGATGAACCAAGTTCGCGCCGAGGCGCATTTCGATGTCATCCTTCGCGCCAATCTCACTACTGGCGCGTTGCTGCGGATCTGTCACTTTTCACCACGTTCTTCGACGACTGCGGGCCCGCCGCGAGTATCGCTGCTCTCGCGACCACTCTGCCGTGCGACGGCCCGTTCCGCAGCGGCTGGCCACTCGCACGGCTAAGCCTGAGTACCCACCCCGATGCCCGTTCAATCCTGGTGCGATCGGCACGTTTCGCGTGAGGGGTGCACCACGTCCGCTTCGCGGCACCAGCAAGATCGGCCTAGCCTGCAACGGTGACCTGGTGGCATGCGGTGGTGATCTCGGCGGTCGGCATCTGGGCAGGCATGATCAACACCGTGGTCGGCTCCGGCACACTGGTCACCTTTCCCGTGCTGATCACGCTCGGCTACCCGCCGGTCACGGCCACGACGTCCAACGCCATCGGGCTCGTCCCCGGCGCCATCAGCGGCTCCATCGGCTACCGGGAGGAGCTCAGGGGCCAGGCGCGCAGGGTCACGCGGCTCGCCGTTGGGTCCGTCGTCGGCGCCGTGTGCGGCGCGGTGCTCCTGCTCGCGCTGCCCCCTGACACCTTCGAGACCGTCGTGCCGTGGCTGATCGGCCTCGCGCTGGTCCTGGTGCTCGCTCAGCCCAAGGTCAGCGGTTGGGTGCTACGGCGCAGCAGCAACGCCGACGGACATGGCGGGCCCATCCTGTTCGTGCTGGTGCTGCTGATCGGTGTCTACGGCGGCTACTTCACCGCAGCGCAGGGCGTGATGCTGATGGCGGTGCTCGGCATGTTCCTGAACGAGCCGTTGCAGCGGCTCAACGGCGTTAAGAACGTGCTCGCCGCGATCGTCAATACTGTCGCCGGGGTTGTCTACTCCTTTCAAGCTCCGGTGAGCTGGCCGGTGATCGGCCTGCTCGCGGTCAGTTCCACGGTCGGCGGCCTGATCGGTGCGAAGGTCGGCCGCAAACTCCCGCCGCGCGTGCTGCGCGCCTTCATCGTGCTTATCGCCGCCGTCGCCATCGTCAAGCTGGTCCTCGACTGACACGCCCTTAGCTGGCCTCCGAGGCTGACGCTGCCTCGGCTGGCCTTCGAGGCTGGCCTGTTCGGGGTGGCACCGGCGACGTGCCACCCCGGCCACGGTCAGCGCGAGAACGATGCCGCGGCAGCGATCAGGGTGTCGTTCTCCTCCGGCGTGCCGATGGTGACCCGTACGCCGTCACCGACGAAGGGCCGCACGACCAGCTTGCTCTCCAGCGCATGCTCCGCGAAGTCGGCCGTACGGTCACCGAGCGGCAGCCACACGAAGTTCGCCTGGGATTCCGGGACGTCGTAGCCAGCCGCGCGCAGGCCATCGCGCACTCGTTCCCGCTCCGCGACCAGCTCGACGCACCGGGCGAGCAGTTCCTTCTCCGCGTCGAGCGAGGCCAGCGCCGCCGCCTGGGCGACCGAGTTGACGCTGAACGCCACATACACCTTGCGGGTCGCGGACACGACGGTCTCGTTCGAGATGAGGTAGCCGACGCGCAGCCCGGCCAGCCCGTATGCCTTGGAGAACGTACGCAGCACAGCGACGTTGTCCCTGCCGGGAAGCAGGCTGAGCCCGTCCGGCACGTCCGGGTCGGTCACGTACTCCCGGTACGCCTCGTCCAGCACGACCAGCACGTCGTCCGGCATCGTGTCCAGGAAGCGTTCGAGCGCGTCGCGGCGCACCGCCGTGCCGGTGGGGTTGTTCGGGTTGCACACGAATACGATCCGGGTCTTCTGCGTGATCGCGGCGGCCATGGCGTCGAGGTCGTGGGTGTAGGTGTCGTCGAGCGGCACGGTGATCTGGTTCGCGCAGGCGACCTGGGTGACGATCGGGTACGCCTCGAACGAGCGCCAGGCGAACAGCACCTCGTCCCCCGGTGCGCAGAACGCCTGGATGAGCTGCTGGCACAGCGAGACAGAGCCGCAGCCAATCGCGACCTGGTCCTGACTCACGCCCAGCTTCGACGCGAGCCGCTCGACGAGCGCGAATGCCCCCATGTCGGGATAGCGGTTGACCGACTTCGCTGCGTCGGCGATGACATCGAGCACGCTGGGCAGTGGTCCCAACGGGACTTCGTTGCTTGCCAGTTTGATGGCGCCAGGGATGGAACGCCCCGGCACGTAGGCCGGCAGCGAGTCGAGATCGGCGCGCGGCGAGACGGGCATAAGTCAGCTCCTGGTCGATCCGGTGCTCATGGCACCTCGGTCGTGCGTGGGTCCCACGCGAGGTACGGCGTCGAGGTTAGCGGGTTTCCTGGCGAGTGCATCGGGCAAATCTCGCTTAACCGGCTCACGCGGCTGAATTGGCCCGCGAGTGGTTCCATTCGCGGGGCAATTCCCCTCCTGAGTACCCACTCGCGGCGGCGGGTCTGGCGCGCGTCGGCGGGCATGGGCTAGGAAGGGTGCATGACACCGCAGTCCCATCCCCACGTTGATGCCCCGGAAGTGTTGTGGCGACCTGACGCGGGCCACGTCGCGGACACCGCCATCGAGCGGTTCCGCCAGTGGCTGCGTGATGCCAAGAACGTGCAGGTCAGCGACTACGACCAGCTGTGGGAGTGGTCGGTGGCCGAGCTCGATGCGTTCTGGAGCGCGACGGCCGAGTTCTGCGGTGTGCGCTGGCACGAACGGCCGACGGTGGTGACAGAAGGCGAGCGAATGCCCGGCGTGCACTGGTTCCCCGGCGGCACGCTGAACTACGCCGAGCACGCGCTGTCTGGTGGCGTCGCTGGTGCCGAGAAACGGGACGACGACCTCGCGGTGGTCTTCCATCGGGAAGACGGCCGCACCACGCAGCTCACCTACGGGCAGCTGCGTTCGCAGGTCGCCTGCGCGCGGGCGGCATTGTCCTCGCTGGGCGTCGGCATGGGCGATCGGGTGGTGGCGCTCGCGCCGAACTGCCCGCAGGCGCTGGTCGCGTTCCTCGCTGCGTCGAGCCTCGGCGCGGTGTGGTCGTCCTGCTCGCCGGACTTTGGGGTGCGGGCGATCGCCGACCGGTTCACCCAGATCGAGCCGAAGGTGCTCGTCGCGGTGGACGGCTATATGTATGGCGGGCGGACATTCGACATCACCGGCACGGTGCGGGAACTGCGAGCGGAGATGCCCTCGCTGAACGGGACCGTGCTGATCGACTACGCGGGCACCGGCAGCGTCGCGGACACATACGACTGGGACGTGCTGCTCGCGCAGCACGACGGCGCGCCACTCACGTTCGACCCGGTGCCGTTCGAGCATCCGTTGTGGGTGCTGTACTCCTCGGGCACTACCGGGCTGCCGAAGGGCATCGTGCAGGGGCACGGCGGGATCACGCTGGAGCACATGAAGTCGTTGTCGTTGCAGATGGACCTGGGGCCTGGTGAGCGGTTCTTCTGGTTCACCACAACCGGCTGGATGATGTGGAACCTCCTGATCTCCGGTTTGCTGGTCGGATCGACGGTCGTGCTCTACGACGGCAGCCCCGGCTACCCGGACCTCGGTGCGCTGTGGCGGTTGGCCGAGCAGCATCGCGTCACCTACTTCGGTGTCTCGGCGCCGTACATCCAGCAGTGCCTCAAGCAGCGGCTGCGGCCAGCGGCGGAGCACGACCTGTCCGCGCTGCGGGCGGTGGGTTCGACCGGCGCGCCGCTGAGTGTCGAGGGATTCCGGTGGATCATCGACGAACTCGGCAGAGACGAGCACGGACGTCCGGTGCAGATCTGCTCTGTGTCCGGCGGGACCGATGTGTGCACGGCGTTCGTGGGGGCTTCTCCGGACGTGCCGGTGTGGCTCGGCGAGCTGTCCTGCCGCGCCCTCGGTGCCGCTGTCACCGCCTTCGATGAGGATGGGAAGGTGGTCGTTGAGCATGTCGGTGAGCTAGTGATCACCAAGCCGATGCCGTCGATGCCGGTGTTCTTCTGGAACGATCCCGACGGCTCGCGGCTGCGTTCGGCCTACTTCGAAGACTTTCCCGGCGTGTGGCGGCACGGCGACTGGATCCGCATCACCTCGCGCGGGTCGTCGGTGATCTATGGCCGTAGTGACTCGACGCTGAACCGGGGCGGGGTACGGATGGGCACCGCCGAGTTCTATCGCGTGGTCGAGGGGCGCGATGAGATCGCGGACTCCCTGGTGATCGACACCACCCGTGTCGGTGAGGACGAGGGCAAGCTGCTGTGCTTCGTCGTGATGGCCCCGGGGTCGTCGCTTGCCGACGTCGAGCCCGACCTGCGCAAGGAGCTGCGCTCGGCGCTTTCGCCCCGGCACGTGCCTGACGAGTTCATCGAGGTCAGCGAGGTTCCGCGCACGCTCAACGGCAAGAAGTGCGAGGTGCCAGTGAAGAGGATCCTCAGCGGTGTGCGGCCCGAGAAGGCTGTCTCGGCCGACGCGCTGGCCAACCCGAAGGCCCTTGAGCCGTTCATCGCTAGGGCATCAGAGGCTGCCGCCGCGCGCTGACAAGGTGTGGTGAACGAGGCATTCGCGCTGCGTTGAGCAAGGAGAAAGGCGCTTATCCTGCGCTCAATGCAGGGGACGCGCTGTGGGTCACACCCCTGGCAGGGGGCCGTAGCGTTGGTCAAGAGCGGACATGTAATGTAGTGGCTCACTGGCCAACCGCCTGGGAGGCTTCGCCTAGTCTGGTCTATGGCGCCGCACTGCTAATGCGGTTGGGGGCAACACCCCCTCGCGGGTTCGAATCCCGCAGCCTCCGCTGTAGCTTGAGCCGATCAGTACCCGGTTGCTGGCCGGTTCGAGTGACCAGATAGCCTACTGGCTGAACAAACTGAACAAGCGCCCCTAGCTCAACGGATAGAGCATCTGACTACGGATCAGAAGGTTGGGGGTTCGAATCCCTCGGGGCGCGCACTTGTGATCACGGCAAACGCCCCGCTGACCAGCCTCAATCCGGTCAGCGGGGCGTTTGCCGTGAGGCGGCTGTATGCGGCCGTGTGCGGTCCCATGCGGCTGGCTGTGGGCCATTTGTGGGCCGGGCAGGTGCGACGTGCCAAGCCCGCGAGAACCCATGCCAGGCTTGGTGTCTGGCCCTTAGCCTGGATCCGTACGGCTGGCGGAAGGGGAATCTAGGTATATGACGACCGCACCGCGGTTCGACGCTCACACGACCCGAGCAACCCTTGAGGTCGCCTGCAAGCATGGCGGACTCGACGCTCACGGCGCGGAGCTTGTCCGCATGGGCGAGAACGCTATGTACCGGTTGGCGACGGGCAACATTATGGCCCGTGTTGGCCGCTCCGTTGAGGCGAGCCGGAAAGAGTTACACGTTGCCGACTGGCTCGGGGACCATCGTTTCCCCGCCGCTCGGCTCGCAGAGGTGCCACAGCCGGTCGCTGATCGCGATGTCGCGGTGACGTTCTGGGAGTTCATCGAGAGTTGCGAGCCGCCCGCACGCTCGGCCGAGCTTGGCGCTGTCCTGAGGGACCTGCATTCTCTTCCTGCTCCTAGGTTCTCGTTGCCTGACTTTCAGCCGATGCCGAAGGTGGATGATCGGCTCGCAAAGGTCGGGCCGTCGTTGCCCTCACGGGAGCTAGAATTCTTGGCGCACCGGAAACAGGATCTCGAAGAACAGTTTCAGTCACTTGATTTCGAGCTTGAGGTCGGCCCGATCCACGGTGACGCGCACAGGTCAAACCTGCTACGGGACTGCACTACGGGTCAAGTGAGGCTTATCGATTTCGAAGACTTCTGCGTTGGACCTCGTGAATGGGACTTGTGCGTGGAAGCTGTCGGCTACTGGGCGCTTAACTGGATCAGCGATGCTGATTACGAAAGCTACGTTGAGGCGTGCGGTTTCGATGCGTTGTCGTGGCCCGGTTTCAAAGTTGTCAGGGCGATTCGCGAGCTGAACATGACGACGTGGCTGGCGCAAATGCTCGGTCAGTCGTCAGAAGTCGATGCCGAGGTGATGCGTCGTATCCGCGACCTACGGAACGAGGATGTTCCCCGTGACTGGCGACCGTTCTAGACGAAGCACTTCTGTTAGTTTGTCACTGAACTCTGTCACGTCTTTAGTGTCGAACCCTGACAAGCGGTTACGAATATCAGTCAGGTATGAGAGCACCCGAGATGACTGTAGCTGCGTTGCGATGTCCACGACATCGTTCGCTATGGTGAGCGCTTCGTCAGGCTCGTTGGCGAGTATATGTGATGCAGCGAGTACCGATCGGCAGAACGACGTACTTCGCACGAACTCGTCACCGTGGTGCGCAATAGCGGCTGACGCGTGACGTTTCGCGAGATCCGCGTTGCCCAGGTCTCGGAAGCAGTGTGCGAACTCGGCTTCTAATTCGGCTCGATCAAAGAACCATACCCAGTCTGGGTCGTCGTCGGGCTGGCGCTTTTCGAGCCACGATTCTGCCGACGTGAGGGCGGTGGTGA
>WHUD01000330.1 GCA_009377385.1 Actinophytocola sp.
CGAATTCCGTCGCGAAACGCTCACTGTATCCAGAAAGTTATGTTCTTCTTAGTAGTAGGTCACAACAATATTGGCCGACTGAATGTGCCGGTGCGTGTTGTGCGACGAGTTCGAGGTGAGCCGGGCCAGCCCGACGATCCAGCTCAGGGTGTAGTTTGGAGCGAGATATTACGTGGCGTGAACGGTCCTGGCTATTACACTGAATGGATATCTGTCGAAGACGAGGATCGTTCGGTCCTAGGCTCATACCCGTGGACTCTCAGTGGTGGCGGAGTGGCGGAATTATGTGACGCCATCAGGTCAGCTTCCCCTTCGACGGTAGCATCTTTGATTCGGCAGCCTATTGGGGGAGGCATCAGGGCTGGCGCCGACGAGGCGTTCGTCCGTCCGAGGTACTCGGTACGGGTCAGCCAAAGCGATCGATCATTTCGGCCATTGCTCAGATGGCTTGAGTTTCGCAGTCATGCGGCGGTGGCGGCGCAGGCCAGGGTGTAGTCCAGTTTCTCAACGGCTCCCGGCTGGGGCCGATCGGTATGTCGGAGGAGAAGGACTCGGCCCAGGTGGCGCTGGAGCAGGTCCAGGCCGAAACCGGGCACCACGATGGGTCTACCGGGATTTCCGGGGCGTGGTTCCGCAACTCCAGCCGACTCCCGGCCTGCCCGAGCGAGTCGGGGTCGCCCATCGTATGGACCGCGTCATGCGGATCCTGCACACGTTGCCCGCGGCCGCGAGGGAAGGGATCATCGTGTCGTTGTCGACGCAGGAGCAAGCTGATTACTACGGACTGCGGCCCGGTCGGCACGCGTTGAACGGCTCGGAGTCGGCCGTCCTGCCGTAGCCAGGGACGGACTTCCCGCCGCTTCCGAAGAGGTTGTCACATGGCGTTTCGCCGATCCAGTTTCCCAGCGGTACAGGGATTTCTCCGGTCCGACCATTG
>WHUD01000331.1:0-228 GCA_009377385.1 Actinophytocola sp.
GCCCTCCACCACGTGGTTATAGGTGACCGAAGCCCTGACCTGTGACCGGGCAGACGGGTCGTTCGCCAGCGCGTACAGCGACTCCGGCAGTTCCTTCGCGAAGATCTCGGCGTAGGGCTCGCTGAAGTCCACGTACTGGTGGAGGTCCTCCGTCTGGCCCACGGCGTCGAACCAGCGGCGGAATCCCTCGGTGTGCTTGGCCTCCTCGAAGATGAACTGCGTCAGATA
>WHUD01000331.1:250-930 GCA_009377385.1 Actinophytocola sp.
GTTCCAGAACTTCTTGTTGCCCTTGGCGAACAGCTTCATCGGGAACGAACTCATGCGAAGTCCACCCTTGGAGAGACTGCTGTAGCCAGTGCGCTTGCCATGCTCAATCACTCGGGCAGTGGCCATGATGGTTCTCCTCACTCAACACTGCGAAAGGTGGGTTTTCTCGATACAGGTCAGAAGCGGATGATTCCGCGTAGATTGCGGCCAGCCAGCAGGTCCGCGTAGCCTGCGTTGATGTCCTCGAGCACGTACTCCTTCGTGACCAGCTCGTCGAGCTTGAGCTGCCCGGTTTGGTACATCTCGAGGTAGCGGGGTATGTCGTGACGCGGGTTCGACGAGCCGAACAGCGCACCACGAATGGTCTTCTCGTACAGCGTGAGCTCGAACAACGACGTGTCGATCGTGGTGTCGTCCGGGTGCCCGATCGCGGTGACCACGACGCGGCCGCGCTTTCCGACTACGGCGAGCGCCTCACCGACATACGAGCCCTCGGCGACGTCTGTGGTGATGACACAGGCGTCGGCCAGTTGGCCTCGGGTGAGCTGGCTGACGACGTGCCACGCCTGCTCCATGTTCTCGACCATGTGAGTAGCACCGAACTCCTCGGCCTTGCTCCGCTTGAAGGCCACCGGGTCGACAGCGACGATGTTGCGTGCCCCGGCGTTCTTCGCGCCCTG
>WHUD01000332.1:0-485 GCA_009377385.1 Actinophytocola sp.
TGATCACCAGCGACGTCGACGAGCGCGACCGGCGGTTCCTGGTGGGTGAGCGCACCGCCGAGGGCTTCCACAAGGTGCGCAACGGCATTGACGCCGCGATCGCCCGCGCGCTCGCCTACGCGCCCTACTGCGAGCTGATCTGGTGTGAGACCTCGACGCCGGACCTGGACGAGGCGGGGCGCTTCGCCGAAGCCGTCCACGCCGAGTATCCGGGCAAGATGCTCGCCTACAACTGCTCGCCGTCGTTCAACTGGCGGCGCCACCTGGACCAGGACACCATCGCCAAGTTCCAGCGCGAGTTGGGGCAGATGGGCTACCGCTTCCAGTTCATCACGCTGGCCGGCTTCCACGCGCTCAACGCGGCGATGTTCGAGTTGGCGACCGGCTACGCCGACGAGGGGATGCCCGCGTACGTCCGCCTGCAGGAGCGGGAGTTCGCGATGGAGGCCCAGGGTTACACCGCCACCAAGCATCAGCGCGAGGTG
>WHUD01000332.1:495-929 GCA_009377385.1 Actinophytocola sp.
ACCAGGTCTCGCAGGTGATCTCCGGCGGCACGTCATCGACGCTGGCGCTCAAGGGCTCGACCGAGGAGAAGCAGTTCACCCTCGTCTGACGTGGCGCGTGCCGGTGCCGCCATCCGGCTGGCGACGATCTCCTCGAGCACCATGAGGCGGCGGTAGCCGATGATGCGGCCCGCCGCCACCGCCGCGGTCTCCCGCACTCCCCGCCGCACCGAGGTCAACACGCTGATGGGCGGACTTCTGCGGGTGGGGGACACCTGGGCCTCCAGGCCCAGATCCTCCGAGATCGTCTTGATGCGCAACGCGTGCGACGGGTCCGAGACGAGCACGGCGCGGTCCATTCCCGCGCCCTCCAGGATCCGGGAGGTGGCCGCCAGGGACTCCCAGGTGTTCCTCGCGTCGACCTCGAGCAGGATGCGCTCGTCGGGAACTCCCCG
>WHUD01000333.1:0-261 GCA_009377385.1 Actinophytocola sp.
CGTTGCGCACCGCCTCGCGGATGATATCGGGTTCCTCGGTGTAGGTGAGCATGACCACAAGGTGTTCCTTGCTGAGCGTCGCGACCGCCTGGACCCCGTCGAGGACGGGCATGCGTACGTCGAGCAGGATCAGGTCGGGTGCGACCTCGGCGGCGAGCTCGATGGCGTGTTGCCCGTTCTCGGCCTCGCCGACGATCTGGACCTCCCCGCTGGCCTCGAGCAACGAGATGAGACCCGACCTGACGACGGGGTTGTCGTCGG
>WHUD01000333.1:271-922 GCA_009377385.1 Actinophytocola sp.
GAGCCCGGCGACGACTCGACGTCGATCTGCCCGCCGGCCCTGGTCGCACGTTCCGACATCCCGAGCAGTCCGTAATGCCCGGCCGTGACCAGCACCTCTCGAGTGTCGGTGTCGAACCCGGACCCGTCGTCGGTGACGGTGAGCCGTACCAGGTCACCGGCCTCGGTCAAGCGCACCGTGACGTGCTCCGCGCCCGCGTGCTGCTCGATGTTGCTCAGTGCCTCCTCGAGCACGTTGACGAGCTCGTAACGCGCGCTCATCTGCAGCTCGACGGCGTCGGCGACCTCCAGGTCCATGGCAATGCCCGTCCGTTCCGCCCAGCTGTTGCAGGACTCACCGACGACGTCGGTCAACGGCAGGTCGAGCCTGCTCGACCGCAGGTCGGCGAGCAGGTCACGCGCCTCCCTCGACGCGACCTCCGCGGCCGCCGCGACCCGTCCCGCCTCGGCTGCGGCGCGTTCCGAGTCGCGGAGGATCCAGTTCGGCAGCGCGGCCGCGGAGAACGCGATCCCGCGGATCGTCTTCGCCAACGAGTCGTGCATGTCACGTGCCAGCCGGGCGCGCTCCGACTCGGCGGCTACCTCGACCTCCGCCGCGTGCCGCGCCGCGTCGGCCCGGTCGGCGTCCTCGAGCGACCTGCGGACCCACAGG
>WHUD01000334.1 GCA_009377385.1 Actinophytocola sp.
CCCCACGAGAGGAACCCGCGCCCGAGCCGTTTACACCGCTCGTGAGACGCCACCACAACGCGCTGCGCATCTTGGCGCGTCCGTGGCCGGGTGGTGACCGGTCATGAGCCGACTGCGGGAGGCCGCCGAGGAGTACTTGGTGATGCGGCGGGCACTCGGGTTCAAGCTGACCACGCAGGCTCGGCAGTTGCGGAGCTTCAGCGACTTCTGCGAGGCCCGCAACGCCGAGCACATCACCACCGAGCTCGCGCTGGCTTGGGCGACCCAGACCCCGCGCGGCAGCCGCGACGAGGTCTATTGAGCCGGCGGCTGATGGTGGTACGGATCTTCGCCCGACACCTGAAGGCCCTGGATCCGGCCACCGAAATCCCACCCGAAGACGTGCTGCCACACCACTATCGGCGGATCACCCCCTACCTGTTCTCGCCGGACGAGATCGACGCGCTGATCCGGGCAGCCGCAGGGTTGAAACCGGCGTTGCGGGCCGCGACCTGGCAGACCTTGATCGGTCTGCTCACGGTGACCGGGATGCGCAAGTGCGAGGCCTGCAATCTCGATCGGGACCAGGTCGATCTGAACAGCGGGGTGCTGGTCATCGCCGACTCGAAGTTCGGCAAGTCCCGTCAGCTGTTCCTGCACTCGACCACCGTCGCCGCGCTACGCGGCTACGAACGGTGCCGTAACCGGTGGTGCCCGAAACCGGTGGCGCCGAGCTTCTTCGTGTCCACCCGCGGCACCCGTCTGGATGCCCACAACCTCACCCGCACCTTCGCGGACCTGCTCGCCGATGCGGGGATCCAGGCACCGCCGGGGCGGCGGCGTCCGCGGATCCACGACGCGCGGCACACCTTTACGGTCGCCACGCTGCTGGACTGGTATCGCGACGGTGGTGACGTCCAGGCCCGGCTGCCGGTGCTGTCCA
>WHUD01000335.1 GCA_009377385.1 Actinophytocola sp.
ACCCCACGAGAGGAACCCGCGCCCGAGCCGTTTACACCGCTCGTGAGACGCCACCCAAGTTCACCGGGTCCACCGCCTGTGGCGACAACGGTGACGATGGCACCAGCGACGACGACGGTGAGGACGGCGGCGACGAGACCAGCGAGGACAGCGACGACGGCGGCGTCCTCGCTGACGTCACCGGCGCCTTGGGCGACGCGGTCGACGCGACGGGCGACTTCTTCGAAGGCGCCAAGGTCGAAGGCAACGGTTCCGATCTGGTCGGCGAGGTGGACGTCGAGACTCGAACGACGATCATCGAGGTGACCGCCCAGCGTCGCGGCAAGCTCAAGCAGATGGAGAAACTCCAGGCCAACGAGCAGATCAACCCGGACGGCAGGCCGGTCATCCTCTACGCACCCAACTACGGGCGCGCGGCGGCGAAGAGCGTGACCGACGCTGGCGGACATGTGGTACGTTCCGAGGCTGAGCTCGAGACATTGCTGAAGAAGCTCGGCGAAGGGTAAGAGGCGGTCGTGTCAGGTCCTGCCATCGAGCTGGCGTTCGGCGAGAACGTCGACCCCACGACATTCCTTGATGCCCTAGTCGCACTCGGTGGCGTACGACAACCGGACGAGCACACCGACGGACGTCTGTCCCGTGGCAGTGGACACGTCTGGGTCTATCTCAACCCCGAGGAAGGACTCGAGCCGAAGACCCAACGCATCATGGAGCAGAAGCTGCACGGGCCAGTCCGCTCTCGCGTCGTCCTCGACCTCTCGCGTGAGGAAGGCTCGGACGAGCTCGCGCTTGGCCTCATCTGGGCAGCGGCCGAGCGCTGGACGCTCGTCGTCGACACGCTCCAGCACGAGGAGGCACGACACGGGATCCTCACCCCGGAGGAGCTGCGGTCGCGAGTGAAGGCGGGTGATGCGCATCCAT
>WHUD01000336.1 GCA_009377385.1 Actinophytocola sp.
ACCGTGTGGTCGGCGATGTTCGAGCCACTTCCGACGTTCCGGTTTCTGGAGCACTTCGGCAAGCAAGGGGTATGGGAGGCCAGGCACGATCGTCCGTATCACGTCGTGGGGTCGGACGCAGCGGGTGTGATCGTCCGGCTGGGTTCCGGCGTGCGGCACTGGCAGATCGGGGACCACGTCGTGGCCAGTCCCGCCTACGTCGATGACCAGGAGCCGGGCACACACGCCGACGGCATGATGGGCAACCGTCAGCTCGCCTGGGGCTTCGAGACGAACTTCGGCGCGCTGGCGCACTACACGATCATGCGCGCGAGCCAGCTGATCCCCAAGCCGCCCCACTTGACCTGGGAGGAAGCTGCCTGCAACACGCTGTGCGCGGGAACCGCGTACCGGATGCTGGTTGGCGAGCACGGCGTGCGCATCAAACAGGGCGACGTCGTGCTCATCTGGGGCGCCACCGGTGGCCTGGGTGGCTATGCCGTGCAGTTCGTGAAGAACGGCGGCGGGATTCCCGTCGGGGTAGTGAGTTCGGAACGCAAGGCCTGCATCCTGCGCGCCCTCGGCTGTGACGTCATCATCGACCGCAACGAACTCGGGTTCGACGACTACGACCCGGACGACGGCGAGAAGACAGTCGAGATCGGCAAACGCTTGGGCAGAATCATCCGGCGCGAGACCGGAACCGACCCGCATGCCGTGTTCGACTACGTGGGCAAGTCGACCTTCGGCATCTCCGTCTTCGTTGTCAGACGCGGTGGGGCGGTGGTGACCTGCGGCTCGAGCACGGGCTACGACCACCGATACCTGTGGATGAAGCTCAAGCGGATCATCGGCAGCCATATCGCCAATTTGGACGAAGAGTGGGAACTTGAGTTTCGCACTTTGAGGGGTCTTGCCCGGCGGACTGGGCCGTTCGTGTGA
>WHUD01000337.1:0-431 GCA_009377385.1 Actinophytocola sp.
CCTATGACAGCGATCGCCAAGGAGTGGGTGCGCGGCGCAGTCTCCGGAGCGCGACTTCCCTGCGGAACAACAACGCCTGCGAGGGAAGGTGAGCCAGCGGTGCTGCAAGTGACCAGGCAGGCGATGGATGTGATCCGCGACCTGATTGCCTCCGGCGATACGCCGGCGCGGGGTGGGTTGCACATCCGGGTGCCGACCGTCCCGCGCAGCGACTTCGACCGCTTGGAGGGCGTCGATTTGGAGGTGGTCCGCGCCGCGCCGCCGAGCACGTTGCAATTGCGCGCCGGGCAGGATTGTCGGCTGTTTTTGGACCTGGATGCTGCCCAGTACGTGCGGGACAAGGTCTTGCACGCCACGCACGGCACCGATGGCGCCATGCGCTTCGTACTGACCCGTACGATGCCAACAGAAGCCAGGGAAGTCGAAGTGGC
>WHUD01000337.1:441-918 GCA_009377385.1 Actinophytocola sp.
ACTCGTCAATGCAGGACTTGTCGAGCACATCGACGCAGGGTTCGCCAATCACATAAGTCACGCCACACTACTTCCCTCCTACGCTGAGGCGCCGCGGGTCATGTCCCTCCCCAGCCGAGGCATGTCACGCCAGGGCGGTGTCGAGGTCGCGGCTGCACGGCAGCACACCCTGAAGACCACCGGCCTGCAGGGCCCGCTCGACGCACCGCCGCCCCCCGGTGACCAGCCGCAGCGCGATACCCAAAGTGTGGGTGTGTCGGCTCGTGCGCACCAGCAGCTCCAACCCGGCCACGCCCAGAAAGTCCAGCCAGACAGATCCAGTACCAGGGTGCGGATCGCCGACACCAGCCGCGGCGCCAGCATCTCCTGCAGCTGCGGGGCGCTCGCCCCGTCGAGTTCACCACGGACGTGCACCGCCACGGTAAGGACTTGCCGATAAATAAGCGCTTCATTTAGTGGTCCATCCGTCATGATGTG
>WHUD01000338.1:0-642 GCA_009377385.1 Actinophytocola sp.
TGGTTTCCGCAGTCACACCGACACCGCCTCTGCGGTCGCCATAGATTCCGCGACGAACGCGGCGGCCGCAGTCATGATGTCCAGGTTGCCGGCGTACTCTGGCAGGTAGTCCCCGTTGCCGCGCACCTGCAGCAGCACTGTCACGCGGCCATTGCCAGACGATGCCTCGCAGGCGTCGTCGTACTGCGGCTCCGCGTGAAACTGATAGCCCGGCACGTAGCGCTGCACCTGCGCGACGATGTCGAGGATCGAGTCTGTGACAGCGTCGCGGTCGGCGTCCGCGGGGATGGCGCAATACACGGTGTTGCGCATGATCATGGGGGGGTCCACGGGGTTCAGGATGATGATGGCCTTGCCGCGAGCGGCGCCACCCACCTCCTGGAGCGCATGGGCCGTGGTCTCGGTGAATTCGTCGATGTTCGCCCGCGTCCCCGGACCGGCCGACCGCGAAGCGATTGACGACACGATCTCGGCGTAGGCGACCGGCACTGTGCGGGACACGGCGTGCACGATCGGAACTGTCGCCACGGTGCGCCGCAGGCCGTGGATCGTTCCGGTATAGGCTTCGGCCACGACGAGCAGTTTGCCGTGGTAGGCAGCCCGAGCTGTCCGGGCAGGCGAAACGGGTGGGGCAGGTCGATG
>WHUD01000338.1:652-917 GCA_009377385.1 Actinophytocola sp.
ATCGCCGGCGTCAAGTCGATCGCCTGGATGCCGGCTTCGGCGTACCGCAGCGCGTTGGCCTTGTGCGCCTCGGCGCTGGTCGCCTCAAGCACGATGTCCGGCAACTCCGGCTGGGCCAACAGCCAGTCGACGCCCTCGGCAGAGGTCTCGAGTCCGCTCCGGCGTGCCCTGGCAAGGCCGTCCGACTCCGGATCGACGCCGATCATGTAGCGCAGCTCGAGGTTCTTGCTGCGCCCCAACTTCACCATCAGGTCGGCGCCGATGT
>WHUD01000339.1:0-312 GCA_009377385.1 Actinophytocola sp.
TGGGAGACCTTCAATCCTTTGGTCAACTCGCTTCGGCCTGCCTCCAGGCCGATGGGTTTTCCGCCATCGTAGCGCATTGGGAGCCTCCGCCCGCGTCGCTGAGATGTCAGGTCCGGGCAACGCCGCGCGACCTGTCAGACCGGGCGGCCGTGTTTGTGCAGGTCAGGTCCATCGCCACTCTGACAACGCGGATTCCGCGGCGCGTCTGACAAGTCGGCGGGGCGCGGGCCGGCCTGATCAGACGCTGCGGGCGGTGCGCTTCTGCGAGCTGTCGAGCCCCCATGAGACGATCCGCTGCGGACGAATCCTGAT
>WHUD01000339.1:322-915 GCA_009377385.1 Actinophytocola sp.
CACGTCGTCGACAACGAGTGCTGCCCGACCGGTCGCAGCAACGTCGCGGAACTTCTTGGTGGTGGCGAAGTCGTGCCCGCCGATCTCGATCACCTCGGACTCTGGGTTGTACGACCAGCCGACCGGCGTGACGTGCGGGGTGCCGTCGCTCCCGACGGTGGCCAGCCGGGCCAGTCGGCGCTCGGACTGCAAGTACGTGAGTTCGGCCTCGGTGAAGATGCTCATCGCGCGCTCCTTGCCAGGATCGGGATCAGCACCGCGCCGACCGCGACGTGCATCAGGCTGAGGATCACCGCGGTGGAGGTTGTCGTGCTGGCTGTGAAAGGCATGCCGAGCGACGCCACCAGCACGACAGTCGCGGCGACCGTCCAGATGGTGCCGGCGCGGTGCGCGAATCGCTCCAAGATCGCGAGCGCCGCCCACCCGGCAAGCGAGGCGACCAGCGCGGTGACGAGCACGAAGGGCGCCGACACCGTCATTGTGCTGCCGCCACTCTGCTCGACTGTGAGGTCGTAGCCGAGCACGGGGTCCGCTACCACCCAGACGGCAGGTGCCGCGGCAACGGCGGCGATTGCAGCCGAAGCGCGGACGCG